>DATHOG010000023.1:0-30838 GCA_035485115.1 Candidatus Sulfotelmatobacter sp. | reverse complement strand
GAAATTCAGGAGATGATCCGTGACGGGAAGAGTCTGAACAATCTTCCCGCCGACGCCATCCTCACGCCGTCCGCGCGCGAAATGATCCAGGATTCGGAAATGAACGGAAAAAATTCCGTCGTGCCGTCCGCAAAGGCCGCCGACAAACTTTCGCCGCCGGTCAAAATTCTCAATTCCAAATCGCCCAAGCCGGAACTCGAGGCGTTTTTCAATTCGCCCTACGCGCACAGCTTGAAGGAACAGATTTGCGCGATGGGCAAGCGTCTCTGGCAGCGCGAATACGTTGACGGCAACGGCGGCAACATGGCGATCCGCGCCGGCGAGGACATCGCCATCTGCACGCCAACGCTCGTCAGCAAGGGCTCGCTCACGCCCGAGGACATGTGCCTCGTGGACTTCGAGGGCAACCAGCTACTCGGCACGAAAAAGCGCACGAGCGAAATCTTGATGCACTTGCAGATGATGAAAAAGCAGCCGAAGGCGGTGGCCACCTGCCATTGTCATCCGCCCTACGCGACGGCTTTTGCCATCGTCGGCGAGGCGCCGCCCACGTGCATGCTGCCCGAGTATGAGGTTTTTTGCAGCGTCGGCGTGGCACCGTATCGCACGCCGGGTTCCCCGGAGATGGGCAAGCTCGTCGCCGAACTTACCGACCAGTACAACACGATTTTGATGGCCAACCATGGGGTCGTGTCCTGGAGCCACAACAGCATTGAGGAAGCCTACTGGCGGATGGAAATCATCGAGGCCTATTGCCGCACGATCATCGTGGCCCGCCAGCTCGGCAAGCCGATCAACACCTTCACCGGCCCGCAGATGAAGGAGATCTTGAACATCAAGAAATCCCTCGGCTACGTGGATCCGCGCTACAACATGAAGGAAGCGGAACTCTGCGATTGTGACGAATGGCGGCAAGGCGCGACTTGCGAGGTGCCGGGTGCCGGTGAACCGAGCGGCGGCGTCGACCCCGAGGCGGAAGCGGCGGTGAAAGCCATCACCGACCAGATTCTTTCGCAGATGAAGTGATCAAGCGGTTTAAGAAAACCGGCACCTGTTGATTTTCATTAATTTTCTCCCTCACCCCCGCCCTCTCCCGCTGGGAGAGGGGGAAGCGCTCCCGGTTTTATATGAAAACCTGCGACTGGATTGGAGTACGCTGCACTCGACCAAAGAAAAAGCCCACATGGCTGTTCCCTCTCCCAGCGGAAGAGGGTCAGGGTGAGGGAGAGAGAGTAACAGCCGTGATGACCGCAGTTTATTTTAAAACAATCTATTGCCCGGCGGAAAGCGACTCTACTTTCGCCGCCACGTCGCGGTAGCTGATGTCCGATTCCCAGATGATGAGGAATTGTTCAAGCGCTTCCGCCTTCTTGCCCATTTGTTCCAAAACGCTGCCGAGGTTGTAGATCAAATCTTTTTTTTCCTCGTCGAACCCCGGTTTTTCCTTGATGGCGTTCTGCAACGTGCGCACGGCAGAATCATTCATGCCCTTCTTCGCGAAGCATTGCGCCAAAAAACTCATCGCGGCCAGGCGTTTGTGCGGGTTGCCCTGCGCTTTTTGGAATTCCCCGATAGCCTCGTTGATTTTTCCGGCCTGAAAATAGAGTTGCCCCATCTCGAAACGGATGGCCATGTCGGTCGGATATTTTTCAACGCGCTGTTTGCACTCGGCGATCTGGTATTCCGCTTTTTGCGCGGTGATCTGCGTCACTTGTTCCGCGTGTTCCGGTGCGAACGGGTTCACCTGCGCGATGGCAAAGTCAAATTTCCGCACCTGCGTGGCCGCCATCGCCTGGTCGAGCGACGGGTCATTGCCGTGCGGTGAGTTTTTGATGCGGGCGTAAATTTCCAGGGCCTCGTCAAAGCGGCTTTTCTGGGTGTAAAGTTCCGCAAGCGAACGGAGCATCTTGAAATTTTCCGGTTCTTTTGGCAGGCGCGATTCATATTCGGCGATGAGCCGCGCCGCCTGATCCTCGGATTTTTGAACTTTGTTTTCCTGCTCCAGCGCAACGGACTCATCCTTGTTCTTCAACATATCGCGGAAGGAGGACCCTTCAGACCCGGCCTTGTCGTAGCCGCCATCCTTCATCGTCTTGTGCGCGGAAAGATTTTTCTGCAACTGCAGCAGATCCTGGTCGTAGCCCGATGCGCGAATCAGTTCGTTCAAGACTTTTTCCGCCGCATCCGTATTCGCCCCCGTCTCCGAGGCCGCTTCCGCAAACTCCATGACGGCGGCCTTGTCCTTCGGCGAAATCCGGGCAAGCGACTCCAGCGCAAAGACCCGCGTCTGCGGCAGTTCGAGCCCGACTGCCGCATCGGCGATGATGCGGTACGCAGCGGAAGTGTGCGGGTCGGCATTCAATACTTCTTCCGCAATGGCCATCGCCTCGGCGGGATTTTTGCTCATCGCCATTTTTGCCTTGGCGATCTGCGGGGAAGAACCCGCGCCGCTCAGCATTTTTTTGAAGAAGCCGGTGTTCTGTGCGCCGGCCTTGGCGAGTTGCGCCGCGCGCAACTGTTTGCGGCCTTCAAAAAAGCCCGGATGCTTGGACAGCACCTGGGCGAACAGCGTCATGGCGTAATCGTGATTTTCGCGTTGGGCGGCTTCGATAGCCTTCGTGTGTAAACGCCGCACTTCCGGCGGCAATTGGTTGATGGTGATTTCAGCCATAAGAATCTATGTTGGTGACAACTTCGCGCGGGTTTCGAAAAAATCAACTGCATTGCGCCCGCTGGCGCATGGCGTGGTCGACCAATACGAGCGCGGTCATCGCCTCGACCATCGGCACGGCGCGGGGCAGCACGCAGGGATCGTGCCGGCCGCGGCCTTTGAGCGTGGTGTTATGAAGGGTCTCATCCACCGTATCCTGCGCGTGCATCACGGTGGCGACGGGCTTGAACGCCGCGCGGAAAAAAATCGTCTCGCCGTTCGAGATGCCGCCTTGGATGCCGCCGGAGCGGTTCGTGGTCGTGTAGGCTTTCTGATGTTTCGCGCGGATCGGGTCGTTGTGTTCCAGGCCGGTCAGCAAAATTCCCGCGAAACCGTCGCCGCTTTCGAAGCCTTTGCAGGCGGGCAGGCTCAGCATCGCCCTGGCCAGATCGGCTTCGAGTTTGTCGAACACGGGTTCGCCCCAGCCGGCGGGCACGCCGCGCGCGATGCCTTCCACGATACCGCCGACGGTGTTGCCTTCGCGGCGCATTTTTTCGATGAGCCGGATCATTTTTTCGGCGGCCCTGGCATCGGGACAGCGGACAATATTCGACTCGACGTCCTTCAGTTTCACTTTTTCAGGATTCACGTTGCCGATGATCTTTTGCACCTGCTTGACGTAGGCGAGGACTTCCACGCCGAATTTTTCGCGCAGGATTTTTTTGGCGATGGCACCGGCGGCGACGCGGCCGACCGTTTCGCGCGCGCTCGCGCGGCCGCCGCCCTGCCAGGCGCGGATGCCGTATTTGGCAAAGTAGGTGAAATCGGCGTGGGAAGGACGGAACTTGTCCTTCATCTCATTGTAGGCCTCGGAACGCTGGTCCTCGTTTTTAACCCACAGGGAAATCGGGGTGCCGAGCGTGAGGCCGGTGGACGAAATCCCGGACAAAATCTGGATCGTGTCAGATTCCTTGCGCGGGGTGGTGATCCTGGACTGGCCCGGACGGCGACGGTCTAGGTCGGGCTGGATGTCCGCCTCGGAAAGTTTCAGACGCGGGGGACAGCCGTCCACGACCACACCCACGCCACCACCATGGGATTCGCCCCAGGTCGTGATGCGAAAAATGTGTCCGAAGGTGCTAGCCATGCTGCGATGATGCGGAAAATTTGCCGCGCGGTCAAATCCGGCGTACGGCGCGCGTCCAGTGCCGGCGGGGAATCGACAGGAATCGTTCCGCCAGCGGACGCGCTCCCAGCCGCGCCGTTTCCGCGAGAGCACCAATCGTGGCGACGAACTTGCCCTGCGCCAGATCCGTCCGCGCATCCTGGAGTGTTGCGCGGGTGACGTTGACGCAGTTATTCCATTCGGCATCGGCCACGGCCGCCGAGCGGTCGCGGTCATGCCGCCAGCGCGCGCGGTGCTTGGCGAGCAGCATAAAGGCGCTGCTGAACATTTGTCTGCGCCGCGTCACCGTAAACGAGTTGGGATGCAGGCGGTATTTCAATACTGTGCCGGGTACGCGGGCGAACGGCCCCTGCTCCGCGAGCCGCAGCCATAAATCCCAGTCCTCGGAGCCCAGCAGCTGCCGGTCTGCGTCCCATCCGCCCGCCGCTACGAGCGCGGCACGGCGCATCAAAGCGCAGCCGGATGTGCGGATGCAGTTGCCGCTCAACAGGCTGCGCCAGAAGTGCTTTTCAACCGGCCAGAGCACTTCCGTGTCCGGCACGGACGGGTTGGGGGCGCCAGGCGTCCATAGTTCCGCCGGGCCGGCGGCCAGCACGGCGGCGGGGTTCGCACGCAGCGCGTCCGTGAGCCTTGCCAGCGTGTCCGGCAGCAATATGTCGTCGGCATCGACAGATAAAATCAGTTCCGAATTCGTCACCCCCGCGCCGCTCTGCCGGGCGCCGGCCGTCCCGGAATTTTTTTGACGCAGCACCTTGACCCGCGAGTTAAAACCGGCGGCGATTTCTGCGGAGTTGTCGGCCGAGCCGTCGTCCACCACGACGATTTCCGCCGCCGGAAGCGTCTGCGCCAGAACGCTATCGAGGGTTTCCGCGATGAATGCCGCGCCGTTGAAGGCGGGAATGATGATGGCAATTCTTGGGGCCGGAGTGTTCACAAAATCCACGGCGATGATGCGGAAAATTTGCCGTGGGGTCAAACCCCGCGTATGACACGCGTCGCGTGGCGTCGGGGAATCGTCAGGATTCGCTCCGCGAGCGGGCGCGTTCCCAGCCGCGCCGTTTCCGCGAGCGCGCCAAACGCGGCACCGAATTTTCCCCGCGCCAGGTCCATCCGCGCATCCGACAGCGTTGCGTGTGCGACCTTGACACAGTTAGCCCATTCGGCATTGGCCACGGCCTCCGAGCGGTCGCGGTCATGCCGCCAGCGCGCGCGGTGCTTGGCGAGCGTGGCGAAGGCGCTGACCAACACTTTCCGGCGCTGGACCACCATAAACGAGCCGGGATGCAGACGATACTTCAACACCGTTTCGGGCACGCGGGCGAACGGTCCCTGTTCCACAAGTCGCAGCCACAATTCCCAGTCCTCGGTGCCGAGCAGACGCCGGTCCGGGTCCCATCCGCCAGCGGCGACGAGCGACGAGCGGCGCATCAAAACGCAGCCGGTGGTGCGGATGCGATTGCCGAGCAACAGGTCGCGCCAGAAGTTTTTTTCACCCGGCCAGACCACGTCCGGGTCCGGTCCGGTCGGGTTCGCTGCGCCGGGGGTCCACATTTCCGCCGCGCCGACGGCCAGCACGGCAGCGGGGTTCGCGCGCAACGCGGCCGCGAGCGTTGCCAGTGCGGACGGCAGCAATACATCATCGGCGTCGACGGACAAAATCAGTTCCGAATTCGTGACCCCCGCGCCGGCCTGCCGGGCGCCGGCCGTCCCGGAATTTTTTTGACGCAGCACCTTGACCTGCGGGCTGAAAGTAGCGGCGATTTCCGCGGAGTTGTCGGCCGAGCCGTCGTCCACCACGATGATTTCCGCCGGGGGAAGCGTCTGCGCCAGCACACTATCGAGGGTTTCCGCAATGTACGCCGCAGCGTTGAAGGCGGGAATGATGATGGCAATTCTTGGAGTTGGAGTATTCACAAAACCCGCCGCAATGATGCGGTAAATTATCCGCGCGGTCAATTGTGTAGCCATACCGGCTGGCCGATGCTGCGGCTGACGGCATACCTGCCACCGTTATTTGTGGCGGACAGGCTTTTGTGCTACAATGCGCGATTAAACTTTGGCCAATGGTCTGATGAATTCACACGGTGAACCGTTCATGTCACATCCGCCGTTTCGCAAAGGCAATTTTCGCCGTGACGGCATTTGTTGCGTTCGCGACGGCGCAGGCGCAGACAAATCTCGTGGTCAACGGCAGTTTTGAGGCGGGGCCGGCCGGCCAGAATGTATTCACTAGGTGGGGCTGGGTGGCGGGGGCGGACAATGACAGCATTTTTGGCGTGGCTCAGGCCGGCTCCCCGCCCGAAGTCGCGGAGCAAGGCAGTTATTTTGCCTATTTTCGCGGTCATCCCACCGACGACTCGCAAGATTGCCTCGGAACCACCTTCAATTCGAAAATCGGCGCGCTCTACAACATCAGCTATTATTTGGGCACGGACGGACCGCTCACCAACGGCGCCGCGATATGGATCCAAATCGGCCAGCAGTTTGGACTCAGTCCGGTATGTGTGGCGTTGCCCTCCTTTTTCCCACATTCCGCCAACGCGATTTCCTACCAGAAATTCAGTGCCGTTTGGTTTGCCACCAACGCCTCGCCCATCCTCTCGTTCCACGGCATCAACGCCACGAACGGAGTTGCCGTCACCAACGGCATTCTTTTGGATAATGTTTCCGTGACGGTGGCATATCCGCCGCTGACGCTGACTTTTTCCCCGCCGTCTTCGCTGGTGTTTCGCTGGCCTTACACGAACAGCCCGTATCGTCTGCAAACCAATGCGTCGCTGCTGACCACCAATTGGGCAACCTTGAGCAATACGCCGGTGAACACGGGCACGAACAGCCAGATTACACTCCCGACCCCGGCAACAGCGGAGTTTTACCGGCTCACGCTGCCGTGAACGTCCTGTGTCCTCGTTTAATCAGGCTATTGTGACGACAGGCGGTAAAACACGTTGCTTTGGCTGGGTTGGATCGTGATCTGCACGTGGTTGGTGTTGCCCGAGCCGGGTACCGTATACCAGTTCGTGGTGGTCAAGCCGAAGGAGTTCGATTTCAGCAGCCAGCCGGTGTAGTTCGTCGACCAGTTCAAGGTCAACTGATTGCCGCTCACGCTGGACAAGATTGCGGGGGGGGGCAACACGGGGTTCAACAAAAAGGCGCTCATGGGCGGCACAGACACAGTTAATTGCCCGTTTGTTGCTGGGAGCACCGCTTGCACACCGCCTTTCCAGGTGCCATCAGCCGCGTTGATTATCGCGCCGCCGAGTGTGTAGCTACTGGAACTGGAGAGCGATGGCCCCGTCAACTTGATGAGTTGTGCATTGACGACATTCGTCCCCAAGCTGACGGTCACCACCACCGTGTTATTCGCATCTTTGTTATTCAGCAGAGCGCTGATGGCACCGCTTGCCTGTCGTACGCCATAGGCTGTGAGATTGGTGCCTGAATATACCGTAATGGCGGCCGGAATGACGTTGCCTTGCGGCAGCAGTGAAAACATTTTCAGCCCGTAAAATTCAGGCCCCACCCGCCAGACATTCGTCCGGTCATCTATCAGCGGCGAATAGGGACTAATCCAACCACCGTGAAAATTGACGCCTGCGCCGCCGTTTACCGCCATCGTGAACATGAAGTCCAACGACCAGAGGGCCGCGCCGTAAGCGTCGCTCACGCCTTGCACACCTCCGGCAGAGTACGAGCCGGTTTCAGTGATGCGGGCGCCGAGCGATTGATGTCCATTGGCCGCCCCCACGATGTTGGTAACCAGCGGAACCAGAATTGACGGATCGGGTTGCAACAACAGTTGCATGGTGTCGTTGATTGATCCACCGGCGGCGCGATAATAATGTTGGGTCAGCAGCGAAACCACGCCCGATTCATCGCTGGCAAACGGGTCCGTGATGGCCGCTAACTGGCCCTGGCCGGCGTCCGCGTCGGCAAAAACCCAGCCAGTGCCGCCATTGGTGCCGGCCCAGCCCGGGACTGCATTGGTAATGGCGGCGGCTAGCGAACGCCAGCTAGAACGATAAGAGCTATAACTAAAATTGGGATAATATTCAGGTTCGTTCCCGAGTTCATACCCGAGCAGGTTGGTTCCCAGCGCGTTTGCCGCATAAACTGCTTCGGCGGCGGCGTTCGCGGGAGTGTTGGATACAAAATTAATGCCGTAAATCACTTTCCAGTTTCCCGGCAGCACTTTCATAAACCCTGCCAGGGTGTCCACTTGAGTTGAAGTGATTGGAACGGTATTCGATATTCCATTCCAGCCCGATTGGTCCACCGTGCCGCCACCGAGGCGCAAAACAGCGGGGGTGGAGATCAAGCCGAACAACTTTACCAGCGGAATATTGTTGGAATTGAAAAAGAATTCAGTGATTTGCGTTTTCTCGTAGCTCAACCCGTCGAATGACGGATTTAACGGTCTGCCTGCGTTCGCTGATGAAAAAGTCACCGTGGCATTGACCGTGCCTGTCACGGGACCTGTCCCGGCGGCTGTAAGCGACAAATAATTCCAGCGGGCGGTACCTGGAGTGCTTAAGCTGTTTTGCGTAATTCCAACGGCACCGATTGACGGATTGCTGGCATAGGTAAAGGTGCTGCTCATTTGAACGCCATTTACATAAGCAGCGATCGTCCAGGCGCTGCCCGTCGTATTCAATATCACCTGCACGGAGATTGTTTGCGGCGTGTTGGCGGTAAAAGTGCTGTTCGCATTGTAGATGGCCGGGCTATTCCCTCTCGGGCCCGAAAAATACTGCACGTTTCCACTCGATTCGGTGAAAATAATATGGTCATAACCGTTTACAAAATTGTCGGCGAACCGGCCGCCGGAAGATAGATTAACCGGGGCGTATTCTGCAAATCCAAGCCCGACCCAATTGCCCGGACTGCCCGTGAAAGTCAGCGAACCTGTCAGGGTATAGATATATCCACTCTGCGGTGCAAACGGCAAAAGCCAGCTGTCACCCAACGTTGTGCTGTTGTTCCCGTTTGCCAACATGGAACCGGTGTTATTATATCCTAAAGCGTCATTCCAAGTCGCAGAACTGATGCCGCCGGCGAAGTTGGTGGCCACCGTCGGTGCGGTTCCCGAGATGTTTACTGTGCCCCCCAGGGCAAAATTGTTGGAATAAATAATTTGCGCGCTGCCCATGGAGCAGCCCAATGCCGTCATGGCCGCAGCAAATAAGATATTCAAGGTTGTCTTCATTCCACTATTTTTGAGCACTCATATTTTAGCACCCGTTGGACAAAGTTGGTAAGGCAAATTGGCGCTCTTTTGATTTAACATTCAGCTTTTGCGACGGCGGGATTTGTTTTTGCGTCAAAAACCCGTTTGGAAGCATTTGGGCGAAACTGGCTTGAAGCTTGAAACTTGCAACCTGAAACTCGAAACTATCCTGAATGAACCGCATTGTCGCGAAATTCGCGCAACTGAAGTCCGCCAATCAAAAAGGCCTCGTCGTTTATATCGGCGCGGGCGACCCGAACCTTCAGGCCACGCATGACCTGACGCTCGCCTTTGACCGGGCCGGCGTGGCCGTGGTGGAACTCGGCGTTCCCTTCAGCGATCCGCTTGCCGACGGCTTGGTGAACCAGCTCGCCGCGCAGCGCGGTCTGGAATCCGGCACCACCCCGCCGAAAGTTTTGGAAACGATCACCGCCATCCGCAGGCAATCAGAGGTGCCGATCGTTCTTTATATTTATTTCAATCTCATCCACAAGGTCGGCCTGGAAAAGTTTATTGCCGATGCCGCCAAGGCCGGTGTGGATGGTTTGCTGGTTTTGGACCTGCCGCCCGAAGAATCGGACAACTACGAGACGTTGATGCAGAAACACGGCCTTTGCCATATTTATCTCGTGGCCCCGACGACGCCGGAAGACCGCATGGCGCTGATCGTCAAACGCGGCACCGGGTTCATCTATTATATTTCGCGCGAAGGCGTCACCGGCATGCAATCGCAGGTCGCGTCGAATCTATCGACGCAGGTCGCAAAAATTCGCGCACATACGGATTTACCCATCGCCATCGGTTTTGGCATTTCCAACCCCGACCAGGCCAAAACCGTTGCAAAGGAAGGCGATGCCTGCGTGGTCGGCAGCGCGATTGTGAACCAGATTGCCGAACACGGCAAATCGCCGGAACTCGTCGCAAAGGTTGGCGCGTTCGTGAAATCGCTGGCCGACGCGGTGAAAACTATTTGACCGGCAAATCAGGGCCGGCCAAACCTCACTGCTGGTTCGACGTGGGGATCACGTTGGCGTGTGCGGCGTGTGCTGAACCGGGAGCAGCACCGGGCTGGGATTGGTTGTTCTGGCCACCGGGAGCGGAATTCTGTCCGTTGAGTTGGGCGGCTCTATTGTTTAGCACAGCTGTCTGCCTGACGGTGTTTTTAGCCTGATCGGCAATTATGGCTTGTGCTTGTGCAGCGGTCAGATCCGGGTGGGTGCCAGCGGCGGACGTAAGGTCTGCTGTCGGGGTTTCGAGCCATTGGACAGCGTTCAGCATGGCTATGGCTTCATCCGGCGGCGCGTTGTAGGCGGCGGCCCGTAAAGCCGGGATGGCGTTTGTATCCTCAAATTGCCGGGCGGCATCGATTGCGGCCATGCGGACTTCTTTATCCGGCGACTGCAACGCAGCCAGAATGTTTGACAATGATTCGGGATCGTTATTCATGGCCAAACCGGCCAGCAGATTTTTCTCGGCATCAATCGCCGCCTGATGTTCGGCCTCGGAGGCATAAGCAGGAGCTGGTTCGTTCGTCACCACTGCAACCGCCTGTGGTACTGCGTTGGTGGGAGATGCGACCGGTTGTGGCAGTACAACCGTATTTGTCTCCGGTTGGACAGCGTCAACAGTTTTTTGAACCGGGCTGGTTTCCGCCACTGGTTCCGATGTGGGTGCCGGCCTTTTCAAAAAAATTGCACCCGCCACGATCAAGCCAGCTACAACTAGAACCATCAATACGATTTTCGGTCTCATATTTAATTCAACCCACATTAAACCATTTCGGAGAAAGCTGTCACATGAAAAAGCAAAAACTGGTTCGATACTTTGATGTATCGAACCAGTTGAAGCGCTTTTATGGCAATTAGAACTATTTCGGCGTGGCCGATCAAGTTTTCACCAATTTTCAATAGCCCAGTTGACTAAATTGAAACCTTTGCCGTGGCCGTCGGCAGTGATTGTGGCTTTGGCGCTCGCCGAATAGTCCTCAAAATCCTGAGAGCCTTGGAACGGGAAGATGGCACTTTCAGTGTCCGACCATGTCGTGTATATCTCTGCATTCCAATCCTGATGGAAGTTTTGGGTGCTGCCGCCTTCACCCCAGATGTCGATATAAGAGAAGGGGTCTTCGTCAACGAATAGTTGATAATATGCGGAATCAGTATTTTTTCCATCCCAGTAACCCGGGCTGGCGTCCTTATAAACGGTAGAGCCGACGCCATAGTCCCCATCCGAGACGAATTCGACTTCGAAATAGAAGTTGCTGTCTTCGGTTGTGGTGGCATCAAACAAGACGTTGGTGCCGGTCTTGTCCACGACCAGAACATCATTGTCCCACGGTTCGTCCCAGCCGATTACGAGCATGGCATTTTTCCAAACGGGATCGGTGGAGGGGGAATCAATGCCATTGTATGTGGCAAACAATGCAAGCAACTGTTTGTTGCCGAGTTTGGCGCTGGCAGTATCTGTGGTTTCAATATCCCCTGAAGTTTTTTCCGCTTTATTGGTTGTGACCGTGATTGAAACGTTGAGTTTGCTGTAATTGGTGGTGACGCCGACGATGGTCGCATTGGCCTGGAGCGCACAGAAGCCAAGTGCTGCGGCAGCAGTTAATATGAGTTTGGTGATTTTCATGGTTTTATTTGGTGGTTTGTCCTTTTTAGTCCGTTTAGTCCGTTGTTATATGTTTTTAAACCGCTGACGAGACTTCATTTGCCTTATGTTCGTAAAACAGTCAACCGCAAATCGTAAAATAATTATGAACCTACTTGGCTTGTCATTTGCTTCCGTAGAATGTTATTTTCTCCGCAACCGGTAAGATTCTCCAATTTCAGGCTCAAAATGAAAAAAACATCATCAAATCCTCAGGCTGATCGATTTGTCATCATCATGGCCGGCGGGCGAGGCGAGCGGTTCTGGCCGTTGAGCCGTGAACAGACTCCCAAACAATTGCTTGCGATCCTCGGCAAAAAATCTTTCCTGCAGGAGGCCGTCGAACGCGTGCTGCCCCTGGTGCCGGCCAAAAATATTTTTATCATCACCAACGAGGTGCAGGCGCCGCTGGTGCGCAAGCAACTGCCGAAACTGCCCAAGGACAACATCGTCGCCGAGCCGGTGGGCCGGGACACCTGTGCGGCGGTGACGCTCGGCGCGGCGCTGGTCGGCGCACGTTCCACCACAGGCGTGATGGCCGTGCTGCCCGCCGACCATGTCATTCCCGATGCCAAAAAATTTCAACAGATCTTGTCCGACGCGTTTGACATGGCCGCGCAGGGACAGGCCATCGTGACCATCGGCATCAAACCGACCGAACCGGCGACCGGCTATGGTTATATCCAGACGGGCAATGAACTGCCGAAATTGCCCGGGGTGAAAACCAAAACCATGTTTTACAAGGCCGAACGTTTCGTCGAAAAACCGAATTTCGAGACCGCGCTGGAATACGTCAATAGCGGCCAATACCGCTGGAACGCCGGCATGTTCGTCTGGAGTTTCATCACCGTGACCAACGGACTCGAAAAACATCAGCCGGAAATGTTCGCCGCCTGCCAGCGATGGTTCAAGGTAGCGAACAATCCCGCGAAGCTGGCGAAAGTGCTGGCCAGGGAATATCCGGAGATCAAAAAAGTCTCGATCGACTACGCGCTGATGGAAAAGGCCCAGAACGTCATCGTGGCCGACGGTGCATTCGAATGGGACGACCTCGGCGCGTGGCCGGCGCTCGCGCGGCACATCAAGCAGGACCCTGAGGGCAATGCCGCCATGGCGGATTTCATCCACGTGGACGCCGCGCGCAACCTCATCTACGACGGCCGCACCAAAAACAAAACGCCCGTCGCTGTCGTTGGCCTGCGCGATTCGATCCTGGTGCTGACGGACGATGCCGTTTTGCTTGCGCATAAATCGCAGGCGCAAAAGGTGAAGGAACTCGTCAAAAGAATGTCCGAGGACGCGCGGTTGAAAAAGCTGATCTGAACGCGGGACACAACGATCATGTATCGCAGCCTCAATGCCGATCTGATTGTCGAGACGAGCCGGGCGACGCAGCAACGGATCGCGGAGCGGTTCACTAATTCCGGCTTGAGCAAGGTTGCGGGCGAGATCGTCATCGTCAGCGAGGAGGCGGCCGCCCTGGCCGCATGGCTCGCGCGGCCGTTGTACTGGCTGCGGGCGCTGGCAGTACTGGGTATTGCGGCGATTTTTCTGATCATCATCAGCGTCGCCGTCCATCTGAAAGTGCAAATGACGGTCGGCAGCCTATCGGAATTTTTTCAGGGAACGGATGCCGCCATCAACGAGGTCGTATGCATCGGGGTCACGACGTTTTTCTTTCTCACGCTGGAGACGCGCCTCAAGCGGCGGCGCGCGCTGAAGGCCATCCATGAATTGCGTTCCCTGGCGCACATCATCGACATGCACCAGTTGACGAAGGATCCCGAGCACATGGCGGATACGCCCGCCGGCGAGGTGCGGCATCCCCAAAACCCGGCGGAACTCATCCGCTACCTCGATCATTGCGGCGACCTGCTGGCGCTATTGAGCAAGATCGCCGCTCTCTATGTGCAAAATTTTGACGACCCGGTGACCTTGTCGGCGGTGAACGAGATCGAAAATCTCACGAACGGCATCTCGCGTAAAATCTGGCAGAAAATCATGATCTTTGACCGCATTCTCGCGCTGGACGGCGGCCCCGATGCGGCGGGGGCGAAGCGGCAACATTAAGACCGCGTTAAAATCCACGCGGGGATTTTTTTTCGCGGTTGCAGTGGCGCAACCATTGGGGATATGTCAATTTACAGCATAACCGAAAATTGATTTATGGCGCAGGCAATCATGGATCCCGAAAAGGTGCGGCGGTTCGCCGACGAGTTGAACCGCTTCAATGCCGACCTGGAAAGCCGGCTGCAGCTTTTGCACGCCCGCTTCGCCGCCCTGGGCGACTCCTGGCAGGACCAGGAGCACGAAAAGTTTTCCGAGGAGTTCAAGCAGGCCATGAAGGCGCTG
The DNA here is from genome assembly GCA_035485115.1 of Candidatus Sulfotelmatobacter sp. Classification (GTDB taxonomy): domain Bacteria; phylum Verrucomicrobiota; class Verrucomicrobiia; order Limisphaerales; family UBA11358; genus UBA11358. The sequence continues at coordinate 16,774 of DATHOG010000023.1, read as the reverse complement.
AAAAAATTCACCGAAATCTCCAAGACGCACGGGCCTTACCTGCTTCGCAAGGCGCAGCGCATCGAGGAATACCTGAACCAGCATTGAATTTGACCCCTCTGAACCCAAATATGGTGGAACGCACACCTCACCTCGGCCCTCTCCCCATTTTGCTCCGCGGACTCCGCAAAACGCGGAGAGGGGGAAACGCTCGCAACGTTTTGGCGTTGGAAAGCGCCGGGGACTAAGATGAGAATGAAATAAAATGGCCGCGCAAGCCCAGGTCGGTTCCGTTGAGTCGCTCGAAGCGTTTCGTTCGGACGTGATCTTGTTCATCTCGCAGATGCAGCCGGTGATCGACGAAATCAGCGGCGAGGTCATGCGCGTGCGGCTCTGGCTGCAAGGCGAGCAACGCGGCTTCTGGGAGGCGGAATTGCGCAAAAGCCGCCGCAAACTCGAGGAGGCGCAGGCGGAACTGTTCAGCGCGCGGCTATCGCACATGCAGGATTCGTGCGTCTTGCCGCAGATGGCAGTGCAAAAGGCGCAACGCGCCGTCACCGGGGCGGAACAGAAAATCGCCGCGCTGAAAAAATGGGAGCGCGAACTGGAAAAGATCGTCGAGCCGCAATTGAAACAGGTCGAGCAGTTGCGCGGGTTTTTGACCACCGACCTGGGCCGGGCCGTCATTGAACTGGCCGAAATCATCCGCCAGCTGGAGGCCTACACCAAGATGACGGCCTTGCCGACGACGGAAACAAAACCGCACTTATGATAAATTTGAACGGCAGCAAAAGCCGCATCGCCGGCCTGGCCAAGGAACTGACGATCCGCTGGGACAACACCTGCACGCACTGGCGCGACCCCCGCGCCACGGATTTCGGGCGCCGCTATATGCAGGAGCTTTCCCCGCGCGTGAACCAGGCCGTGGCCGCCGTCGAAAAACTTGACGAAATCTTTCAACGCATCAAAAAAGAGTGTGAATAATCTCATCGGGACAAAAGATCTGATCGCGCGGCTCGACACGTTGAAGGCCGTCGCCCAGGACTACGCCGCGCGCGAGGAAAAATTGAACACGCTTTTTCGGGACCAGACCGCGAAGGAACGATTGCTTTTTGAAACGGCGGGCAATGAACTTCTAACCGGCTCCACCCGCAAGCTCGAAGAGGAGGCGGACGCGTTCGCCCGGGCAAAAGCGCAACTGCAAGCGGCGTACACGCGGCGCGGCGCGCGCATCAACCGGGTGCAAAACCGTATCCGGGCGAACCACGCCGCGCGGATTGAAGAGCGGGATAAAAGCAACGAAAGCGGCGCGCAACAGGCCTGGATCGCGGCGGAAAGACAGCGGAACGAGAACCTGGCGAACGCGAACGAGACGTTTGAAAATTTTCAGCAACGGCTGGCGAATGACACCGCGGAATTTCAGGCATTGGAAAAGAAAGTACGCAGCGCGGCCGGCGGCGTCGGCGGTTTCCGGCGCGAATTGGATTCTTCCGTCGCCGTCGAAACCAATCCCGCGGACGTTGGCAATGGAATGCTGGATGAAGTCCGGACCCTGAGCGAACGCATCGAGGCGGAACTGAAAAAATACAAGGGAAGTTTCATTCTTTGCGCGATCCCTGCGCCGCAGGCAAAAATGATCGCTGCGGATTTTGTCCGGGCCAAAAGCCTGATCGTCGCAGCGCCCGACCATTCCGCCGTCTGGCTGGAGGCGGAAAAGGCCCGGATCGCGGGGGAATATCTGGCCACGAAAAACTCCGTCAGCACGGAGTGGAAACGCGCCACGCGCGAAATCGCGGAATCCCGCAACGAACGTCCCGTCGAGCTGGATTCGCGCGTCGCCGCCCTGCAAAAGCGGAACGAACAATATTTCCAGTCCGGGCTGACGCGCCGGCAGCAGGCGTACGACAACAACACGGCCAGGCTGCGCGAGGAATCGGCGGGCCAATCGGCGGTCTTGCAAGACAAGCAAAATCAAAGGCTGGCGAAGCTGGAGGCGGATTTTCAAAGCGGCTGGCGCGAGCTGGAGGCCGGCTGGCGGCGCGACGCGGTGCCGCTGTGCGAGGAAATCCTGGCCGCCGGCGCGGCGGCCGAAAAATGTTTTCCGGCCTGGTCGGCGTTGAATCCCCACGAGTGGCAGCCGCCACAGGGTTTTTTGAACGCGGCAAAATTCGCGCAACTGGAACTTGAGACGCAAAAGTTTTTTGCGATGTTGCCGAAGGACAAGCGCCTGGCGCTGCCATGTCCGCCGCATCTTTCCCTGCCGCTGCTGCTCGCGCATCCGCAACAGGGTTCGTTGTTGATTGAGACCGAAAAGACCGGTGATACCGAAGCGGTCGCGGCAATGAATAATGTGATTCTGCGCCTGCTCGCCACGACGCCGCCGGGACGCGTGGAATTCACCATCTTTGATCCGGTCGGTCTCGGTCAGAATTTTGCGACCTTGATGCACCTGGCGGATTACGAGGCGGGGGCGATCAACAGCCGTATCTGGACGCAAAGCGCGCAGTTTGAGGAAAAGCTCGCGGACCTGGGCGAGCACATGGAAAAAATCATCCAGATGTACCTGCGCAACGAGTACGCGACCATCGCGGAATATAACGCGCAGGCGGGCAGCACGGCGGAGAAATACCATGTACTGGTCATCGCCTCGTTCCCGGTGAATTTTTCAGATGTCGCGGCGCGGCGGCTGCGCAACATCGCGGCCAGCGGCGCACGCTGCGGCGTGTACACGGTGATCCATTGGGATCATCGCAACGCACCGCCGCAGGAATTTGTGCCGGATGAATTGCGGCAAAATTCGGTGTGCCTCCTGCGTGGCGACCACGATTTTCAAGTCGCGAACTGGAAGTCGGCGGGTACGAAGTTGTTGCTTGAAACACCGCCTTCGGCCGAACAGGCCACGGAATTTTTGCACCGCGTCGGCGACCTCGGGAAAAATGCCAACCGCGTGGAAGTGCCGTTTGAAAGCGTCGCGCCCGGCGACGCGGACATGTGGCAGGAGGAGACGCGGGAGGTTTTGCGGGTGCCGATCGGCCGCAGCGGCGCGACCAAGTTCCAGTATCTGGAGATCGGCAAGGGCACACGCCAGCACGCGCTCATCGCGGGCAAGACCGGTTCCGGCAAATCCACCCTGTTCCACGTCATCATCACGAACCTCGCGATGCGTTGCAGCCCCGAAGAGGTGGAGTTTTACCTGGTGGACTTCAAGAAAGGCGTGGAATTCAAGTGTTACGGGAGCCGCAGGTTGCCGCACGCCCGCGTGGTGGCCATCGAGAGCGACCGCGAATTCGGCCTGAGCGTCCTGCAGCGGGTGGATGATGAATTGCGCCGGCGCGGCGACCTGTTCCGCAAGGTGGGCGCGCAGGACCTGGCGGGTTATAAACGACTGGGCGGCACGGAATCCGTTCCGCGCACGTTGCTGATGATCGACGAGTTTCAGGAATTTTTCACCGAGGAAGACCGCGTATCGCAGGGCGCAGCGGTGCTGCTCGACCGCATCGTGCGGCAGGGCCGCGCGTTCGGCATCCACGTCATCCTCGGTTCGCAGACGCTCGGCGGCGCCTATACGCTCGCGCGCGCGACCATCGGGCAGATGGTCATCCGCATCGCGCTGCAATGCAACGAGGCCGACGCGTATCTCATCATGGACCAGGACAACCCGGCGCCGCGGTTGCTGTCGCGTCCGGGCGAAGGTATCTACAACGACGCGGCCGGCGCGCTGGAAGGCAATTCGCCGTTCCAGGCCGTGTGGCTTTCGGACCGGACACGGGACGAGTATCTGGCAAAAATCCGGGCGCGCGCGGATGAAAAAAAGTATCCGGGTCCGATCGTGTTCGAGGGCAACGCCCCGGCGGACGTGCGGGAAAATCTTTTGCTGGCGGCCGCGCTGGAAAAACCGGCGACCGAAATTCCGGCGTCAGCGCGCATCTGGCTGGGCGCGCCGAATTCCATCAAGGGCCCGTCGGAGGTGGTTTTTCAACGTCAGAGCGGGAGCAACCTGCTCATCGTGGGCCAGAGCGAGGAACGCACGGGGACGATCTTGTCCGTGGCGCTCGTGGCGCTGGCGGCGCAGTACCCGAAGGACGGCGCGAAGTTTTATGTGCTCGACGGCACGCCGCCGGGATTTCCCCAGCGCGAAATGCTGGAACAGATCGGCAAAACCATTCCGCAAACAATCGTCACGGGCAACAACGGCAATGTGGCGGAATTGATGACGGCGTTGGCGGAGGAATTGAAACAACGCGCGGACAGCGAATCCGGCGGTCCGGAGATTTTTGTGCTGGTCCAGGGTCTGCAAAATTTCAAGAAATTGCGGCAGGAGGATGAGTTTAGTTTTTCGAGCAGCAGCGAGGGGCCGAATCCGGCGGCGATCTTCACCAGCCTCATCACCGAGGGGCCGGTGCGCGGCATCCATATCATCGCGGCCTGTGACACATTCAACAACACGGGCCGTTTTATCGGTCGCAAGACGCTGGCAGAATTCGAGAACCGGGTGCTGTTCCAGATGAGCGCCGCCGATTCCGCGAGCTTGGTGGATGCGCCGACGGCCTCAACGCTGGGCCTGCATCGCGCGGTTTTGTTCAATGAACGCGAAGGCGCGCTGGAAACGTTCCGCCCTTATTCGCCGCCGGAGGCGGGGTGGATTGAAGAGGTGGTCAGGCGGTTCAAGCTGTGAGGACAGGATGAACAGGATTTACGGGATAAAACACTCCCGGTTTTCAACCACGGAAGGGCACGGACAAAACATAAGTTTTTAGTGTTCAGTTATCAGTGGTCTGAAAACGAGTATGAAACCTGTTTGACCTAACCCCGTTGGGCGGGGAGAGGGAACTCGTTCACGTTGCATCTCGCAAGGACCGACAGGCAACGGGTGCGGTACTCCGGGAATATTTATGATAAGACGGGGTGCCAAATTGTTTTTGAAACCCGCGCCGTTCTTTGTGCGTCCGATGGTCGCACACCTGTGCGGGTTACATTTGTCAAAGAAATGATATTTTTTTGAGATTGCCTAACTTTTCACAGTCGGTTGAAATCTTTGAATCCATGAATGACTCGAACGACAAGAAAACGGACAACGCATGCGAGACGAAATCATGCTGCAATTGCGACTTCACGCTGGCGTTTCTCGTGCTGCGTGGCTGGCTGGCGGTGCGCGCCATCCTGACGGGCATTGAAAAATTCGGCACGTATGATTCGGTGGCCAAGCCGCTCATCGATCCGGCCACCGGCCAGCCGGATGCCAGCGGCGTGATGGTGAACGTGAACGTGAAGCATTATGCGCTGGCGAATTATCACGGGGTGCCGGCCTCGTTGATGGACAAATTCGCCTATGAACCGCTGCTCCCGAAACCGGCAGTGGCGGCGTTCGACCATCTGCTCGGCCCGGCGTTCATCGCCACGGGCGTGATGCTGTTGCTCGGCCTGGGCACGCGGATATCGCTGTTCGTGCAGGGATTGATCTACATCATGCTGACGGCGGGATTGATCCTGATCCACCAGGACGACGGCGTTTCCTTCCTGGGCATCCATGTGGCGCTGGTGGCGTTTGCGTTGATGCTGGTGAAACACAACAAACTTGCGATCCTCAAAAAATGGTAAAACCATCCATCACGCGGCGGGAATTTCTCGGCACCACGGCCGCTGCGGGCGCGGGCCTGCTGCTGAGTTCGTGCAGCAATGACAATGCCCCGGCGCCGGTCGCCAAAAAATCGGGATTGAACGCGATCAACGTGGGGCTCATCGGCTACGGCGCGGAAGGTTCGGTGTTATCGGATTCGCTGATGAACATCATGAACACGGGCGACATCAAGGTCGTCGCGCTGTGCGACATCTGGGATTACGCGCGCAAGAAGGGCAGGAACACCTACAAGGCCAACGGCTTTGAGCTGAACGATTACGAAAATTACGAGGACCTGCTCGCGAAGGAAAAGGATTTGCAGGCGGTGATCGTGGCCACTCCGGATTTCTGGCACGCGCCGATCACGAACGCCTGCCTGAAGGCGGGCCTGCATGTTTATTGCGAAAAGATGATGAGCAACACGGTGGACGGCGCGCGGTCGATGGTGCAGACGATGCGCCAAACGGGCAAGCTGCTCCAGATCGGCCATCAGCGCCGGAGCAATCCGCGTTATCTCTTCACGAAGAACCGTTTGCTCGGTGATGCGAATTTTTGCGGTCGCCTGACGGCGGCGCAGGCGCAATGGAACCGCGCGGTCGCGGCGGATTTCGGCTGGCCGAAGCATTCAGACATGCCCGCCGACACGCTGGCGAAATATGGTTTCAAGGACATGCACCAGTTCCGCAACTGGCGCTGGTTCAAGGGGCTCGGCGGCGGGCCGTTGTCCGACCTCGGCGCGCATCAAATCGATATTTTCAACTGGTGGCTCGGCGTCACGGCCACGTCGGTGATGGCCAGCGGCGGCCTGGATTATTACAGCAACCATGATTGGTATGACAATGCGATGGTGATCTATGAATTCCCGCTGCCGCAGGGCGTGGCGCGGGCGTTTTACCAGGTGCAGACCACGACGAGCGCCGGCGGTGGTTACTTCGAGATGTTCATGGGCGACGACGGCACGATCAAAATGTCCGAGGATCCGTCGATCTGCGCGATCTATCGTGAAGCGCGCGCGACTTCCACTTCCTGGGACGATCTCGTGGCGAAAAATTTTGTGCGCCTCAAGGAAACACCGGTCACCGATGCCACCAAAGTGGACGTGCGCGAAACCGCCCAGCTCGCGCAATACGAGATCCCGGTGTTCTTCAACAAGCCGCCGCATCAGCCGCATCTGGAAAATTTCTTTGCGGCGGTCCGCGGCACGGCGAAGTTGAACTGCCCGGGCGACGAGGCGTTCCGCAGCGAATACATCATCCATATGGCCAACGAGGCCATTGCCGCGCGCAAGGTGCTGGACATCACGCCGCAGGAAGTCGAAGCATAATTTGATTGAATCTGAAACCGAATTGATGGTCCAAACGAACATGAAAATGAATCTTTTGAAATATTCCGCGCTCGCGATTTTGTTTACGGCGGCAACGGTCCTGGCCCAGGACAAGGTGCCGTTAAAAACCGACCTCCCCAAGCCGCTTTTTGTCGGCACACCCGTGCCCATCACGGTGGCGACCGAGCCGAAGCAGGAAAAGTGGGTGGATTTTGAAGTGCCCGCCGGATCGGTCAATCTCGCCAAGGGCAAAAAGGTCACCGCCAGCGACAGCGACCCCGTCACCGGCACGCTCGACCTCGTGACCGACGGCGACAAGGAAGGCGACGAGGGTTCATGGGTGGAACTTGCGCCCGGCAAACAGTGGGTGCAGATCGATCTCGAAAAGACCGCGGACATCGCCGCTGTCATCGTGTGGCATTATCATTCGCAGGAACGCGTCTATCGCGACGTGGTCGTGCAGATTTCCGACGACCCGAATTTTGCCACGGGCGTCACGACGATTTTTGACAATTCATCCGCCGGCAAGGAGCAACCCTACATTGAAACCCGCTTCGGCAAATTGATCGACGCGAAGGGCGCGAAGGGCCGTTACGTCCGCCTCTCCAGCAACGGCAACACGACGAACAAGATGAACCATTACATCGAAGTCGAAGTGTGGGGCAAGCCGGCGGCATAAAATGAAGAAGGCAGAATGCAGAATGCAGAAACAAACCGGCAACCGTTGACCGCCGGAAGTTTTTTTACTTCTGCATCCTGTATCCGCAATTCCGCATTCGTTCTGATCGCCCTGTTTGCGCTGGCCGTGCGGCTGCCGCAGCTCGCGGATCGCCCGATGCACACGGACGAGGCCATCAATGGCTATATCGTGGGCGATCTGCTGGCCGGAAAACCGTTCCACTACGATCCGCAAGACCGGCACGGGCCGGTGCTTTATCTGCTTGCCGAACCGGTCACAAGACTTTGCGGCGCGAAGAATCTTGCCGATCTCACGGAGACCGAACTGCGTCTCACACCGGTCATCATCGGCAGCGCGATGATTTTGCTCTTTGGCGCGGCGGTGGAAATCGTCGGTTTCATTCCCTGTCTCATCGCCGCCCTGTTGTTCGCCTTCGCCCCCCTGCCTGTTTATTACAGCCGTTATTTCATCCATGAAACGTTGTTCGTGGCCGCGACGTTCGGGCTGATCCTCGCCGGCTGGCGGACGCTCAAGAAAAATTCCGTCCCGCTCGCCGCGCTCACCGGCCTGTGCGCATCGCTGATGCTGGCGGGCAAGGAAACCGCCGTCCTCCACTTCGCCGCGCTGGCCGGCGCGGTGGTTTGCGGCTGGCTGCTGAAACGGGAAAAATTTCCGTCACAAAAAATTGTGGCGACCGCGTTTCTCGTCTTCATCGCCGCGACGGTTTTGCTGTTCACATGGTTCGGGAAAAACTGGCTCGCGCTTTCCGACCTGACGCATGTTGTGTCGCGTTTTGCCGCCCGCGCCGGGGGCGAAGGACATGAAAAGCCGTTCTGGTATTACGCGCAGTTGCTCACCAGCGGCATATCCGGCTATGTGACGCTCGCCATGGCTGTATTGGGGATTTTCTTGGTGGTCAAACAACCGGCAAAAAACCGGTTTCTGACCCTGCTCGCGATCTACGCTGTGCTGGTTTTTCTGATCTACAGTGCCATCCCATACAAAACACCGTGGCTCGCGTTAAATTTTTTCCTGCCGCTGACGGTTTTCGCCGGCATTTTCGTTGAACGTCTCTGGCTGGCGGCTGCGCGTTGCTCCTGGCGGCTCGTGATCCTGATTTTTCTCGCTGCCACGGGATTTTTTCTCGCGCGCGACACGGCGAAATTTGTTTTCAAAATTCCAGCCGATGAGACAAATCCCTACGCCTACGCGCACACGTCTGAAGACATCCTGAACCTCGCGCCAAAGGTGGACGAACTCGCGCGAAAAAATAACATCACCAATCCAAAAATCGCCGTCGTCATGAAGGATGCGTGGCCAATGCCGTGGTATCTGAGGAAATTTTCCAGCGTCGGTTTCTGGCAGCCGGACAAGAAAATCGGCGACGCGGATTTTTTCATTACCGCTTCCGATCCACCGACGGGTTTGACGAACCGATTGAACGGGATGCGATCCGATTTTTTTGGCGTAAGACCGAATGTCTTGATCTTGTTGTGGACACCGGCCGTTGCGGACGGCCACCAACCATGAGCGAAATCCACGTCTTCAAACATCACGCCATGGCGACGCATTTCGAGGTGCGCATCGCGGGCGGGGACAAAACCTACGCGGCGCAGGCGGCGCAGGCGGCGTTCGCGGTCACGGACGAACTGGAATCCAAACTGAGCCGGTTCCGTGCGAACAGCGAGATATCGCATCTCGCCCAACTGGGCGTCGGCGAAACGATGCGCGTATCAACGCCGGTTTTTGCCTGCCTGCAACTTGCCAAACAAATGGAAACGGCCACGCGTGGAGCATTTTCAATCTGCGCCGCACCCGGGCGGGCGCAAAAAGATTTTCCAAAGTGGTTGCTGGACAATTTTTCCATCCGCTGCGAAAGCGGGAAACTGGAATTCGACCTGGGCGCAATCGGCAAGGGTTTTGCGCTCGACCGGATGGCAGACAATCTGCGCGAATGGAGTTGCCCGGCATTCATGCTCGTCGCGGGTGGCAGCAGCATCCTGGCGGGCGATGCGCCGGAAAATACCGCCGGCTGGTCCTGCGGGTTGGGCGACGACGGTTCGCCGCAACGGTTTTATTTGAAAAACATTTCGCTGAGCGGCTCGGGGCTGTCGGTGAAGGGCGCGCATATTTTCGACCCGCGCACCGGCGGCGCGGCGCGGCGCAAAAACCGGGCGTGGGCGCTGGCCGACCGCGCCGCGGAATCCGACGCGCTCTCGACCGCGTGCATGGTTTTGGACGAGACGGAGATTTTGCAAATTCTGGCCGCGGAGAAAACGTGGCTCGTCTTTCTGGAGGAAGAAAATAAAAACGCGCGGCCTTTGGGAAGCCGCGCGTTGCCGGAAAGTGCTTGATTACTTCTTCTCACCCCAGCCACGCACAAAGCCGACGGTCTGGGCAATTCCGGGAACATTGTTCGTCCAATCGGCTTCGTATTCGATGGAGATGTTGCCGGTGAATTTTTGTTTTTTCAGCTCCTTCAAAACCGCTGGAATGTCGGAGACGCCCGTGCCGGCGGGAACGTCGTGTGCGTCCGGTGCAACTTCGTTCATCTCGTGCAAATGCACGCTGATAATGCGGCCGTGCAAGATCTTCAGGCAGTCCACCGGCACGAGGCCGGACTGGACCCAATGGCCGATGTCAGCGCACGAACCGATGCGCGGGTCGCGGTCCTTGACGACGCTCAAGACGTAATTCGGGTCCCACATCTTGTAGCTGGAGTTGTTTGTGAGGTGCCTGTGATCGTGAAAGCCGACGCGGATGTCGTATTCCTTGACAAGTTTTTCGATCGTATCGATCGAGCCGGTGGATTCAGTGGTGATACCGTAAAGGTCCAATTTTTTGGCGAATTCGAAAATCTTCCGCGCCCCGGCTTCGTCCTTGGGGATATCGACAACGCCATAATTGACCGCGCGAATATTATATTTTTTCAACTGCGCCTCCACCTGGGCAACCATGTCATCGGTGGCGTCAGGACCCCACTTCAAATCCGGCTGGTTGGGGCTGAACTTTTGATCCTTATAAAACTCGATGGTCTTGCCGCCGGCCTCGGCGGTCTTGGCGATGGCCTCCATTACGGTGAAATGGTTGAACGACCACGCCTGGCAGCCGAGCGCAAAACCGCCGGTATCACAATCTTCGGGAATTGGCGCGGCAAAAAGGTTCAACGCGGGGATGAGGACGAGGCAAAGGAATAATTTTTTCATGGTGAAGATTTACGCGATTATGACACGTGTTCGATAATTTTCAAACACGCTATACAAAAAAATACAGCCTTCCCGCTTTCGGGGTATTGCGCTACCCCGTGTATTGTAGAATAATCGTCGAAACCAAACCATGGACGTTTCCGTCCAAACTAGAACCATGAAGAAAAGCGCCGCCAACTTAAATCTCAACCGCCGTAATTTCTTGAAGACGACCTCGCTCGCGGCGGGCGCGGTGGCCTTCGGCGTGCCGGCCCTGCTGCGCGCACAAAACCTGAACAGCAAGCTGAACCTCGCCTGCATCGGCATTGAAGGCAAAGGTCAGAGCGACACCAACATCTGTGGCGAGGTGGAAAACATCGTGGCCTTGTGCGACGTGGACGCCGAGCGTTCGAAAAAGCAGCAGGACAAATATCCAGACGCCAAATTTTATCAGGATTACCGGCAATTGTTCGCCGAAATGGGTGACAAAGTCGATGCGGTGACCGTTTCCACGCCCGATCACATGCACGCCATCATCGCGTCCCTCGCGATGAGCAAGGGCAAACACATTTATTGCCAAAAACCGCTGGTGCAGACCATTTACGAGGCGCGTTACCTGAAAAATCTCGCGCAGGAGAAGAACCTAGTGACGCAGATGGGCAACCAAGGCAGTTCGGCGGACGGCTTGCGCCGCGCGGTCGAGGTGATCCAGGCGGGCATCATTGGAGACGTCCGCGAAGTCCACGTGTGGACGAACCGCCCTGTCTGGCCGCAGGGTATGGAACGTCCCGCAGGCACAGACGAAGTTCCGACGACGCTCAACTGGGACGGGTGGATCGGTTGCGCACCAATGCGTCCGTACAAAAAGGATGTTTATAACCCTTTTAAATGGCGCGGCTGGCAGGATTTCGGCACGGGCGCACTCGGCGACATGGCATGCCACACGGTGAACATGCCGTTCCGCGCGCTGCAACTCGGCTATCCGACCGTCATCAACGCCAAGACCGACTTCATGCCCGCAGAAACCTATCCGCTTGGCTCGAAGATCCATTTTGAATTTCCGGCCGCCAACCCGTCATTGCTCCACCCGCATACATCGCTCATTTGGTATGACGGCGGGAAGGCGGACGCCAGCGCGCCGAACGGTCACGATTTTAGCAACAAGCCGCCGAAACACCTGCTCGCAGACATCGAGGCGTTGCAGGGCGAAGTGCCGAACAGCGCGTGCCTGCTCATCGGCAGCGAAGGCACAATCTTCTCGCCGGACGACTACGGCGAACAGTTCTTTGTGAAGCTGCATGGCGACAAGAAATTCGTCCATTACAAAAAGCATCCCGCAGTCGAGCCGATTCCGCAAACGATTCCGCGCAATGCATTCAAGGGCGACAGCGACAAGCGGCACCATCTCGAATGGATCGATGCCGTGAAACAGGGGAAGCCGGAACTGTGCTACTCGCGTTTCGCCATCGCGGCGCAACTGACGGAAATCATGCTGCTCGGCTGCGTCGCGCTGCGCACCGGGAAAAAAATCGACTGGGACGGCGAAAATATGCAGGCAAAGAACTGCCCCGAGGCGGCAAAATTCATCAAACGTGATAATCGCGACGGCTGGGCGCTGTCATGAAGTCACGGGTGTGAAAGTTTGACGGCAGCGGCCTGGGAGGCGCGCTCGGGCAGATTCCACATCTCGTGGCAATCTTCGCAGTAACATTTATGTTCGAGCACGCGGAAGATGATGCCCAGATGCAACATGATCGTGGGCAGGACGAATTTGCGAGTCATCTGCGGATAATTCACGCGTAGCGACCCGCAGGACGGACAGTGGAGCGCCTTTTCCAGGATGGACGGCGATTTTGATTTCAGCAGTTCGACCGTATAGTTGAAATAATTTTTCCGGACTTGCACTCGCCAGACGATGCGTGGCGGCCGCAGAAATAAAAAATACCGGAAAACCTTGTCATCGTAAGTCCGCGCTTCAATCCGGTTTTCGTCCAGAAAAGTTTGCACAATCCGCCCGTCGTCCCCTGATTCGAACAACGCGACGTCCAGCCACGTTTGATGATTATGTGAATCACTCATAACCAACCATTCGCCCGGCCCAAGCCGTTGTCAAATTTTTGTTTTTTACAAAACCCGGGCTTTAATTCCGGCGGGGCGGCTCGATTTTCTTCAGACCGACTTCCTGGGCGACGTCGTCAAATTCCTCGTGCGAAACGTTTTCGAGCTGCTTGCCGCGAGCCTTCAATTTTTCGTTAAGCTTAATGGCCTTCTCGGTCATTATCGCGTGCGTCTCCTGCGTGCCGCCGACGAGCGTGAAATTTTCACCGGTGGTGATGCGTTTATTGCCGTCGGAATCCAGCCCGAGGCCGAACAAATGCACCTTGCGTTTCGTTTTTTTGGCGTGCGCCATGCCTCACCTTAAATCGGACGCGCCATATGTTCAAGGCTCATTGACCAGCGGCACCGGGCGCACCCAGATGTTGCGGAAGGAAACAGAATTATTGTGATACTGCAGGGCCAGCGGCAGCTCCGAGGGATGCGCAGTGTATATGCCGGGACTCTTCCAGTTCGTCGCGCCGCGGATGGCCTGATGGTTCTGCACCACGACACCGTTCAAGATCACCGTCGCGTACGCGGGCGTGACCACCTTGCCGTCCGCGTCAAAATGCGGCGCATTGAAAATGATATCGTACGTCTCCCATTCGCCGGGCGGCCGGCAGGCGTTTGCGAGCGCAGGATACTGGCCGTAGATTCCGCCGATCGCGCCATCCGCGTAAGTCGGGTTGTTGTAGTTGTCCAAAACCTGGATTTCATACTGGCTCATGAAAAATACCCCGCTGTTGCCGCGCCCCTGGCCGTCGCCTTTCGGAGGAGTCGGCTCCTTGAATTCGAGGTGCAGCTGGATGTCGCCGAATTTCTCGTTCGATTCGATGTCGCCCTTCGCAGAAACCATCACGCCGCCCTCAACCTTCCACGCCGGGTCGCCGCCGGTCTTTTTGTCGTGCCAGTGCGACACGTCTGTTCCATCAAACAAAACCGTCGCGTCCGCCGGCGGCCCGGCGTTTTCGCTGAATGAATTTCCCGGCGTCACAATCGGCGATTGCGGACGCGCCGGGTCGTGAACGTGCCATTTGCCATCCGGTTGCAGCGGCGTGTCCTGAAAACCCGCCACGCCATCAATCGTCACTTCGACATTTTTTTTCGGCGGCTCGGCAGGAGCCATCGACGCGACGGGTTTTGATTCACAGCCGGCGAACATATATACCGCAACGGCAAGCGTGGTGAGAATGAACGTTTTTTTCATGAATGTTTTTAAAGTTTTGGAAATTTCGTCCACTTGCCAGACGCAGCGGATTTCACACAGGTTTCGATGAACGCCATGCCGGTGACACCATCGTCCACGGTCGGAAAATCAAAACGACCTTTTTTATTTTCATTCCGGGCGCGGATGGCCGCGACGGCTTCCAGATAAATATTGGCAAATGCCTCGATGAACGCCTCGGGATGGCCGGGAGGCAGGCGTGTGAATTTTTTCGCCACATCGGAAACATAACCGTTGCCGCGCCGGAGGGTCCGCGCAGGCTCATCCTTCGGAATGAACTTCAGTTCGTTCGGATGTTCCTGCTGCCAGGCCAGCGAACCGAGCGTGCCGTAAACGCGGATGTTCAGGTTATTTTCCTCGCCGCAGGAGATTTGCGAGCAATGCAGCACGCCTTTCGCGCCGCCTTTATAGCGGATGAGCATGTTCGCATCATCCTCCAGCTTGCGGCCGGGAATGAAACTCGTGAACTCCGCGCACAATTCATTGATCTCCAGGCCGGTGATGTAGCGGCCGAGATTTTCCGCGTGTGTCCCGATGTCACCGACACAGCAACTTGCGCCGGCCTTTTTCGGATCGCTCCGCCACGCGGCCTGTTTCTGTCCGGTGGCCTCGATCTTGTCGAGCAACCAGCCCTGTGGATATTCGGCAACGACCTTCAAGATGCGCCCGAGCTTTCCGCCACGCACGAGTTCGCGCGCCTCCTTCACCATCGGATAGCCGGTGTAATTGTGAGTGAGCGCGAAAATCTTGCCGGTCTTGCGCACACATTCGCGCAACGCCTTGGCCTCCTTTAAATCCAGCGTCATCGGCTTGTCGCAAACCACATGAAAGCCCGCCTTGAGAAAAGTTATCGCCACCGGCGCGTGCAGAAAATTCGGCGTGACGATGGACACAAAATCAATGCGCTCATCCGCCGGCAAGGCGGCCTCGCGTTTCGCCATCTCCGCGTAGCTGCCGTAGATGCGTTTCGGATTCAGAAAAAGTTGCTCGCCCGTCGCCGCCGAATTTTTCGGGTCGGACGAGAAGGCGCCCGCGACCAGTTCGATCTGTCCGTCGAGATTGGCGGCCATGCGATGCACCGCGCCGATGAAGGCGTTCTGCCCGCCGCCGACCATGCCGTAACGAAGTTTGCGTTTAGTGACCATGAAATTTTGGAATGGCGAAAACTAGAAAATATTTCCCGCCGAAACAAGCCGAATTGACCGCACAAAGATGTCAGCCCTGGATGAAGTAGCTCAGGTTTTCCAGCTCGATGGCGAGGTTCACGTTATTGACCATCACATCCTCCGGCACCGCCAGCACGATGGGCGCAAAATTCAGGATGCCCGTGACGCCGCAGTCGATCAACGTGTTCGCCACCGCCTGCGCCACGGCGGCGGGCACGGACAGGATCGCCATCTTCACGCCGTGCTCGACCACAAATTTCCGCAGCCCATCCATCGGCAGGATCGGCATGGATATTTTCTTGTCGCGCTTGCGCTCGGGGCTTGCGTCGAAACCGGCAATGATCTCAAAGCCCTCTTTTTCAAAACCGCGATACGAGATCAGCGCCAAACCCAGATGGCCGACTCCGACCAGGATCACCGGCTGCAAACTCGATGTGCCCAATTCCTCGGAGATTTTCAGCGAAAGTTCCGCGACATCATAACCGAGGCCGCGCGTGCCGAACGTACCAAAGTATGCGAGGTCCTTGCGCAACTGCGTGGGCTTGACCCCCGCCGCCTTCGCCAGCGCCTCGCTGCTCACCGTCCCGATGCCGTTCTCGCGCAATCGCGCCAGGCAGCGCGTATAGATTGAAAGACGGTAGATCGTCTTGCGGGGGATAATGGGCCGGCCGTTCTTCTTCACGACGGGAAATTAAGCGACCCGGCGGCGGGCGGCAAGGCGTTACACTGGTAAGGGGGGAATCATCGTCGTCCTCGTCCTCGACTCCCCATTGAGTTTCAAAAGTCGGATTAGGTCGGATTTACTCGGGGCAACCTCAGTGGCCCCAATTCAAGAACCCCCTCAACGCTTCAACGTTTTTTGGTTTGATTTACCTTGATTTACCCTGATTCGACCGATTTCACCGCATTTGGTAGGGTGTGCAGTCCTCTGCGCGCCGTCGTGGCCAGCCCGGCAGATTTCCTTGAATCTTCGACCTTCATCTTTGCCATCGATCATTTTGGTTGGATTTAGCCGGATTCGGTTTGATTTGGTTGGAGACAATGGTGCCGTTCCAGCCGAAAATTGGGTTCGTTTTTTTGGACACTTATGCACTTTCATTGGCTTTTTTGCGGAAAAATTGGGTTCGTTTCCACTACTGTCCGGTTAACGTCGGTTAAAAAATAATTTAAAATCGGATGCGCGGCGCAACGGGGTGTTTGGCGGGAGCGTGGTACAATTTTCGATATGCGATTTACGAATTGCGATTGCGAATGTCAGAGCCTGACGGGCGGTTCGATCCGGACGGGGTCCGAGCCG
Source organism: Candidatus Sulfotelmatobacter sp. (assembly GCA_035485115.1). Taxonomy (GTDB): domain Bacteria; phylum Verrucomicrobiota; class Verrucomicrobiia; order Limisphaerales; family UBA11358; genus UBA11358. The sequence goes on along the minus strand of DATHOG010000023.1, from coordinate 205 downwards.
GACAGGCATTCTTTACTGAGGCTCACGAAACGAAAACATGGAAATTACGAAACGAACCCAATTTTTCCGCAAAAAAGCCAATGAAAGTGCATAAGTGTCCAAAAAAACGAACCCAATTTAAAGCCACTGGCGAGGCCGGTTTTACCAAAAATCCAGGTGAATCCGACCAAATCAAACCAAATCAAACCTGTTCGAGGGACGAGGA
>DATHOG010000022.1:0-11011 GCA_035485115.1 Candidatus Sulfotelmatobacter sp. | reverse complement strand
TCACGCACGAGAATGGGGTAACGACAACCGTCGTGATAATCCACGGAAAATGTCTGGTAAAAATCGTCGCGCTCGGTGAGCAGCTGGAGGGGCACGCTGTTGGTGGCCGCGTCCTTCACCGCCGCGCGCAGATTCTTCTCCGACCACCCCTGGCCGTTGACGGCGACAAGCTTCATGTTCTGCACGATGCCCGCCTTGTCCGCGGGCGACTCGGGAATCACATCGCCGATGCCGCCATCGGTGGAAATGGAAAACCCGAGCGAGTAATTCATATCCGTATATTTGCGCTGCCCTTCGCGGATCTTTTGAAACGGCGGAACTTCATTGGTGTAAACCAGTTTCCAGCCGCCGTTCTCAATGCCGCCGACAGGTGCATGCGGCGTTATCTGGTAGATACGTTCATCGAAAAACTTTTTCCAGTCATAGGGCGCGACGTCGTTCAGTGTCTTCACCACTTCCTCATAGGTGTAAGGCACGACCCTCGGTTCGGAGGTTTCGCCGCCGTGAAACTTTTTGCAGAAGTCATCGAGCGACTTTTTGCTTTTGGTCAACTGACGGATGACCGTATCCACCTCGAGCCAGATCAAGTCGCCCTCGGGATAAAAATCCACGCTGCGGCGGCGGTTCACGCCTTCACCAGGAGATTCATAAAGCAGCGACGCGGCGATGGTTGTATCGGCGAGCGAACGCCACTGGCGGCCGCTGCGGTGGTCGAGCATGGCGGCGTTGAGGGCGAATTCGGCGCGGAAATCGTCATTGGTGTTCAGGCCGCTGCGCGTCGCCAGCACTTTTCCGTAGTAATCTGTCAGGCCTTCATAGACCCAGAGCAATTCATCGAGCATCGGCTGCTGGTAATCCGGCGTCGCCAGGCCGGCGGGCCGGCGGAATTTCCCGTTCCACGAATGAAACATCTCGTGCGACAGCAGGTCGGCGTCGTACGTGCGTGCGTCGGCATCCGTCAAAAAGTCCGCGCCCACGCGGTCGTCGCTGGACTCGTGATGCTCGAGGCCGAAGTGTTCGACATTTTCGCTGCAGGTCAGCAGAAAGTGGTAGTCACGATAATGGTGCGCGCCGAACACGGCATTTTCCTCGTGGACCAGATGCGCGACGTTCGTGAAATATTCCGAGTCGGGCGAAAATTTTTGCAGGTCGGCGCTGTTGTCGCCGGCGACGTGGATGAAGTGCTGGACCTTTTCGTTGGGCGTGAGCGCGACGGTTTCCAAAAATTCCCCGGCGAGCACGGGCGAATCGATCAAGGTTTCCAAGGGCGCGGAATCAAACTGGATCCGGCCGTCGTTCGTGCCGGCAATGGGCAAGGCCGTTCCAAAGTTCCAACCCTCCGGCAGTTTCAAACTTGCAACGAAGGGGATTTTCAACGACTCGGCGTTGGTCGGATATAACAACAACTGGTTCCAGCTCAAAACGAGAATATGCGCCGTGGAGGAGCTGCCGGAGGAAAACGCGCCGCCGCCCGCCGACGGCAAAAAATCAAGCGACGCGTCCACGGCATTGACGCCGTCCGGTACGTTGACATGGATGGCAAACATATCCACGGCGTCGCGCTGCCATTCGAGCGGTTTGCCATCGGCGGAAAATTTCAGTCCGGTCACATCATTGACGGGGCCGGTCGGGCCATGCTCGCCGGGAATCCATTTCGGATAGAACAGCGTCAGCATGCCGGGTGATGCGGGGATGTGCATCTGCGTATGCAGAATATTTTTCGGCGCATCCGTGGCATCGACGGCGAGCGTGACGGGCGCATCGGCGGCCGGAGACCGGACCGCAAAGACCGTGAAGATGAGCGCGGTGAAAATTCCCTGTTTCATTTTCATGCGGACACGATGCGGAAATTTTTCGCCGAAGGGAATTAGAAAATTGCGCCTGACAGGTCTTCAAACGATTACAGACAAACCGGTGCGGGTGGCATAGAATTTTACCGCTCATGAGCAGCGCACCCATCAAATCCGCTTCGCACCGCGTGACGAATGATGTCCTCTACGGCCTGATCACCGATCGTATCACACCGGAATCCCGCGTGCTCGATTTCGGCGCGGGGCGGGGCCACATGGCGCAACGGCTGGGAAATTTTTTCGAACAACACGGGCAGCCAATTCCAGAACGACTGACGGCGTGTGAAATCACACCTGAATATTTTGAATATACCGGTACGCCCTGCAAAAAGATCGGGGTCAACTCGGAAATTCCCGTGGCCGCTGCCAGCCAGGACCTGATCTACGCCATCGAGGTGCTGGAGCATGTCCCCCGCCCTTACGATTTCTTCCATGAGGCGTTCGCGAAGCTAAAACCCGGTGGCTGGCTGGTTTTTTCCGTGCCGAACTCGCTGCATTTTAAATCGCGGTTACAATTTCTCTTTACCGGCTATGCGGACATGTTCGGCCCGCCATCGGCGGAGGACAAAAACGCCGGGCGCATCTGCGGCCATATCATGCCCTTGAGCTATCCTTATTTCGTCTATGGCTTGAAGCGCGCAGGATTCACGGACATGGAATTTTATCAAGACCGCAGCAAGCGCAGTTCGCTCGCGCTGGCAATCCTGTTTTATCCCATGCTCTGGATCGGGACCCGGCTGGCCGACCGCAGCCTGAAGAAATACGACCGCGAATTGTGGGAACAAAACCATCCGCTCATCTGGCGGGTGAACCGGCTGGACGTGCTCACCTCACGCAGTTGCATCGTGGTCGCGCAGAAACCGAAATGAAAACCGTCGCGGTCATCGGCGCGGGTATTACGGGGCTGACGACGGCGTTTTACCTGAAACGCGCAGGCGCCGCGGTGACGGTGTTCGAAGCCGGCACGCGGGCGGGCGGCGTGATCCAGTCCGTCCGCAAGGATGGATTTCTGGCCGAATTCGGGCCGAACACGATTCTCGAAACCTCCCCGAAAATAAAACAATTCATCGCCGATGCCGGCCTGGAAGCGCGCAAGCTCGTGACCGATCCCAAGGCCGAGGCACGGTTTCTCGTGCGCCACGGCCGGCCGATCGAAATGCCGGGTTCGCCGCCCGGCTTTTTGACGACAAAGCTATTTTCGTGGAAGGCCAAGTTTGCCGTAATGCGCGAGCCGTTCATCAAACCGCGGCGCGACGGCGTGGAGGAAAGCATCGGGCAGTTCGTGGTGCGGCGCTTTAACCAGGAATTTCTCGATCATGCGATCGATGCGCTGGTGGCGGGGATTTACGCCGGCGATCCCAACAAACTCTCACTGCCGCATGCATTTCCCAGGTTGAAGGCATTGGAGGACAATTACGGTTCGATGATCAAAGGACAGATCTTTGGTGCGCGCGAGCGGAAAAAGCGCGGCGACACGGCGAAGGACCGGGCTGCGAAATTTTCTTTCGACGAGGGCCTGCAAGTCCTGCCGGACACGCTGGCGGCACAGCTCGGCGAATCGTTGAAATTGAATGCGCCAGTCACGAAGCTGACCCGGACCGCGAACGGCTGGCGCGTAACAACGGCCGGCAGTGAACAGGAATTTGCGACGGTGATCTTCTGCGGCACGGCTTACAAGCTGGCGGAGCTGGGAATTGAAGCGGCGCAAAAAGTCTCGACCGAGGCATTTGCTGACATCATTTATCCGCCGGTCGCAAGCGTGGTCCTGGGTTTCAAACGCGAGGACGTGGTGCATCCCTGCCAGGGTTTCGGGATGCTGATACCGAAGATCGCAGGCTTCAAGATTTTGGGAACGATTTTTTCCTCGGCGCTGTTCCCGGACCGCGCGCCGGCAGGCCACTTGACGCTGACAAGCTACCTTGGCGGCGCGAGATACCCCGAACTCGGTTTGCTGCCGCCGGAAAAATTGATTGAAACGACCCTCGCAGATTTGCGCGGGCTGCTGGGCGTAAAAGGCCAGCCGGTGTTCACACATACGGCGGTTTATCCGCGCGCGATCCCGCAATACAACGTCGGCTACGGCAAATACCGCGATTTGCTCAAGGACCTTGAGGCGAAAAATCCGAACCTGTTTTTCGCGGGACATTACCGCGACGGCGTTTCGCTCGGGGATTCCATCGTTTCGGGCGTGAACATCGCGGAGCGGGTTGCTAAACTTGTTTGAAATGAGCAAAGCCATCCTTTTGGTCAACCTCGGCTCGCCGGATTCGCCGTCGGTGCCGGATGTGCGGCGTTACTTGAATGAATTTTTGATGGATGGGCGCGTGATCGACACGCCGTGGCTGCTTCGACGGTTCATCGTGGGTTCGATATTGATCAACCGGCCGAAGGAGTCCGCGCATGCGTACGAAAAAGTTTGGACGAAGGAAGGTTCGCCGCTGGTCGTCACAAGCGGGCATGTCCGGGAACTTTTGCAAAAACGCACGAGCGTGCCGGTGGAGCTGGCGATGCGTTATCAAAATCCGTCCATCGAGTCCGCCGTGAAAAAACTGGCGGCGAAGGGCGCGACGGAGGTTTTGTTGATCCCGCTATTCCCGCATTACGCGATGTCGAGCTATGAGACGGCGGTCGTGCGCGTGCAGGAGGTTGCCGCGAAATTTGCGCCGCAGATGAAAATCACCGTGCAGGCGCCGTATTATGACGCGCCGGACTTCATCGCGGCGCTGGTGGCAAGCGCGGCGGATTTTCTGAAAAAAGACTTTGACCATCTGCTGTTCAGCTTTCACGGCATCCCGGAGCGGCACATCAAAAAATCGGACACGACGGGCTGTCATTGCCTGGCAACGCCAAATTGCTGCGAGACGCCGAGTCCGGCGCACGCGACCTGTTATCGCGCGCAATGTTACCGGACAGCGGCGCTGTTCATCGAAAAGGCGGGCGTGCCGGCGGGCAAATGGTCGGTATCCTTTCAATCCCGATTGGGCAAAGACCCGTGGTTGAAACCTTATACGGATTACGAACTTCCGCGCCTCGCGAACGAGGGCAAAAAAAAGATGCTCGTCATCTGCCCGGCGTTCGTCTCAGATTGCCTGGAGACGATCGAGGAGATCGGGATGCGCGGCTGCGAACAGTTTCTCGCCGGCAGCGGCAAAGAATACACCCGCATTCCGTGCATGAACGAGCATCCCGTGTGGATTGACGCACTGGAAAATATGGTGAAGAAATTTTTGGCCGGCAACTGACCGCCAGACTTCCTGCAAACGCAGAAAAGCCTTTCCCCGCACATGTATGTGCCGGTTGCGTTTTGTTTTGCGCATGATATTCTCCGCCTCTTAACTAGTTATGAAAAGGATTGAAAAAGCACCAGCGGATCCCGAACTGACACGGCGTATCCAGGACCTCATCCAGTTTAAAGGCGGGGGTTACAACGAAACCGAAGTCGCCGACGTGATTGAAAACGCGTTGAAACTTCTCACCGACGTAAAGGACACCGGCGATGTCCGCGTCATCCAGACAGCCGTGCGCGAACTGCGCTATGCGTTCCGTGTGTTTGCCCCGTATGCAGGCAAACGCAAGGTGACGATTTTCGGCTCGGCCCGGACAAAACCCGACTATGTCGAGTACCAGCAAGCGGTCGAGTTCGGCAAAAAAATCGTGAAGGCCGGCTTCATGGTCATCACGGGCGCAGGCCCGGGCATTATGCAGGCCGGCCACGAAGGAGCGACGCCGGAACACAGCTTTGGCGTGAACATCCGGCTGCCGTGGGAACAGTCGGCCAATCCAGTGATCGCCGAGGACAAAAAGCTCATCACGTTCAAATACTTCTTCACGCGCAAGCTCATTTTTATCCGTCATTCGGATGCGATCGCGCTTTTCCCCGGCGGCTTCGGCACGATGGATGAAGGTTATGAGGCCATCACGCTCATGCAGACCGGCAAGAGCCAGCTCATGCCGCTCGTGCTCGTGGACCGCCCCGGCGGCACGTATTGGAAGACGTGGGACAAACACGTCCGTGAACACCTGTTGCGCGACAAACTGATTTCGCCCGATGATCTAAACCTGTATCAGATCACGGACAACGCCGACGAGGCGGTGAAAATCATTTCGCGTTTCTATCGCAACTTCCATTCGACGCGTTTTGTGAAGGATTCACTGATCATCCGGATGAAGAATGCACCCAGCGAAACCGCCATCGAGGCTTTGAACGAGGATTTCTCCGAGATCCTCCTCGAAGGCAAAATCAAGGCCGTGAAACCCACGCCCGAGGAGACCGAGGACAACGATCATCTGTCACTCGCTCGCATCGCGCTCAACTTCAACCGCCGCGATTATGGAAGGTTGCGGCAGTTGGTCGACGTGCTGAACAACTTTTAACACCAATCAACCTGAACGCCGGACAGATAATGTCCGGCGTTTTTTTATTCGTTGCGTTCTCCCTCACCCTAACCCTCTCCCGCTGGGAGAGGGAACAGCCGTTGATTCATTTTATAGAATCCGTATATCACCAAGCTGAAGCCGCTTTGTTTCGGTAAATCAGTGTTCCTTGAAAAATTTCACGATGAGCGACGGGGCTTCCGGCGGGACGACGTGTCCGCCGGGATGAATATATTCCACCAACGGGGTGCCACTCGCCGACGGGTAGAGCGTGCAGTCCTCCGCCCATGGCTGGCCGGTGGCCGCGCAACCGTTCACTTTGCGGAGGGCATCCATCGTCCGCCGTTGCCAGTCGAATTTCACCAGCGGATCCTGAGTACCGGCGATGTGCATGGCTGGCTTGGGCGACAGGCGCGGGGCGTAACCAGGTGAAGCTGCGCAGGGGGCGACGGCGGCAAAGACCTCGCCGCGCTCCAGCCACAACTGGTAAGTGAAAGAACCGCCGTTGGAATGGCCGGTCGAATAGATGTGCTTCGCGTCCACGTTATAATCCTTTTTCAACTGAGCGAGCATGACGTCAAAAAACTTCAGGTCGCGATTGTCTTTTATTCCCTCTCTCGATGCCCAACCGGGCAATTTACCGTCCGGATCGACCAGGGCGCCGGGTGTTTTCAAGCCCTGGGGATAAATGACAATGGCTTCCGGCCATTCTTTCTCAATGTGGAAACCTCGTTCCGCACTGCGCGAGGTGCCGCCGTGCCCGTGAAACACGAACACCACGGGCGTGAGATTCGTTTTGGCAGCGGGCGGCGCGTAGAGGAGCGCGGTGCGCTCCACACCGTCCACCGTGTAAGTCACCTCCTGCAAATCTGCCGCGCGGACGGACGGCAGCCAGGACAGGAGAACCACGATCAACGGCAGAAAGAATTGTTTCATGGGAGTTCAGACGAAAGCCGCCGCCAGATGTTTCCACAAAAAAGGCGACCCGTCATCCGGGTCGCCTTGCGTCACTTAAATATGGCCAAATTATTTGGCGGCTTCCGTCGGCATCTTCGCCGCGTTCCAGCCATCAATGCCGTCAACCATATGCTTGATGTTGGTGTAACCAAGCTTCTTGGCCGCGACGGCGGCTTGCGCATACGCGGGGCAATGCGGGTTTCCGCAGTAAGCAATGATTTCAGTGCTCTTATCCGCCGGCAGGGTCGTCGCGAGGTTGTCTTTGATGGCCGCCCAGCTCAAGGCGCCGGGGACGTGGCCGGCCTTGTAGGAAGCCGGGCTGTTGGCATCAATGATCACGGCGGACTTGGCGTCGGACGCGGCCTTGACGTCACTGATGCTGATGTCGGCGAATTCACCGGCATAGACGGACACGGCAAAGGCGGTCACCGCCACAAGCGCTAAGAATTTTTTCATAAACTATGGTTTTGGTTGGTTGGTTAAATACAACTTCGAGGTATCAGACCGAATCTGGCACAAAAACGTTCAAACGTCAAAGGATGATGGCAGTCTCTGAAATTGGTTGCGGCAATGGATGACTGTGATTCGAGAATTCCAGTTGATGTAAATTTTCGTGGATGGCCACGCGTATTTTCGGCAGGACGCCGAAAATCACCCGCGAGACGCGGGTGCTACATCAAAATTAACACACCGCCAAGGTGATGAACGGACAGTGTCCTCCCACAGTTCCCATTGGACATCCGGCGGGCGTTGTGGAAGAAATGTGTCCATAATTTTATGAGCCAAAAAATTGCCATCATCACCGGAGGTTCCCGCGGCATCGGCAGGGCCATCGCGCTGCGCCTCGCCAAATCGGGCGTCCATTCCATCATCACCTACAAATCCTCGCAGGCCGAAGCGGGCGACGTCGTTAAACAGGTCGAGGCGCTCGGAGCGCGGGCTGTGGCCGTGCCGCTGGATGTGGCCACGCGCGATTCCTACATGAACTTCGCCGCCGTGGCCAAATCCGCCCTGGAAAAACTGGGGGCGACGAGATTTAACTTTCTCGTCAACAACGCCGGCATCGGCCTTTCGCAGCCGTTCGCCGAAACCACCGAGGCGCAATTCGACGAGATGACCAACATCCATTTCAAGTCCGTGTTTTTCCTCTCGCAGACTTTGCTGCCGCTCATTGCCGACGGCGGGCAGATCGTGAACATCTCCACGGGCACCAGCCGGTTCGTGCTGCCGGGTTATTCGATCTATGCCTCGTTGAAGACCGCCGTGGAAGGGCTTACACGCTACATGGCCAAGGAACTCGGCCCGCGCAAAATCCGCGTGAACGTGGTGGCGCCGGGCGCGACGGAAACCGATTTCCGCGGCGGGTTCATCCGAAACCATCCGGAATTTAAGAAGGCGATGGAGGCAAACATAGCGCTGGGTCGTGTGGGCCAGGCCGACGATATCGCGGGGGTGGTCAATGCGTTGTTGTCGGACGATTGTTATTGGATCAATGGACAAAGAATTGAGGCGTCCGGCGGACAGGTGTTGTAAGTGAATGCAGAAGTACGGGTCACGCGGTTAGAGGACTTTGGAGTCAGTTGAGGTCATGAAGCGACGCCACATCATGTCAGCCAGAGCGAAGCGCGTGCTCTATCCCGCGCTGATGGTCTGGCTTGCCACCTTTTTTTCGTTCATTATCCACCTTGTTGTACTTGGCACATCCGCATTTCCAGATGGTGGTAAGTTCCTTGATGGGAAGTATTTGGTTTCAGATCATGGCAAGATTATCGCACTCACTGCCAGACAATATTGGTTCAGTTATATTCACGGCATCGTCATGATTTCAGTATTTGCCGTTTTGCTGTTACTTACGGTCATTTATTATTGGCGGGGAGATTTGAGAGATGAATATCAAGATCCATAGGTCACTCGCGAATCCAAAACCAAAAAATGGTGGACGTCCGCCCTCATCCCGGCCTTCTCCCCCAGGAGAAGGAGAAACGCTCGCAGCGTCTTGTCATAAACTTGCGGCTGGGTGGTTTAAATCCCGTTGGATTTGGCAGGACGGCGGAATGTGCAAGAACCTTGAATTTCCTGCGGTATTTGCCAAAGTGTGGGTAATGTCGGCAATTAAAAAGTCCGTCGCTGCTGGTTTTACGCTGGTGGAGATCATGATTGTCGTCGCCATCATCGGGCTGCTGGCCGCGATCGCGATTCCGAATTTTGTGAAGGCGCGCTCCACGTCGCAGGCCAACGCCTGCATCAACAACCTCCGCCAGCTTCAGGCGGCGGTGGACCAGATGGCCATCGAACGCGGGTTATCCACCGGCTCGGTCTATAGTTTTCCAGCGGACATCACGGGCTACGTCAAGCTGGTCAACGGCTGGATACCGCCCTGCCCCGCCGGGGGCAATTACAGCGGCGCGGCCATCGGCGCGGGCAATGTGGTGTGTTCGCTGGGCTCGACGGTGACGCCGGCGCATGCCATGCCGTGACGGTTTTATCCGCAGATTTCACGGATGGACGCAGATAAAATGATGGTGAATGGGCACTTCGGTGATTCATTATACTTGGATTTGCCAAGGGCCCTTCCCCCTCATCCGTCCTTCGGACACCTTCTCCCTTGGGGAGAAGGCGGCGAAGTGGCGCTGCATGAAAATTCCGTGCGCATCGGCCTTCTCCCGTCAGTCTAAAAATTCCAAGCTTAAGAGAATATCCAAGCTCCAATCACCAAGGCCGCCGTGCGCATCATTTGGAGCTTTAACCACCGATGGTTATGGATTGCCAATGGTTCGTTGGCGGTGAATGAGGCGAGGTTGAAAATTTAATTCCCGCTCCATTTGTAATCGTATCCATCCGGCGGTTCATAGAAGGCGGAAAAACCGTCCGACCCCGGCTTGCCGTTCCAATAGATCTTGATGTAGCCGGCGTGACCGTCCACAAAGCTCAGCACGTTGAGGGCGTCGGGAAATTGCAGCGGTTGCCGGCGGTCGTGGCTGCTCATCCCGGCACCGGCGGAAATTTCCCCGATGAGGTCGGTCAGGGCGGGCTCGCGGGTGGTGGCGAACGGCTTTTGCGCCATGCCCACATCGTTGGTGTTGTCGCCACGCGCCAGTCCGTTGAACCAGTAGCTGGAAAATTCCGTCCAGGACTGGTTGCAAAAGCCCTGGCCGCTCAAGGGCGGGTCGGTGAACCAGGAACCGAGCGTGCCGGTGAAAACCCAGTCATCGGCGGGACAGGCAAAAATGGCGCTGTTGGAGGAACTCCCGGCGAGGTACGGCAAAATGTTCTTTTTGTAGTCAAAGTAAATGGTGTTGGTATAGAAACCAACGACGTCGCCGTGGTCATCGGCATAGAGGCGGACGGCCAGGTTGATCTGGCGGACGTTGCTGGTGCAGACGATGCGCTTGGCGGACGCCTTGGCGCGATTCAACGCCGGTAGCAACAGCGCCGCCAGAATCGCGATGATGGCGATGACCACGAGCAGTTCCAGCAAGGTGAATGCACGAGGTTGATATGCTTTGCAAATTTTCAAGGTTTGCTTAATGACGTGGGGCTCACTTGAATTTGTCTGGCTGGTCTCATTTTTCTTAGGCGAGCAGTTCCTGGTCGTTCAGTTCAGGCATCTACCCAATGATGTCCGCAAACGACAAAACTGGACAAAGAATTTTTCAGGCCATGCCGTAGACTATTGCCCTGGCCGGCCATATTTATTGACGACCCAGCTTTGGGCGTTTTCTTCGCCAAAAAACAACCAGCGATTTTGGTAGATAACCCAATCCTGATCCGACATTTCCGGGAGCAAAGGGGTGACCTGTTGATCCAGTTGCTTAACTGTTGCGCGTTGT
>DATHOG010000021.1:0-36193 GCA_035485115.1 Candidatus Sulfotelmatobacter sp. | reverse complement strand
ATTTCTCGCCCGTCACGTCCACCAGGTTGCAGCGCGACACCGATCTGCCTTACGGCATGACCGCGATCGTCTTTCGTTTTCCCGGCACGGACAGCCCGGATAACGCCGCCGCACAGATTTTATCCGACGTATTGAGCAGCCAGCGCGGAAAACTTTACGGGCTGGTGCCGGCGGGCAAGGCCATCTTCGCCGAGTTCGATTATGAAACCCTGCAACACGCCGGCCTCGGTTATGCCATGGCCGGATTCCCGACCGGCGGCGACCCGACGAATCTGCTCGGCAACGTGATGGATATTTTGGTCGCGGAGCTCACCAATGGCGTCACCGCCGACCTGGTCGAGGCCGCGAAGCGTCGCGAAATCATCAGCGCGGAACTCGATAAGAATTCCATCCAAGGGCTGGCGAACGCATGGTCCAGCGCCGTGGCCATCGAGGGCCACAACTCGCCGGACGATAACATCGAGGCCATCCGCCGGGTCACTGTGGACGATGTCAACCGGGTCGCGAAAAAGTATCTCGATTTCGACCATGCGGTTTCCGCGGTCCTCACGCCGCAGGATTCCGGCAAGCCGATTTCATCAAAGAGTTTTGGCGGCGCGGAAAATTTCGGTTCGTCCAAGAACGCGAATGTGAAACTGCCGTCGTGGGCGAAAAAGTTGACGGCCAAGCTGCCGGAACCCGTCTCGACGTTGACTCCCTACACGACGAATCTGGCCAACGGCCTGAAGCTCATCGTGCAGCCGGTGGATGTCAGCGCCACGATCACCATCAAGGGCCGCGTAAAGAACAACGCGAAGGTGCAGGCACCCGCCGGCAAGGACGGCGTGGACCGTGCGCTCGACGAACTGTTTTCCTACGGCACCAAATCGCTCGACCGGCTGACGTTCCAGAAGGCGCTGGATGACATCGGCGCGAACGAATCCGCCGGCGCGGATTTCTCGCTCGAGGTGCTGCCGGAAAATTTTGAGCGCGGCATGCAGTTGCTGGCCGACAATGAACTTTCGCCCGCGTTGCCCGAGAGTGACTTCGAGATCATCCAAGGGCAGCTCGCCAAAAAAGTCGCCGGCGAAATGCAAAGCCCGGATCACAAGGCCGGTCTGGCATTGTCCGGCGCGCTGTTCCCGAAAGACGATCCCGCGCAACGCGAAGCGACGCCGGACACCGTGACGGCGCTCACGATTGACGACGTAAAAAATTACTATGCCGGCGCGTTCCGGCCCGACCTGACAACGATTGTGGTCATCGGTAAAATTTCCGTGGATGACGCCGTGGCTGCCATCGAGAAAAATTTTGGCGGCTGGCAGGCGGTTGGCGACAAGCCGAACACGTTGTTTCCGTCCGCGCCCGATAACGCCGCCTTTGTCACGCAGGTGCCCGACGCCGCGCGGGTGCAGGACAAGGTCACGCTCGCACACACGCTCGCGCTCACGCGCACGAACGAGGATTACTACGCGCTGCAGCTCGGCAATCACGTGCTGGGCGGCGGCTTTTATGCCACACGCCTGTATCGCGATCTGCGGGAGAAGAGCGGCCTGGTTTATTACGTCGGTTCGTCATTCACCGTCGGGCAGACGCGCGGTTACTATACCGCGCCTTATGCCTGCGATCCGGAAAACGTGACCAAGGCGCGGGCGATGATCATCCGCGACCTGAAACAGATGCAGACGGAAAAGGTCACCGACCGCGAATTGCACCAGGCCAAGCTGATGTTGCTGCGCGACATTCCGCTGGCCGAGTCGAGCGTGGGCGACATCGCGGGCGGCTGGCTCTCGCGTTCGACGCTGGGGCTGCCGCTGGATGAACCGGTGCGCGCGGGAAAAATCTATACGCAGATGGATGCGCAGACCGTGCAGGACGCATTCAAGAAATGGCTGCGCCCGGATGACCTGGTGCAGGTGACGCAAGGGCCGGAGCCGAAGTAAAATTCTGACGGAAGTTTCCATCGCCCCGCCAATTGAAGGACCGGGTGAGATATAAAAAAGCTCCTCATGAACCCAGTCAGCGGCTCGGATCGTTTTGCGAACGTAGAAATATGCAACTGCTGTTCCTTCTCCCCAAGGGAGAAGGTCAGGATGAGGGGGAAGGCGGCGCTCATTTCAAATGGTGCGGGTCTAAAATTTGGATGACTACTTTCCCCACCCCGGCCCTCTCCCTTGGGAAGAGGGAGAAACGCTCGCAACGTCCTGGCGAATTGGAGGCGGGCGGTAGGGTGAACGATATTTTCGGCGGGACGCCGAAAATCACCCGCGGGACGCGGGTGCTACATATCGCGTCAAAGTCATATCAGCCTTCTTGGCAGTTTTATTTCTTTGAGGGGAAAAATGAAGTGGTGCGACCGGCGGGAGTCGAACCCACGACCATCCGCTTAGAAGGCGGATGCTCTATCCATCTGAGCTACGGTCGCAACCGGCAAGAAATTACCGTCCATTACGCCAAACGGCAAGCTTGTCAATTTCGAGGATAAGGCATTTCACAACGACCTTGACGCGCCCTACCTGCCTCAGCCGTGCCGATGTTGTTGTGATTTGCCATAGTGTTTTCATTTCAAGAAACTCGGTGGGGCGAGCGTCCTCGCGAGCCGGCGTGAACCTTGGGTTTAAGCGGCTCGCGAGGACGCTCGCCCCACCAATTTTAAATACCACCAATTTCGGGGGAATGGATGAATAATGACGGCCATGGCGGTTGCCGGATACATTCTTGCAGTCATTGGCTTCATTGCCTGTCTCGCCGGGGAGATAAAAATGATGGCCATTTCGTATCGGTACGGATTTGGGTGGCTGTTGGGCTGTATGCTGATGGGCCCTTTGTGCTGGCTTCTGCTGCTCATGATCGATTTTAGATCAATGTCCAAACCTTTTGGGCTGACGATTTTAGGTGTTCTCGCGGTGGGAATTGGAGACGTGCTGATAGGAATCAAGGGCTAGATCGGTTTAAGATAAGTTGTCGCCGTTGGTTTCCGATAATTTTCTCCCTCACCCGCCATAGCCGCTGTCGCTGCTCCCGCTGGGAGAGGGAGAAACGCTCCCAGTTTCAGACAAAAACCAGCAGCTGGATTGGAGAATGCCGTACTCAATAAAGCAAAGGCAAACCTGGCTGTTCCCTCTCCCAGCGGGAGAGGGTTAGGGTGAGGGAGATAGCGGATACAACTTATTTTAAAATGCTCTAGCCATCCGGATTGAATTTGCCCGCTTTTTATTCGCATCAAACAGGCGCTGCGGGTCTGGTGTTTTCGCCGCTCGTTTTAGAAACCATTCGACAAAGCCAAAAAAGTGGCCTAAAGATGCGTCATCAGATTCAACCCCGGCCCCCACAGGCCATTGACCATGACTTTTCCTGCCCATGAAAGTTATGCCGGCGGTCCAGCCGGTAGCGGAGCCTTTCTTCCGGATAAAAAAATAATTCAAAGGATTTGGCCGGCCGGGGTTTCTCATTCTACAGAACGAACCCTCATGGCCGATGGCGATGCAGATCTGGTTTGCCAGAGTCAAAACGGCGATACGTCGGCTTTTGAGGAATTGGTGCGACGCCATCAAAAGATGATCCATGCCCTCACATTCCGGATGACCGGGTCGCCTGCCGATGCGGAAGATCTGGCGCAGGAGGCTTTTATCCGCGCTTTCGCGCAAATCAGGTCGTTTCAGGGCGGCGCGAAGTTTTCCACTTGGCTGTGCAGCATTGCCGTCCATGGCTGCCTGAACTGGCGGCGGGATGAGATGCGGCGAAACAACGCCCACGCGAGCTGTGCCGAGGAGTTGCGACCGGAAACCGTGCGTGAGACGGACGGCGAAGTTGAGATGGCGCGGCAGGCGCAGGTGGCGTTGCTGAAGCTGCCGGCCAAACAGCGCGCGGCGGTGGTGTTGACGATCCATGAAGGCTTGACTCACGCCGAGGCCGCAAAAATTTTGCGGTGCTCAGAAACGACGGTTTCGTGGCGCGTATTTGCCGCCAAACGAAAACTGAAAAACTGGCTGTCAAAAAACGGAGGCAGGCCATGAACGACCACGAATTGGAATCCCGCCTGAAATCCGTCCGGTTGCCGGAGCGGACGGAAGATTATTGGGATGATTTCCCGGCGCGAGTCCGGGTGCAACTACGCCGTGAGGAACCGGTTTTAGCACCACGCCCGGCGGCCTGGCGGCGGTTCAAACTGGCCGGCGGGCTGGCCCTGGCCTTGGGGGTGATGTGGTTGGACGAGCGGTATCATCCGCTCCACAGCGCCAGCGATATGATCACGCGACAGGCGCAAACTTTGCGAACCGAGGCGGCGCGGCTGCAAAAGGGCCTGAGCCTGGTGGCGTTCAATCCGGACGGCATGGCCTATCTGCTGGGCGAAGCGAATTGAATTTATGTTGAAGGAAAAAAATCCGGACGCGGTCGAACCGAAGCCGGCGGCCGAAATTTTGGAAAACCTGGTCGCGCTCGCCGAGCGCACCGGGGCGAGCGACATCCATCTGCAGATGCGCGGACGGTCCGCCGAGGTTTCATTCCGGCGCGACGGGGTCATCACGCCGGTGCGCGAGCTGCCCGCCGAAGTTGCCGAGCGGGTTTTCGGACGCATCAAATTCCTTGCCCGCCTGAAGACCTACCAGGAATCGCTGCCGCAGGACGGCCGCATGGCGCACGACGAGTTGAAATGCAAAAACGACATCCGCGTGGCGACCTATCCGACCGTCACCGGTGAAAAAATTGTGCTGCGGCTGTTTCAAACGGATGCCGCCAAGTCGCTTGACGAACTGGCATTGCCGCCGGTAGCGCATGAAGCGCTGAAAACCTTTCTGCGCCAGCCGAGCGGGTTGCTGTTGCTGACCGGCCCGGCCGGCAGCGGCAAGACGACGACGATTTATGCCTGCCTGCGCCAACTGGCCGAAACCGGCGGGCGTCACATCATCACGGTGGAGGATCCGGTGGAGCAGATCGTTCCCGGCACGATGCAGACGGAAATCAACGAAACCATCGGGCTCGATTTTGGGAAGGCCGCGCGGCATCTGCTGCGGCAGGATCCGCAGGTCCTGATCATCGGCGAAATCCGGGACGAGGCCACCGCGCAACTGGCCGTCCGCGCCGGGCTGACCGGACATCTGGTGATTTCCACGTTGCATGCCGGTTCGTGCCGCGGCGTCTTTGAGCGGCTCTCGGCGATGTGCCCGGATTTTTCCGCCGTCGCCAGCGCGGTGGAACTGGTCGTGAGCCAGCGCCTGATCCGCAAGGTATGCGCCCCGTGCGACGGTGCAGGGTGCGAGGTCTGCCTGCACACCGGTTATGTGGGCCGCGCGCCATTGATCGAATGGCTGCGCGTGGATGAAAAAATGCGCGACCAGATCCGCCGCCGCGAACTGGCGGCGCTCCAACCGGTGCAAACGCTCGAAGCCGCAGCGCGTTCGCTGGTGCAACAAGGGGTGACGAACGAGGCGGAGTTCAAAAGGATTTTTGGCTTATGAAAACGGAAGAATTCGCCTTTTTTAACCAGCAGCTCGCCGCGATGCTGCGCGACGGCATCCCGCTGGAGGGCGCGCTGAAGCGTCTGTGTTCGGAGATGCAGCAGGGCAAATTGCGCAACGAATTACAGGCGCTGGAAACCGATCTGGCCCGTGGCACGCCGCTGGCGGCGGCGCTGGCACCCCGTGCATTGCCGGAGCTTTACAAGCGGATGATCCTTGTGGGCGTCAAGGGCAACGACCTGCCGGGCGCGTTGACGATGGTGGCGGACTTTTTCCAGAACCAGAACCAGGTCTGGCTCCGGCTTAAAAGCATGATGACGTATCCCATCATCGTGTTGTTTGTCGCGTTTTTCATTTCACTGGTGATTTCCGGCGCGTGGAGTTTTGCCATCGGCCCGGCGTTTCAGAATATTTATGCCGGCATGGGCGTTATGATGCCGGCTGCGACCCTGTTTGCCTTGCAGACTTTGCAGGTTATCTGGTTTTTCCCGGTCGCCATCTGCCTTTTGTTTCTGATCGTCGCCGGGTTCATTTTTGTTCCGGCCCTGCGGGCCAAAATCATCTGGCGGCTGCCGGCGTTCAAGGAGGCGACGGTGGCGCGGATCGCGTCCTCCATTCATTTGCTGTTGAAAAACGGCGTGGCATTACCGGAAGCCATCGGCCTGACCGAGGAATTGGAGACCAGCCGGGCGGCGGCGGAAGATTTAGGCCGCTGGCGGACGAAAGTGGCGTCCGGCGTGGTGAAATTTTCGGAGGTGGCCGCCCAAAATCGGCTGATTCCCCCGATGTTTGTATGGCTGGTGGCCGGGGCCGGTGAAAACCTGACGGAAGGGTTTCAACGCGCCGCCGAAATTTATCATGCACGGGCAATTTATCGCACGGAAGTGGCGCTTTACTCGGTGCTGCCACTGGCCTCGATCGTTCTCGGGGTGGTGGTTTTGTCCCAGGCCTTTTTGGTATTGAGCATGTTTTTACCGATGATTGTCATGATTTCAAGCCTGAGCGGCGAAGGAGGTTGAACCAGCAATCCGGATAAAAATATTTTTGCATGGAATTTATTCTGACCAGTTTATTTGGAGCGCTCCTGGGTATCGCGATCATCCTGGTGCCCGGCATCGCGTTTTCATTCCTGGTTCATTACCTGCTCTCCATGCCCATGAACCGGCGCGATCGCGCGCGTTTTTTTCTGGATCTGATGGAAACCGCGCTCAACCGCGGCCAGGCGATGGAGCAGGCCATCCTGTCCGCCGCAGAAAGCCGCGACCGCGTGATGGGGGTCCGGTTTTACATGCTCGCCGCTTATATTGAGGACGGCGCCCGACTGGGCGAAGGTTTGGAAAAAGTGCCGGCTTTCCTGCCGCCGCAGGTCAACGCCATGCTCCGCGCCGGTGAAAAGCTTGGTGATCTGAAAAAGGTCCTGCCTGCCTGCCGCGAAGTTCTGCGCGTGGCTACGGACACCGTCCGCAACACGACCCATTATATGGTCGTAATTTTGCTGGTATTCGCGCCAATCTGCATCTGGTTGATCACGCTGATGATGGTGTTTGTGGTGCCAAGATTCCGGGATGTCGCCCGCGGCATGGGGGTGACACCGTGGCCGGTTTCCCGTTTTCTATTTTCAATTGTGCCGCAACTGATCGGATTCGAGATCGCGGTCTTCGTGATTTTGACGGGGATGGCGGCGCTTTACATCGGAGGACCCTCCTTTGTCCGTTGGTTTCAATTCCGCTCCGTGCCGGTCGTGGACTGGATCGCCTGGCACGTGCCCTGGAAGCGGAAGAAATTATTGCGCGCCTTTTCCGCGATGCTCGCCGTGTTGCTCGACGGCGGCGTGCCGGAAGGCGAAGCCGTCCGTCTGGCCGGCGAGTCCACGGCGAATGAGATCTGCCGCCGCCGGGCCCGCCGCGTCATCGCCGCGCTGGAGCGGGGTGAAAAACTGGACGACGCGGTGCGCGTTTTTGACGACACCGGCGAATTTCACTGGCGGCTGGCCAATGCGGTCCACTCGCGTTCAGGATTTCTGGACGCGCTGCGCGGCTGGCATGCCGCGCTCGATGCGAAGGCGTTTCAACAGGAGGAAACCGCCACCCACATGATGACCAGCGGGTTGGTGATCATGAACGGATTGGTGGTGGGACTCATCGCCGTGGGCATGTTCGGCCTGCTCATCATGATTTTGAAAGGAGTTCTGAACGCGACATGAGAACAAAACAAAAACAACGGGGTTTTCTCATGATTGATGCGGTGGCGGGGCTTGCCATTCTGGTGATCGCCATCATTCCGCTCGGTTATTCCTTCGCTCGGGAACGCCGGGCATTGCATATCGAATACAACCGGGCGGTCCTCGTCGAGATGGTGGACGGCGAAATGGAGATACTTTCGGCCGGGGCAGGGAAAAATCTACCGGATGGGCCGCAAGATTATCCGGTGACGTCCAGCGCCCTGGACAGGGTGCCTCCGGGGCATTTCAAGCTGACAAAATCCGGCCAAAACCTCCGGCTCGAATGGTCGGCGGATGAAAAATGCGGCATCGGACCGGTGTTTCGCGAATCCGTGCTCAAATGAAATTATTTCCCCACAAAGACTCTGTTCGGAAGCGCACCGGCATGACGTTGCTCGAATGCCTCGTCTATATCGCGGTGTTTGCCATCCTCATGGGCGTGGGGACGGCGGCGTTTTATTTTTGCTGGGATCACACGCGGGCGACGGTCTCGACGGCCACGGTAGTTGAATCGGCCCTGCGGGCGGGGGAAACCTGGCGGGCGGATGTCCGTGCGGCCACCGGAAAAATCATCATGTCCGAAGCCGCTGACGGCGAAGTGATCGAGATTCCCGGTCACGCCGGCAAGGTGATTTACCGTTATCGCGGCGACGAGTTGTACCGCGAAAATGGCGACACCGGCCGCTCCCGTCTGGTGTTGGAAAAGGTCGTCCATTCAACCATGCAGACCGAGGCGCGCGCCGGGGTCACAGCGTGGCGCTGGGAACTGGAATTGAAACCGCCGCGCCAGATGCGAGACTTTCCGGTGCGATTTACGTTCCTATCCGTATCCCCTGAATCATGAAAATCCATAGAGCCAGCCGACTGAAATGTGAATCGGGAATGGTGATGACATTGATGTTCGTCATCCTGCTGACGATCATGATGATCCTGGTCACGGCGGAAAGCCGTTCCCTTTATGTTTTGCATCGCGAGGTGAAGCTTTTGGAGCAGCAGCAGGTCAAGCGACTGGATAATGCCGCAACCAATACGACCGCCACGGTTGATTCAAGATTGCCATGAACACGAGCAGCCCGGCCATTTTGAAAGCGAGGATGATGAAGCAATCCATCGCCTGCCTGGCGTTCGGTGTGGCCAGCCTGCTGCCGGTCATCGGAGTGCTATGTGCGGTGCCGGCCCTGGTCTATTCCTTTTCTGCGCGGCAGAAAGAAAAGCTTTTCTGGAACCCGGCCCGGCCGCACCGGATCATCGGGCTGATCTGCGGCGCGCTGGGCGGTCTGATCTGGGGGGCGGTCGCTACGATCGTCGTATACCATATGCTTAACCCCGGGACATAACCGGGCGGTTTGTTTCTTCCTTCCGCTGACCATTCAGGACGAATTCTCTTTTATTGCGAAACCAGACACTGCGTGTCTGCCATTCTCCGGTTGTGCCTTTGACACAAGGGATTGCGTGAAAAAAATAATTTAAAATCGGATGCGCGGCGCAACGGGGTGTTCGGCGGAGTCATGTTAAAATTTGAAATTCGAATGACGGAAGCGGAACCGCATGCGAATTGCGGATCTGCGGGTTTCTCCTGCGCCAAGGCTTCCGCCTTCTCCCGCATGCGGGATATGGCGGACAAGATGGAGGACAAGGTGTTCTTTGACATATTGCAGATGATAGACGGCAAACGGGGCATCATGGTAGCCGCGCAGTCCTTATATATCCGATCGCCCTTGTTTCCAAGAGGCGGTGCGCAGGGACTGCGCGCTCTATCATGTCTTGAACCGGGGCGTTTTCAGCGAAGCCGGTGAATTTATCCGAGTTAATCCGAGCTAATCCGACCTAAAAAAGTTATAAGTGATGGGTTATGAGTTGAAGTGGCTCGAACCAATGCAGGCGGGACGCCAGTGCTACGGTCCGAGCCGGAAGGGCCACAAAACCCGGCCAATTCAAGGTAAATCAAGGTAAATCAAAGGACGAGGATAACGATGACGATGAGGAAGATGATGATTCCCCCAACCAATCTTCCCTTTAAAAGTCGCAAGTTTTACACGTGACCGAAGTGCCGCAAGGTCTGATACACGATGAGCGCGGCGAAGTAGGCCAGGCCAGTCATGTAGGCGATTTGGAAGAGCGGCCATTTCCAGCCGCCGGTTTCGCGCCGGACGACGGCCGTGGTGGAGAGGCACTGGGCGGCGAGGATGTAAAACACGAGCAGGCTCGCGCAGGTCGCGGTGTTGAAGATGGGCGTGCCGTCAGATCGCGTGGCGCGTCGCAGCGAATCGTAGAGAGAACTGCGGTGATTTTCGTCCGTGTTGTCACCCACGCCGTAGACGATGGCGAGCGTGGAGACGATGACTTCGCGGGCGGCGAACGAACTGAAAATGCCGATGCCGATCTGCCAATCATAGCCGAGCGGCGCAATGGCAGGTTCGATGAAGTGGCCAATTTTGCCGGCGAAGGAATTTTGCAACGAATGTTGCGCGGTCAGATGGTCGGCCTCGGCGCGGGCCTCTTCGGCCTTCGTCTGGTCGCCGGCCTTTTCAAACTGGGCGGCCTGTTCGTTCAGCGCAATGGCGGTGGCCGGCGGCGAGGATTTGGGATAATACGACAGCGTCCACAATATCAGCGAGATGCCGAGGATGATGGTTCCCGCCTGCTTCACGAAGATTTTTGCGCGGTCAAACGTATGCAGCAGCGCGACGCGCAGCATGGGCACGCGGTATTGCGGCAGCTCGATCATCAGCGGCTTGCTGCCGCCGGGCAGGATGGTGCCGCGAAAAATCAGCGCCATCACGAGCGCGGTGATGACCCCGAAGGCATAGGCCGCCGTGAAAATAATCCCGGCTTTCAGGGGCGAATTGGGAAACAACAGCGCGGTGACCATCGCGTAAACGGGGATGCGGGCGGAACAGGCCATCAGCGGGGTGATGAGGATGGTCACCAGGCGGTCGCGTGGGTTTTCGATGACCCGCGCGGACATGATGGCCGGGATCGCGCAGGCGTGCGCGGAGAGCATCGGCACGAAGGCTTTGCCGGGCAGCCCGAACTTGCGCATGATCTTGTCCATGACGAAGGCCGCGCGCGACAGATAGCCGGTGTCCTCCAAAATCGAGAGCGCAAAAAACAGGATGCAGATCTGCGGCAGGAAAACGAGGATGCCCCCGACGCCGCCGATGACGCCGTTGACCATCAAGTTTTGAAAATCGCCGTCCGGCAGTTTGGAGCCGACCCAGGTGCCGATATTGCTGAACAGGTGGTCGATCAAGTCCATCGGGATTTTCGCGAGCCAGAAAATGAGCGCGAACACGAACAGCATTACGATGTGAAAAATGACCACGCCCCAGACCGGATGCGTGAAAACATCATCAAGCTTGTCCGTCCACGCGGAACGCTGCCGGGCGACGGCGTCCATGACGTTCGTGGAGATCTTTTCCGTCCATTCGTAGCGCGCCTGAAACGTGCAACCGCTACATCCGCCGCAGGCCGGGTCCACGTGGCTCACCGACTCGGGCATGGTACCGGTGACGAGGCGGTTCAATTCGGTTTTTAATTCAGCGATGCCGTTGCCGTTGCGGGCGGACACCGGCACGACGACGCAGCCCAGCTCTTTGCGCAGCTTCGGGACATCAATGAGGATGCCGTCGCGATGCGCCATGTCCATCATGTTCAACGCCACGACGACGGGAACTTTTTTTAATTCGAGAACCTGGCTGACGAGGAAGAGGTTGCGTTCAAGGTTTGTCGCGTCCACGACCACGAGCACGGCAGACGGCGTTTCGTGCTCCAGTTTTCCCTGCAGCGCATCGCTGGCGAGCTTTTCATCCGGCGAATTGCTGTCGAGGCTGTAAAGGCCGGGCAAATCCACCACGACGACCTGCTTGTGGTCGAGATGCAGGCGGCCGACCTTGCGTTCAACGGTGGTGCCGGGAAAGTTCGCGGTCTTGGCGCGCAGGCCGGTGAGCGCGTTGAACAGGGTGGTTTTGCCCGCGTTCGGATTGCCGACGAGCGCCAGCGTGAAGGCGTGATGCGGATGCGGCGCGACCTCGGTGTCGTGCGCGCTCATGCGCCGTGCTCTTCCTTCAGCGCACAGTGGTCGGGCGAACAGATTTCCACACGCACGCGCGAGGCGAGTTCGGCGGAAAGCCCGAGGCGGGAACCAAAAATTTTCAGGATCAGCGGGTTGCCCGCGCGGACGAGTTCAACCCGCCGGCCCACACATACACCAAGGGTCTTCAGCCGTTGCGTGTCCTCGTCATCCGTATCCACCTGACGCACGACCGCGCAGGTACGCGCCGGCAATTCGTCCAGGCGTACGGTGGCGGGCTGAGTGGTGGTTGTCACTGTGATGGAAAAATAAGCTTTTCCACAGGCATGTCAAACCCGTGGCCGGTTTTGGATGGTGGCGGCTTGCCATTTATTATCGGTGAATTGCACTTCACCGAGAAAGTTTGAAAAAATGCGGCTTTTGGGGCAATTTGGCGGCATGAATTGCAAGTTGATCGTCCCGCTATTATTCGTCGCGTGGGCCCTGGCCGGCTGCAACCAAGGCGCACCGCCTGCACCCAAGCCGGTGACCATGGACGACCTGCTGCCGAAGCACGCGCAGCCAAAATTGCCGACGATGAAAATTTATCTCGGTGCGGAAACATTCGATGCCGAGCTGGCGTTGACGGGACCGGAAGAGATGACCGGCATGATGTTCCGCACCAACATCCAGGACTCGGACGCGATGCTGTTTGTATTGCCGACGACACAGCAGGCCGATTTTTGGATGAAGAACTGCCCCGAGTCCATTTCCGCCGCCTACATTTCGCCGGATGGCGTGATCCAGGAGATTCATCACCTGGAAAAGAACGATACGAACGGCGTGGTTTCCGCAACCGGCAACATCCGCTTTGTGCTGGAAACCTCGGACGGCTGGTTCACGCGCCACAACGTCGGCACGGGCACGTTGATCCGCACCGAAAAAGGTTCACTGCCGCAAACCTTTTTGAACGAACGCTGAATGCTCACGCTGGAAAATCTTTCCGCGCTGCTAGGGCAAAACCGCGCCGCCGCGTCCGCGCGCGTGAAGGAATTTTCCATCGCCGGCAGAAAATTCAGCTTCAACTCGCGGCCCGCGATCATGGGGGTCGTGAATCTTTCCGCCGATTCATGGTATCGTGAAAGCGTCTGTTTGACGGCGGAATCGGCGATCTTGCGCGGGAAGGTTTTGGCGGCGCAGGGCGCGCAAATCATCGATGTCGGGGCGGAATCCACGCTGGCGCACGCGGCGCGCGCAGATGGTGCGGCGCAGAAATCCAAATTGATCCCCGTCATCAAGGCGTTGCGCCGGGAGAAAATCTTGGTATCGGTCGAAACCTATTCTCCCGCCGTCACGCGAGCCTCGCTGGAGGCGGGCGCGAATGTTCTGAACCTCACCGGCACGGCCGGTTCCCGGGAAATTTTCAAAATGGTGGCCGCGCATGATGCGGCGGTCATCATCTGTTACGTCGCCGGGAAAAATGTCCGCGAGGTGGAAGAGTTTGATTTGAGCAGCGATCCGGTGCCGATGCTGCGGGAATTTTTTGCGCGACAGATCGAGCTCGCGCAAAAATGCGGGGTGGAAAAAATTTTCATCGATCCGGGCCTGGGTTTTTACTACCGCAATCTGCAGGACAGCGCCGTGCGTGTGCGGCATCAGATCAACATTTTTCTGAACACCTTCCGGCTGCGCGAACTGGGGTTTCCCGTCTGCCACGCGCTGCCGCACGCCTTCGAATTTTTCCAGGATGAAGTCCGTTGCGCCGAGCCTTTCTTCGCCGTGCTGGCATCGCTCGGCAAAACCGACCTGTTCCGCACCCACGAAGTCCCGCGCATCCGGGCGGTGCTGGAGACGTTGCGGGCGTTTTAGGTCAATTTTTCGGCAAAGATGGCAGTGTTTAATGGTGGAACGAGCACCTCACCCCGGCCCTCTCCCCATCGGCTCCGCAGACTCCGCCGACGCGGAGAGGGAGAAACGCTCACAGCGTCTTGACACTGGAACGCTCCGGATGGCTCCTGGGTTTGCAGTGCGAATTCCCGTTTGCCTCATTGCTGGTTTTGGGATAAGTTTCCGGCCATTTTGCATGAAAATTTTTATTGATGGAAAGCTTTGCTCCGAGCGTGATGCGAAAATCTCCGTGTTCGACCACGGCCTGCTTTACGGCGACGGCGTGTTCGAGGGCATCCGTGCCTACAACGGCCGTGTGTTCAAGCTGAAGGAGCACATCGACCGCCTCTTTTATTCCGCGAAGGCCATCCTGCTGGATATCCCGATGACCCACGCGCAGATCTGCAAGGCCACCGTTGACACCATCCGCGCGAACAAGCTGCGCGACTGCTACGTGCGTCTCGTCGTCACGCGCGGCGTGGGCACGCTCGGCCTGAATCCGCGCAGTTGCAAGAAGCCGTCCGTCATCATCATCGCCGGCAAGATCCAGGTGTATCCGCCGGAGCTTTATGCGCGCGGCATGGATATCGTGACCGTGCCGACCGTGCGCAACCTGCACAGCGCGGTCAACCCCGCCATCAAGTCGCTCAATTACCTGAACAACATCCTCGCGAAGATCGAGGCGAACAACGCCGGCGTGGAAGAGGCCGTGATGCTCAACGCCGAAGGTTATGTGGCCGAAGGCACCGCGGACAATCTGTTCATCATCAAGAACGGCGCACTGCTAACGCCGCCGTTGTCTGCGGGCGCGCTTTACGGCGTGACGCGCGGCACGGTGATGGAACTGGCCGAGCAGGCGGGCATCAAGGTCTCCGAGACGAACCTGACGCGCTACGACCTGTTCTGCGCCGATGAATGTTTTCTCACCGGCACCGGCGCGGAGATCATGCCCGTCATCAAGATTGACGGTCGGGTGATCGGCACCGGCAAGCCCGGCAAGCTCTCGAAAAAGCTTATCGAGGAATACCACGCGCTGACGCAAGTCACCGGCGAGCCGATTTGAATTCGATTAGGCGATAAGAATCCGCGAACAAATTTTGTTCGCGGATTTTTCTTATGCCGGATGCGTTCGATCAGCGTAGTTTTGTTTCCCCTCACCCCGGCCCTCTCCCTTGGGGAGAGGGGGAAACGCTCGCAGCGTTCTGGCAAAGTGATGATCGGCTTCTGCTCGATATGGTCAGGGTTTTAAGAATGTGGCCAGCGGCTGTTCCTTCTCCCCAAGGGAGAAGGTCAGGATGAGGGGAAAGCAAGCGGACTAAACCCTTGGCACGTTCGTCACGTAAATCATCGCGCCTTTATCATCAATCATCCGCACGGACAACGTATCGCTTGATAATGATGCCGCGATAAAGCCGGAGCAGCCGACGCCGAATTTTGTTTGCGGGAGTTTCCTAATTACCGTGCGCGGCTTGGAACCGCCGCCGGTGCAGAAGAAGTTGATCTTGCCCGATTGCAGGTGCTGCAGGTCGTGGTCGTGGCCGTTGAAATAGACCTGCACGCCATATTTTTCCAACAACGGCAAAATGTGCTCCACGACGTAAGGCGTGTCGCCGTGTTGTCCGCCGGAATACACCGGATGATGGCCGATGACGATCTTCCACGGCGCGGTCGAGGCCGCGAGCGCGGTGTTCAGCCATGCTACCTGGTGCGGGACGGTCTCGGGTTTGAGATTGCCAACGAAATCCAGTTCGTCGTCATCCAGCTTGGACATCGGCGTGGTGTCGATATAGAAAAAATCCACGACGTTGTTTGCGTCGATCTTTTCCGTGCGGGTGTAATACCGCGCGGGCATGTTCCAGCGCTTGCTGGTCCTGGAATATTCGATCTGCGCGTCGCAGTTGCCGTGGTAATCGTGGTTGCCGAGGATGGACCACCATGGCACTTGCAGCGATGGTTCGGTGTAAACCTTTTCAAACGAGCTTTGCCACTGGGGATCATCCACCGACTTGACGCCGTTCTCGTAAAAATTATCGCCCACGGCCACCACGAATTTCGCCGCGGATTGTTCCCCGGCGATGCCCATCTGTCTGGCAACCGCCATCTGGTCGGGTTCGCCGTTGCGGCCCCAGTCACCGACGAGCAGAAAATTCAGCGCCTCCGCCCTGGCATCGGCGGCGAAGAGCTTTTGCGCGAGCACGGGCGAGAGTGCGGCGGCTTGCGTGGCGACGAACAGCGTGCGGACAAATTGACGGCGGGTTTGCATCATAAAACAGGAGACGAAAATAACACCGCTCCCGTTTCAGCAAAGAAACAATTTGGTGACGCTCTACGGCGAACTGGTGGCCGGCGGCGTGCTGAACTCCACCGCCTTTTTCGGCGTGACTTCCGCGACGACGAGGTGCATCCAGCCCTGGTCGGTTTCGCGGACGTAGTTCACGTCCCACGCTTTCCAGCCGCGTTTGCGCGCCTCGTTTTCCGCGACGGAGGAGGCCGCGAGCTTCACATCAGTGACGCGGGCCTGGCCGGTGACTGTGTGGCCCTGGTGCACGGTGATCTTGAACGCATCGGAGCCTTCATCCTCGACAAAATATTTCGGCTGGGCGGTGAGGTCCTGGTTAAAATCGTCGTTGAAGGAATGTTCCGGCGGCGTGGCACATCCGGATACCAGGCAAAGGGCGGTGGCGAGGAGTGGAACGACAAGGTACGGCAGCGAGCGGATCGTTTTCATGGTTCAACTGTAGCACTTCTCCGCCGTCTGGCAACCGGGCTTTGCGGTAATGAGTCAGTTGGTTGGTTGGGACAGCGCTGTTCCCGGCGGTGAAGCCGCCGGCCGCGTACGATGAAGCGTGGGGCTCGCCTTCCCGCATGCGGGATTGCGACCTCGACTCCGCTCGGTCGCGGACGGCGCAGCGCGCCGTCCCTACCAAAATGCCCCGCAACCGGGCTTTGAACTTGAGTTTCCGCGCCAAGCTGGTTAAGTCAATTGAACGCGCCAGACTATGGACAAAAAAGAAATCGCCGAAATCCTCCGCCAGGAGGTCGGGCAACTAGAAGCCACCATCAAAAAAACCTCGGAACGCTGCGAACGTCTGAAACGATTTGTGATCGACCTCGAAGACGAGATCGAGGCCGCCGGAGGCAAAATAAAACCCCCCGCGCCCGTCGCCGACAGCAAGTTCCGCAAGGCGATTGACGCCGTCTTCGGCGAAGAGCCCAAAGGCCCGCGCAAGTAAAGTCCTCTTTGCCAAATGTACGCGGGTTAAACAACAACCCCAACGGGGTTGCAGACATCAGCCCAATGTTGCCACGATGGAATCGTGGCTACGTTGGGTTGGCGGATAATAAATCATTCCAACCCTGAAAGGGTTGAATCAGGCGGATGATGCTACAACCCTTTCAGGGTTGAAAACGTATGGGACGATTGACCCAGGGTAGCTCGTGCCTCGCAACCCTGGGCTGAAGGCTGGAATCCCGTTGGGATTCTGGATTGGCGTAACTCCGGCAATGCGCCAAAATAGGTCGGGCAAAAATCGTTTGAATGGGTGCAGTGTTCACTTGCCGCTGTTTTCCCTGGCCGTTTCCATCATTTCGTCAAAGCTCTGCTTGCCGCCAAAATAGTCGTAATTGGTTCCATAACTGAACAACGTGGTCTGGTGCAGGAATTCATTCCATTGTCCGCAATGATAGGCATACCAGGCATAATTATGATGATAGCCGGCTAGATCCGGATTGAGCTGGAAGAATCGATCGTAGGCGGCTTTGATATCCGGCCAGACGTCGGGTTGCTTCCAGTAGTTGTCCTGGTCTGATTTATCGACGTAGCCCCGGCAGTAGTTCCAGTGGGCGTCCACCAAGATGAGGGGAACATTTCCGCCCCAACTGAGATTGGTGACACATTCGCGGCCAAAGGCGAGCATGTCGTCGCGGGAGCCATACCATTTGGGCTCAAGATAAAAAAGTTTGGAGGTGCAAATCTCATAATTGTTCGGATCCAGTTGCATGCCGCGATTGAACCA
Organism: Candidatus Sulfotelmatobacter sp.; assembly: GCA_035485115.1. GTDB lineage: Bacteria > Verrucomicrobiota > Verrucomicrobiia > Limisphaerales > UBA11358 > UBA11358. The sequence goes on along the minus strand of DATHOG010000021.1, from coordinate 18,619 downwards.
AATTTCCATGCGGTCGCGTTCGCCGCCCTGTCCCAGCAGGACATCCATCATTTGATTCGGGATGCGGACGTCCTGGGGATTGATTTTCCAGGCATGATTCACGGCGTCCTCCGCGGCGGCGAGGTTTTTCTCAAATTCCCTCTCGCCGTCCTCGGTGACGGTGCTTGCATAACCATTGCCCCGGGCAAACCATCCCAATTTCACGCAGACCTCGGCTTTCAACAGCCACATGGTCGCGTCATCCGACCATGATTGGAAAACCAACGGTTCCATGCGTGCCCACAGTTTGGGATACTGCTCTTTGCTGCCGGACCAAAGATTCAGGTACTCACTACAGGCATCATAGACTTCTTCCCTTGGCGTATGGCTGTCATTGAGCATGTTGAAGAGGTTTTCTTCCGTCTGTTGGCTTAGGGAATCCATTTCCGGTGTCCAGTCATTGGAATTTTTTCTCGCATAGAGGAATTGTTGAATGGTCCGGAAGCCGGAATAAAATTTCCGGACATAAGGATACGGGCTGTCCTGCATGGCGAGGGCGTCCTGATAAAATGCATCGGTAAACGCATCCTTATCGTTTGTCTGCGACATCGCGAATTTGATGTAGAGATACTTCACCATCGGGTCCTTGCAGCCGGAGCGAACGGCGGCGGCGGCGTTGTCGCCGATAATTTTCGCGCAAGGTTCGTTGTTGCTGAAGACACCCGTTTTATAACAGGCGGCTTCGGCCAAAGCGGTCACAGCATGCTCGTTCCAACGGAAACTTTTATATTTGGATTTTTGATAGACCTCGACGGTGCTCTGATAGTTCCAATCCAACTGCTCCTGCTTGTCCGGATCGTCGGAAGTCCGCCGGACGTATTTCGCGTCGCCGCATCCGCTGGTGAACAGGGAGATAGAAACGCATCCCGCCAACCACAGGAAAGCCCCGGCCCGAAGTGTTTTCATGCCGCCGAAATAATCAAAATCGGCCGGCGACACAATGATTTTTTGCGGGAGAATCCAATCATTGCCAAGACCTTGGGTGTGGCGTCGAGGCTGTGCCTCGACCGGTTGAGCCACAGGCTCAACGCTACACCATCAATGAAGGTTCAGGCGATAGCCCTTATCAAACATCAAACCCAGCAAAATGCTCGCAATCGTTCTCATCAAAAGAATGAGCCGAAAACGGACGGGATTTCTTTGACGACAGCGCGCAGGCTTGAGCCGCGGGCGCGCAACTCGGCATCGAGTTGTTCATCGGAGCCTTTTGGGCTTTCCAAGGCATGGCGCACTTCAACGGCATGCTCGGCAAAGCGTTCCGCGTGCGGATGACGCGGGTCAGTCCAGTGCCGGAGCAGCCGTTCGCGAAACGCGGAATCACGCCAGACAAGCCGCCCATATTCCAGCTTGGCATACTCCTGATGATGGATTCCGTTGATGAACACGATGGGAATCTATCAAGTTTTGCCCATCGAGCAACCCTACGTGCTTGCACCAGCTTCCCGTCCCAGCAAGATGCAATCAGGATCGAGTTTGCGGGCGAGGGAAAAATATTTTTTTGCTTCTGGGATGTTGCCCCTGCGCGATTCGGCGGTGCCGATGTCACAAGCGTTGAGCGCCCGCCCCGATCGGCCGGTGGAATTACGCATGGCTTCATGGAGCAAATCCAAAGCTTCATCATATCTTCCCATCCCGACCAATACGCTTCCGCGCGTACCTTTGTATGAAATGATTGATGGATCATGTTTCAGTGCCAGACGCGATGCGGTATCGGCCCTGGGCAGTAAATCCGGCTTGCCCGTCAGGGCACAGTTGTAAGCGAGATTATTCAGTAACAAGCAGTCCAAGTTTTTATTGTCCTTATTTCTTCCCACCAGCCGGGCATAGGCACGCATCGCTTCCGGATATTTTTTATCCATGTAGAACACATGGGCGGCGGCTATTTTGAGGCGGATATCTTTAGGAAAGAGCGCCGCGCCACGATCAATCCATTTTTGCGCTCCGACCAGATCTTTTCTAGTGTAACATTCGTCCGTTTCATAATGGTAGCGCGCCGCCAGATTTGCCTCGATGTTATCCTGCTTTATCCGCCAGATCTTCCAGAATAACCAAAGACCATCGTTGGGAATTTTACCAGCAGCCGAATTTATCATGCGCGGAAAAAGATCGAGCAGCATCATCAGTACGTTGACCAGCGCCAATGACACAAAAGGCACAAAACCCTCAAGCGGAGTGGAGTTTAGCTGTTCGTCCCACGGCACCAGATAAATGCAGCCAGCTAGAATCAAGGCGTTGGCCAAAGGCCCGCCCGCTTTATAAAAAAAATCCCTGGTCCGGAAGAAACGGGCCGTTGTGAAGGTGCCACGAATAAGTCCGCCATAGGCGATGACCCGGAAACGCCAGCGGATATTCACGAACAAAAATTCATAGACTACTTGGCCTGATCCGATATCGATGCTGAATATGCGTATCCCCAAAATCCGGCCGGCGACGGCATGTCCCACTTCATGAAGGACCGTCGATATCAACTGAAGCAGCAGAAATGCGGCGATATTCAGCAATAGTATGCCGAACATGCGGGTAACAGGACATACTATAGCAGGAACGGCCAGAACTCCCGGGATCAGAAATATCCAGAAAAGAAAAACATTTGTCCGATGATTCTGGTCTTCAAAGCAAGCGGGGCAAAGATTCTGGTCGCTGCCAAAAAAACGCTGGCGCCTTTTAAAGACGTCTGGCCGGACGTACTCAATTTGGCACCCATTACATTTCACGTTTCAACCCTTCTGCGCTTCCTTCGCCCACGTATCCTTCAACGTAATGGTGCGGTTGAAGACAAGTTTTCCGGGCGCGGAATCGTAGTCCAAGGCGAAGTAAGCCATGCGCTCGAATTGGTAACGTTCGCTCGCGCTGGCGTCCTTCAAGCTTGGCTCGCACTTCGCGGTGATGACTTCGAGGGAATGCGGGTTGAGATGTTTCTTGAAATCGCCGTCGGCATCGGGTTCGGGCACGGTAAACAGGCGGTCGTAGAGGCGCACTTCGGCATTCACGGCGTGTGGCGCGCTGACCCAATGGATGGTGCCCTTCACCTTGCGGCCGGAGGTGGCGCCGCCCATCTTGCTATCGAGGTCGGCGGTGCAGCGCAGTTCGGTGATGTTGCCGGCGGCGTCCTTGATGACTTCCTCGCACTTGATGATGAAGGCGTATTTCAGACGCACTTCGCCGCCGGGTTTCAGGCGGAAAAACTTCGGCGGCGGCACTTCCTGGAAATCATCGCGCTCGATATAAAGTTCGCGGCTGAACGGCACCTTGCGCGTGCCGGTCTCGGGCTGCTCGGGATTGTTGGTGGCGTTGAGTTCCTCGACCTTGCCTTCGGGATAGTTCGTGATGACGACCTTCAACGGGCGCAACACGGCCAGGCGGCGCAACGCGCGTTTGTTCAAATCCTCGCGGATGGCGAATTCCAGCACGCTCACGTCGGTGATGCCGTTGTATTTGGTGATGCCGATGTTATAAGCGAAGTTGCGCAACGCTTCGGGCGTGACACCGCGACGGCGGATGCCGCTGATCGTGGGCATGCGTGGGTCGTTCCAGCCGCTGACGAGTTTTTCGTCCACGAGCTGCATGAGCTTGCGTTTGCTCATCACGGTGTAGCCGAGCGAGAGGCGCGCGAACTCGTATTGATGCGGCAGCGGACGCGGCAGGTCGAGGCTTTCGAGAATCCAGTCGTACAGCGGGCGGTGCACCTCGAATTCGAGGGTGCAGATGCTGTGCGTGATGCCTTCGATGTAATCGCTCAGGCAATGCGCGAAGTCGTACATCGGGTAGATGGACCATTTGCCGCCGGTCTGATGATGGTCGGCGTGTTTGATGCGGTAGAGCAGGGGGTCGCGCAGCCAGATGTTCGGGGCGTCCACGATGATCTTGGCGCGCAACACGCGCGCGCCGTCGGGAAACTCGCCGTTCTTCATGCGCGTGAACAGGTCGAGGTTTTCCTCCACGCTGCGGTCGCGGAACGGCGACGCTTTGCCGAGCCGGCGGTATTCATCTGTCTGGTCGGGCGTCATGTCGCAGACGAACGCCTTGCCCTTTTTGATGAGCTGGACGGCGAATTCATAGATCTGGTCGAAATAATCGCTCGCGTAAAACGGTTCGAGCTTCACATCGGAATGTTTGCGCTCCGCCTCGGACGTACCGAACACGGGCGGCATCGAGAAATCGGTCTTGCCGTCAACGACCTTCGTTTCCGGCGCTTTGCTGTGTTGCTTCAAGCCCAGCCGGTCTTCCGCCCAGTCGCCGATGAGCCAGTTCACATCGGCCTGAATGCTCTCGACGTATTCGATGTCCTCCTTCGTGGGGTTGGTGTCGTCCATGCGGAGGTTGCAGATGCCGCCGAACTCGCGGGCGATGCCGAAGTTCAGGCAGATGCTCTTGGCGTGGCCGATGTGCAGGTAGCCGTTCGGTTCCGGCGGGAAACGGGTATGGACGCGCGGATATTTGTGCTCGGCGACATGGCCGGCCACGATGTCGCGGATGAAATCCGAAGGCGCGGCGGGCGCGGGAGTATCTTTGTTTTCCAAGCTCATAAATTTTACGAAGGCTAACAAATAAAAGGACGGATGTCCAAAATGAACAAGACGGTTGTGTCAACGAACGTGAATGAGCTTTAACGATTTGCCGCTTGACGATGGGGAAAATAAGCCGCTAATTGGCTGTAATTTAGGAAGGGAAAGTCATGAAAATAACAAATCTATTTATCGCGCTGGCTATTTTTGTCGGTCTCAATCGCGCCCTGGCCCAAGGCACAACGGCGTTCACGTACCAAGGTCAGCTTCACGATACCGGCACGAATGCCAACGGCAGTTACACCATGACCTTCACGCTTTATGATTCAATCACCGGACCGACCAACCAATTGGGAGTGGTGACCGTCAGCAACGTCACGCTGCTCAATGGCTTGTTCACGGTGAACCTTGATTATGGAAATGTTTTCACCGGCAGCGCGCGCTGGCTTGAAATCGCTGTTCAATCGGGATCAGGCAACCCTGAAACATTGTCACCGCGCGTGCAGGTTTTGCCGTCGCCCTACGCGCTTTATGCCGGCAGCGCCGCCGCCTTCTCCAGCGGAGGTTGGAGCATGGGTGTCGGTAATTATGCATCTTTGCAAAACGCACTGCTTATCTTCAACAATGGCACGGCGGTCATGGGGTTGACGACGAACGCCAGCTATATTCCCAGCCTTTCCTCGATTCCAAAGCCACAGGTATTCACGAGCAGCGGGACGTTTGTGGTTCCTGCCGGTGTCAACCGGCTCGAAGTTGAGATGTGGGGCGGCGGCGGTGGTGGTGGCAATGGAAGCATGGGCACCGGTAATCCCGGTGGCGGCGGCGGCGGCGCGGGTGCCTATTCAGTGAATTATTTTCAGGTGACGCCGGGGGCCAGCTACACCGTCAATGTCGGCGGCGGTGGCATCAGTGGCGGGGGCAGCGGCGGCACCAGCAGCCTGGTGGATTCCTCAACCAATACGGTGCTCAGCGCGGGTGGCGGCGGCGGCGGTACGGCGCCCTCCGATAATTCACCCGGCGGCGGCGGGAGTGGCGGGCAGCAAAATGGTTCCTCGGTGACATTTCAAAGCGCCAATGGACAAGGCGGAGCCCTGAATACCGGCGGTGCTCAAAGCGGCGGCACGGGCGCGGCGGCAGTTCGCGGCGGCATGGGCGGCTGGTCAAATGGAAACTTCAACGGCTGCGTTCCCGGCGGTGGCGGCGCGGGCGGTCCGGGAAATCAAAGCAACACCACGAGCGGCGGAAATGGCGCCGCCGGAATGGTCATCATCTATTATTGACCTATGCGGGCGCTGCTTTTATTCCTCGCGTTTTTTACGGCGGTCAATGCTTTTGCCCAGAGCAGCAGCCATTTTGAGATCATGCGCAACATCATGGCCGGCGGTGGAACGACGGTCAGCAGCAGCGCGCATTTTCAACTCGACAGCACCATCGCCCAACCGCTGGCCGCCGTGCCCGGCAGTGCGCATTTTTCCATCCAGGGCGGATTTTGGATCCGTCCCGCACCCGTCTTTTTTGCGCCGATAAAGACCGGCACTAATTTTACGGTCTCCATCCAAACTGAATTGGGCGAGAGTTATACGGTGCAGTATGCCAGTTCCCTTTCTGCTTTGAACTGGCAGAATCTATTGAGCGTCACCGGTAATGGTTCGGTGATGACAGTGACCAATCCTGCGCTCGGCATCACCGACAGATATTACCGGCTCATGCAGCAGTGATTTTTTCAAATGGATTACCGACGGCTTATCATTTCGCACCTTTGCGTGTTTACGACTTTGCGTTAAATTCCAGTTATGCAACCGGAGAAATTCACACGGAAGTCACAGGAAGCGCCGGCCGCCGCGCAACTGCAGGTGCGGGAGAATCTTTGTTTTCCAAGCTCATAAATTTTACGAAGGCCAACAAATAGATGGGCGGATTTCCAAACGTGTCGCACCAAGGCCACGAAGGCCACGAAGGAAATTTATCTGGCGGGCAATTGTTTCTTTTCCAGCCATTGTTTGACAGCCAGGCCAACAAAGCCGTAAAAAATTCCAAGTCCGATCAAAATTGATGGCACGATCCACATCAAGAGACGATCTTCAATTAAACCAGCGTCCGGATTTTTTGCCGGATAAAGAATCATGACTTTGCTGCCAACGGGAAAGCGCGGCGGATTGCTGCCGCCGGTGGATTGGTTCGTATGCTGAGTGCCGGATTTATCTTGAAAGACAAAAACCGGACAGAAAACCGCGTTATCGCCAGAGCCATTTTGAATGGATCGTATGACCACCCCATCCGTGCAAACATAAACCAGGGACATTATGCTTGAAATCACCAACCACAAAATTCCGATCGCAATACCTGTCGGAGCCAAAATTCTCCAAGCAGCTATGGATTTGAGAATGATGTTCATTCCGTCTAACAATTTTACTGTTTTTCCACCACGGGAACATCTTTGTTTTCCAAGCTCATAAATTTCACAAAGGTTAACAAATCACGGGGCGGATGTCCAAACGTGTCGCGCGAAGGGCGCGAGGGCGGTGAAGGAGGCCGGTGTGGTTTTTTTGCGCTTTTATGCCCTTGCACCTTTGCATTAAATTCGGGGCATGCAATGGGATAAATTAAGGCACGCATCCATAAATTCAAAAATCCTTAGATTTATTTTCTTTGTAATGCCTGTCGGCGGCAGATCCCTCAATTCAGGGGAGGAAACTTTGGCGCGCGAAACAGTTGAAGGTCAAAGCGGGGCGGACATCCGAGAGAGTAAACCCAGGTGCAACTTTACTTTGACAGAGTAAACTTTGTTTGCTAAAGTCAGTTGCAGAGTTGGCTTTTGGGTTGGTGTTCTTTGACATAGCCGGCGATGCCGGCGTTAAATGAGTCTCGAGTCTCGGGTTTCGAATTGCGGGTCGATCGAGGCACAGCCTCGACGCTACACCGCTGGCGCGGAGGGAAAAGGGGACTGATGGGCCGGCGGCACGCCATCCCTCCCGGAACTCGGAAACGTGTTTTTTTGGTCAAAACGAACCCATTTTTATTGCGTAAACATTGGGTTTCTCGAAAAAATGAACCGAAAACGAAGCCACGAAGTGGCGATGAGCAAATAGGCCTCACCCACAGGGACGCGGGTGCTGGACCTGATTCAAGGTAAATCAAACCAAATCAAACCAAATCCGATTAAAAAATTGAGGAAGACGATGAGGAAGAGGATGAGAATGATTTCCAGACACCGGCCGAATCCAGCAAGAGACTTGACGAACCGAGCGGGAAGACGGATTCATTAGCCATGCAACCAGAGAAATACACACAGAAGTCCCAGGAGGCGCTGGCGGCGGCGCAAGGCCTCGCGCGGGAACGCACGCATCAGGAGATCGATGGCGAGCATCTCGCGCTCGCGCTCATCCAGCAGGAGGACAGCCTCATCCCCGATCTGCTGGCGCGCATCGGCGTGCAGTTAAAATCGCTGCAATCCGACCTTGAAACCGAACTGTCGCGCCGTCACAAGGTCCAAGGGGGCGAGCCTTACGCTGGAAGCGACCTGCGCAAATCACTCGAGGCAGCGGGCGCGGAGGCCAAAAAGCTCAAGGACGAATATGTCAGTACCGAACATCTGCTGCTCGGTTTGCTTGATGGCGGCGGTTCGTCGTTGAAGAAAATTTTTACGAAGCATGGTTTGAAGCGCGACGCGGTCTTAAAAATTCTCGCCGAGCTGCGCGGTAACCAGCGCGTGACGGATGAAAATCCCGAGGCGAAGTTTCAGGCGCTGGAAAAATACGGGCGCGATCTCACGGCATTGGCGAAGCAGGGCAAGATTGATCCGGTCATCGGGCGCGATGAAGAGATCCGCCGGGTGATGCAGGTGCTCACGCGGCGCACGAAAAACAATCCCGTGCTCATCGGCGAACCGGGCGTGGGCAAGACCGCCATCGCCGAAGGGCTGGCGCGGCGCATCGTCAGCGGCGACGTTCCCGAATCGCTCAAGAACAAGCAGCTCGTGGCGATGGATTTGAGCGCGATGATCGCCGGCGCGAAGTATCGCGGCGAATTCGAGGACCGGCTCAAGGCGTTTCTCAAGGAGATCGTTGCGAGTGAAGGCAAAGTCATTTTGTTCGTGGACGAACTGCATACGCTCGTCGGCGCGGGGGCCGCCGAAGGTTCGAACGACGCGGCGAACATCATGAAACCGCAGCTCGCGCGCGGTGAATTGCGCTGCGTGGGGGCGACGACGCTGGACGAATATCGCAAGTACATCGAGAAAGACCCGGCGTTGGAACGGCGGTTCCAGCCGGTCGTGGTGACCGAGCCGACGGTTGAGGCGACCATCGCGATTTTGCGCGGGTTGAAGGAGCGTTACGAAGTGCATCATGGCGTGCGCATCCAGGATTCCGCGCTGGTCGCCGCCGCGACGCTCTCGCATCGCTACATCACCGACCGTTTTCTGCCGGACAAGGCGATTGATCTCGTGGACGAGGCGGCCTCACGCATCAAGATGGAACTCGATTCCAAGCCGACGGAGCTGGACCAGCTCGACCGCCAGATTTTGCAGCTTGAAATCGAGCGCACATCGCTGGCGAAGGAAAAAGATGTCGCGAGCAAGGAACGTTTGAAACGGCTCGAAAAGGAACTGGCCGATTTGAAAGAGAAGTCCAAGGCGCTCACCGCGCAATGGCAGAATGAAAAGGCGGCGGTCAATGCCGTCAGCGTGGTCGCTTCACAATTGGAGCAGGCGAAAATCGAATTGGAACAGGCGCAGCGCAAGGGGGATCTGAACCTCGCCGCACAAATCCAGTACGGGAAGATTCCCGATCTGGAACAGAAGCTGGCGAAAATGGAAAGTGCTGCCGAGGTTTCGTCGGCAGGCAAAGGCGGACAAAATGTCCGACCCACATTATTACGCCAGGAAGTGACGGATGAAGACATCGCCCGGGTGGTGGCGGCATGGACGCATATTCCCGTTTCGCGGATGCTCGAAGGCGAACGGCAGAAGCTGGTGAAGATGGAGGAACGGCTGGCGCAACGCGTCATCGGGCAGAAGGCCGCCGTCAAGGCCGTGGCCGACGCCGTGCGGCGCGCGCGAAGCGGGTTGCAGGACCCGGACCGGCCCATCGGGTCGTTCATCTTTCTCGGCCCGACGGGGGTGGGCAAGACCGAGACGGCGCGCGCGCTGGCGGAATTTCTCTTCGACGACGAAAACGCCATGGTGCGCATCGACATGAGCGAATACATGGAGAAATTTTCCGTGCAACGGCTTATCGGTGCGCCGCCCGGCTACGTGGGTTATGACGAAGGCGGGCAATTGAGCGAGGCGGTCCGGCGGCGGCCGTATTCCGTGGTGCTCTTCGACGAGATCGAGAAGGCGCATCCTGATGTATTCAACGTGCTGTTGCAGGTGCTCGATGACGGCCGGCTCACGGACGGGCAGGGCCGTACGGTGGATTTTAAGAATACGATTATCGTCATGACCAGCAACCTTGGTTCGCCGATCATCCAGGAATATTTCCTCGACGGCAAAACCGACAAGGTTTCGCATCAGGGGATGGAGGACAAGGTGATGGCGGAGTTGAAACGGCATTTCCGGCCGGAATTTCTTAATCGCGTGGATGATACCATCATCTTCCAAAGCCTGGACGAGGACGAGCTGGCGAAAATCGTGGAGATCCAGATCGGGAAGCTGGAAAAACGGCTCGCGCAGCAGAACCTCACGCTGGATGTGGACGCCGCCGCGAAAAAACTGCTGGCGAAGGAAGGTTACGATCCGCAATTCGGCGCGCGCCCGCTCAAGCGCGCCGTGCAGGAACATCTGCTGAATCCGCTATCCATGAAACTGCTCGAAGGGGAGTTCAAGCCCGGGGATAAGATCAAGGTGACGGCGAAAGGCGACGAGCTGGTGTTTCAGCGGAAATAATCAGACACCTCAAGGGATGCTGATCAATTCCACCTCGAACACCAGTGTGCTGTTTGGCGGGATTGTGGGGCTGGGGCTGTTCGCACCATAGGCGAGGTTCGCCGGGATGACGAATTTGAATTTGTCGCCGACCTTCATGAGTTGGAGTCCTTCGGTCCAGCCGGGGATGACATGGTCCAATGGAAAACTGGCCGGTTGGCCGCGCGCAATGGAACTGTCAAACACGGTGCCATCGAGCAACTTGCCCTCGTAATTTACGGTCACGGTGTCGGTGGCCTTCGGCGAAATTGTGCCGGCACCATGTTGCAACACCTGGTATTGCAGGCCGCTGGCCGTGGTGGTCAGGTTGGTGTCGGTGCTGGTTGCAACAGTGGTGGTGCTGGCGGCGGCGGGAGCATTGGTGCCGGAGTCGGAAATTGATCCGGGTACGGGTTTGGGGCTACAGCCCAGCAGGGTCAAGGCCGCACCGGTCATCAGAAGGATTTGAGGAATACGCATCATAATAGTTTGAAATTGGACGCAGTGTTCCGGCAGCGTCGGGCCGCGTCAAGCCGCAACTAATTTTGAACACAACTCACCAAGGCGCGAGGATTGACACGAGTTTCACGAAAAGCGGCAGCGCGCAATGGCTGCGAACCTTTCCCATTTTCTTTCGCCCTTTCAGGGCTTGAAATTATTTTGGCGATTAAACCCAGGGCGTCGCTCGCAAGCTCGCTTTGCCTTGGGCTATCTTCTTTCGGGCTTTCAGCCCTTTGATTCATGAAATTTGTGTCTCAACTCCGGTATTATTCATCGCTCATTTTTCGGGCCGGTCGCCGATTTTGCTGCTGCCGGGGAGCGATTGGTTTAGCATGGCGGCATGGCAATCATCGGCAGGCGCAACCGCCTTTCCATCGAACGTTCTTCCGGCCCGGGTTTCTACCTGAACGGCGGGGAACTGGGCGAAATCCTTTTGCCGGGGCGGTATATTCCGGCGGATGTGAAGCCGGGCGACCTGCTGGATGTGTTTGTGTATCTCGATTCCGAGGACCGGCTGGTGGCCACCACGGAAATCCCCAAGGTGATGGTCGGGGAATTTGCCTGCCTGAAAGTGGTGGGCGTGAATCCGCGCGTCGGTGCGTTTCTGGACTGGGGACTGTCCAAGGATTTGTTGCTGCCGTTTACGGAACAGGAAAAGCCCGTGCGCACGGGCGACATGGTGGCGGTCTATGTTTATCTGGACCCGGTGAGCCGCCGGATCGTCGCCAGCGCGCGGCTGCGGCGGCATTTGAACCAAAGCGGGGACACCTATCAGGAAAAACAGCAGGTGAACCTGCTCATCGTCAGCGAGACGCCGCTGGGCTACAACGCGATTGTGAACAACGACCGGCTGGGATTGCTCTATCACAACACGGTGGGCATTCCGCTTAACGTGGGCGAGCGGATGCGCGGTTTTGTCCGTGTCGTCCGCGCGGATGGCAAGATCGACCTGAGCCTGGATCAGGCGGGTTACTCGCGCGTGCTGCCGCTCAAGCTGCGCATCGTCTCGGCGTTGAAAGACAACGGCGGGAAACTGGATTTTGACGATGACAGCCCGCCGCTGGCCATCCGGGAAAAATTTCAGTGCAGCAAAAATGCCTTCAAACTGGCGCTGGCGGCGCTCTACAAATCGCGCCGGATTGAATTCACCCGGCCGGGGATCCGGCTGCTGGATAACACAACGTTTTTGCCGGGGCGGTGAGGGTTTGTCTGAAAAGAGTAGCGTCGGCCATCTTGGCTGACGTAGAGCCGTGGCTTCCAGCCCGGCGGAACCGCTTGGCCACTGGGAAAACCCCGGTTCAGTCTGAACGTTTCATTCTGCGCGGACATTTTTTCCGGGCGGCAAGATGCCGCCCTCTACGGCAGGCAGGGATGCCTGCCGCTACGGCTTCACACTTTCAATTGCCGCCGGCAAACGGTTTAATTCCGCGTGGCCATTTCACAAATCCAGCCGGTTGAATCCATCGAGCTGCCGGAGCTGGCGTTGTATCGCACGCTGCGCCGGGTGGAGGAACACGAGCGCGCCGGTGTGCTCGTGGCCGCAAACCACAAGGTGATCAAACGCCTGCTCGCCAGCCGCTACACGGTGGTTTCCGCGCTGCTGACGCCGGCGTGGCTGGCAAAATTTGAAGTGCAACTGCGCGCGCGGCCGGAAGCCATCGCGGTTTACCTGGCGGACGATGCGTTGCTGGAGACGATCACAGGCTATGTGATGCACCAAGGTGCACTCGCCGTGGCGAAAATTCCACCGCTGCCGGACCTGGAAACGCTGCTGAAAAATTCCCCGCGTCCGCTGTTGCTGGCCGCCGTGGAGGGCGTGGCCAACGCGGAAAACATGGGCGCGATCGTGCGCAATTGCGCCGCGTTCGGCGTGCATTTCCTCATCGTGGGCGAGACGTGCGGCAGTCCGTTCCAGCGCCGGGCGGTGGCGGGTTCGATGGGCACGATCTTCGAGCAACCGGCGGTGCGGGTGGATAATCTGGTGGAGACGTTGACGACCTTGCGCGCGCGCGGCGTGCGTTGCCTTGCTGCGCATCCGCGGGCGGATGCGCAGAAGCTGGCGGCGGTGGATTTACGGGGCGATTGCTGTCTGGTCTTTGGCGCGGAAGGTCCAGGACTCACGGAGGCCGCGCTGGCCGCGTGCGATGGCATGGTCGAAATACCAATGCCGAGCCACATGAATTCGCTGAACGTGGCCGTGGCTACGGGCGTGTTTCTTTACGAAGCGACGCGGCAGCGCGGTGAATGATCAAGCAGGTAAGGCGTTTCTTTCGCCCTTTCAGGGCTCAAAATTTTTTGGGGACGTAAACCCAGAGCGTTGCCCTGGGCTGTCTTCTTTCGGGCTTTCAGCCCTTCGATTGGGGCGGCGCGGCAGCGCCGCCCTACCAAAAGATGGTCAGCCGCGATATTGTTCGTCGGTGACTTTTTCCAGCCAGTCCACGGCTTTGCCGTCGAGCTGTTCCTGGATGGCGATGTGGGTCATGGCGGTGGTGAGTGCCGCGCCGTGCCAATGCTTTTCGCCGGGCGGAAACCAGATGACATCGCCGGGACGGATTTCTTCGATCCGTCCGCCTTCACGTTGCGCGCGTCCATAACCGGCGATGACGATGAGCGTCTGTCCGAGCGGATGCGTGTGCCAGGCGGTGCGGGCCCCGGGCTCAAACGTCACGCTGGCACAGGCGACGCGCGCGGGTGCTGCGGTCTGGTTCAGCGGGTCGATGCGCACGGTGCCGGTGAACCAGTCGGCGGGGCCTTTGTTCGATGCTTGCGAGCCGGCTCTTTTGATTTCCATATTCTTATTTCCTTTTTCAGCGATTGATCAATTTTTGATTTTGTTCGGAGTAACGCGCACCCTTGACCTCGATTTTTGACGCGGCGTTTTCAAGTTCGCGCAAATCTTCCGGGGCGAGCTGCACGGAAACTGCGCCGTTGTTTTCCTGCAGGCGATTCAGCTTCGTAGTGCCGGGAATGGGAACGATCCACGGCTTCTGCGCCAGCAACCACGCCAGCGCGACCTGCGCGGGGGTGACGTGCTTCTGCGCGGCAAATTTGCCGATCAAGTCCACCAACGCCTGGTTCGCCTTGCGATTTTCCTCGTTGAAACGGGGGACGGTGTTGCGGAAATCGGTGCTATCAAATTTTGTGTCCGCACTGATGGCGCCGGTGAGGAAGCCCTTGCCCAACGGGCTGAAAGGTACGAAGCCGATGCCAAGTTCCTCCAATGTCGGGATTATTTCGGCCTCCGGCTCGCGCCACCACAACGAGTATTCACTTTGCAGCGCGGTGACCGGCTGGACCTTATGGGCGCGGCGGATGGTTTGCACGCCGGCCTCCGACAGGCCGAAATGTTTCACCTTGCCGGCCTGGATCAATTCTTTAACCGTGGCCGCAACCTCCTCGATAGGCACGTTTGGATCAACGCGGTGCTGGTAAAGCAAGTCGATCACATCGGTCTTGAGCCGCTTGAGCGAGGCTTCCACGACTTGTTTGATGTGGGCGGACTGGCTGTTCAAGCCGTTAGGCTTGCCGCTGTCACAATTGAATCCAAACTTGGTGGCGATGACCACCTGTTTGCGCAATGGTGCGAGCGCTTCGCCGACGAGTTCTTCATTGATGAACGGGCCGTAAACTTCCGCCGTGTCGAAGAAGGTGACGCCGAGTTCGACGGCTTTGCGAAGCAGCGAGATCATTTCCGGTTTATCGGCGGCCGGGCCGTAGCCGAAGCTCATGCTCATGCAGCCGAGACCGAGGGCCGAGACTTCCAGGTTGCCGAGTTTGCGTTTTTGCATAATTGAATCCTTTACGTTGAAAGTGATTATACCGTATGAGGAGAAAACTGTCGCCTGCGGGATTGTGTGAAAGTGCGGACGGGATTGGCCACAGAGGCACACAGATAATACAGATTTTGAACCGCCAAGACGCCAAGGCACTGAATCCAAACCAAATCCCTGAAAGGGTGAATCCGTGTCAGTGGGCTTGACTTCAGGCTGTCTTCAATCTTTCTTAGGCGGCTGGTTTATGAGCATTAAACATCCAGAAGCAATTGCCATCATCGGCGGCGGTTTCAGCGGCGTGATGACGGGCGTCAATCTGGCGCGTCTGAGTCAACGTCCGCTCCAGATCACGTTGATCAATCAACATTGCCCCCTGGGGCGGGGTCTGGCCTACGGCACCCGGCGGCCGGAGCATCTGCTCAACGTGGCGGCGCGGAACATGTCCGCCTTCCCGGATCTGCCGGATCATTTTCTGCAATGGCTGCGCACCCGTTCGGAATATGAAAACTTGCCCGACCCGGAGCTGGCCGGACGATTCATTCCCCGTCTGGTTTACGGCGATTATCTGCGGGGATTGATGCACCAATATTTAATGAGCCCGGACAAGCCGGCAATGGAACAGCCGCAGTTGATGGAAGCCGAGGCGGTGGACGTGGAGCCGGAGCGTCATCACGTCAATGTCAAGCTGGCGGACGGCCGGAAGGTGCGGGCGGAAAAAGTGGTGCTGGCGACGGGGCACGAGGCTCCGGCCGGGTTCCCGGGCAGCGCGGAATTGCACGATCATCCGGCGTGGATCGGGAATCCATGGCAGGCCTGGACTGACCAGCTCCCGGCGGCGGGCGGCACGGTGGTGTTGCTCGGCGCGGGACTGACCACGGTGGACGCCATCATCACCTTGCGCGCGCTGGGCTGGACGGGCCAGGTGGAAGTGGTGTCGCGGAACGGCTGGCTGCCCAACTCCCATTTTCGCGGCATCGAGAATCCTGAATTTCCACCGCCGGATGTGAATCTGGCTGCGCTGGGTTTGAAGGAACTGGTGGCGCTGGTGGAATCCCATTGCGCGCGGTTGCGGGGAGCGGGTGCGAATCCAGCCATCGTGGTGGACAGGCTGCGGCCGCACACGCAGCGCATCTGGAAAAATTTCACGACGGAGGACAAGCGGGCGTTCGTGCGCGAACATTCGGCCCGTTGGAATGTCCTGCGGCACCGGATCGCGCCGGAGATCCATGCCCAGGTGACGGCGGCACAGGCGAGCGGACAGTTGCAAGTTCACGCGGCAGGCATCGAGCGCGTCGGGGCGGAAGGGAATCAGGTGCGCGTGCATTTGAAGAACGGCGAGACGCTCACGGGCGATCTGGTGATCAATGCCACCGGCCCGCAGACCCGATTTAGCAACACGAATTCGGTGCTGATGAAGAACCTGATCAAACGGGGGTTGGTGGCGGTGGACGACATGGAAATGGGCATCCGGGCGGACGAAGACCATCGCGTCATCGCCCGGGACGGCCAGTGCTCGGATTTCCTGCTCGCAATCGGCCCGTTGCTGCGTGGGACCTTGTGGGAAACCATCGCGGTGCCGGAACTGCGCGGTCAGGCGCGCCGCGTGGCGGAAACCATCCTCGAGCACACGCCACTCTTTGAGACCATGCTGCCGGAAGTCGTGATGGAATACTCGATTTGAGGGGCGGTCGCCAACAGATGGAGATGGCGTAGTTTCCAAGCGCATGGTTTTTCCAGGCGTGTGGAAAGTAAAAGTTCCTGCGGGTCACAGACCCGCGCTCCGCAGGCGGCGGGCATCAATCCTTCGACATTTTGGCGCAAAATTCTTTTGAGTTCGCCTCGAGTTGCTCGGCGGTCAAATTTTGCTTGTGGGTGGCGATGGACCATTTGTGGCCGAACGGGTCTTCGACCTGGCCGTAGCGGTCGCCCCAGAACATGTCGGCCATGGGCAGGAGGGTTTTGCAACCGGCCTTGACGGCGTGGTTGAAGAAGGAGTCGGCATCTTCCGTGTAGATGTGCAGGAAGACACTTGTGCCGCCGCGACTTTTAGGAGAAAGGCACTCCGGCGGGAATTCACCGGCCACCATGAGCATGGAATCGCCGATGTGCATTTGCGCGTGCATCAAGGACTTGCCATCGGGCCCCATCAAGCGGAAGGTTTCAGTGGCGCCGAAGGCTTGCTTGTAAAATTCGAGCGCGGCTACGCCGTCGCTGACGATGAGGTGCGGGGTGACGGTGTGGAACAGGTCAGGGATTGGTTTGGCCATAGATTTGGTTTTGGTTCGAGTTCAGGAGAAAGATTTCATTGCGTACAAAAAATGCAAGCGGAGAAAGTTCGAGGTAGTGTCTGAAATTGGTTCCGGAAATAAGGTGGCTGCGAATTGAGCCTTTCGATTGACGTAAGTTTTCGTGGATGGCCACGCGTATTTTCGGCGGGACGCCGAAAATCACCCGCGAGACGTGGGTGCTACATCAAAATTAAGACACTACCTATTCAAAGGATGAACGGCACGATGGCTTTCACCTGTTTTTTGTAGGCGGGGTAAGTGTCGGGGAAATGGCGCAGCAGGAGCCGTTCTTCCTGGCTGAGTTTGATCCAAAAGGCGAAGGCCATGAACGGCAGGGCCAGCCAGCCACGGACGCGGGCGAGCTCAATCGCCGTGCCGAGGCACATAAGCAGCAGGCCGGTATAAATGGGATGCCGCACGAAACGATAAGGTCCGGTCCGGATGAGTTCGTGTTCCCTCTTGAAGGTGACGTCGCTGCTCCAGTTGCCGGCAAGCGTCCAGCGCGCCCAGAGCGTCACGTACAAGCCCAGGACGCACACGAGGTCGCCGGCTCCGCGAGCCCAATCGGTGTTCGGCGTCACCACGCGATCCAAGTCCGGCGGCAACCGCCAGGCCAGCATGAGATAATAACTCAAGCCGAGCGGAATCCGGTGGAGCAGGGCGGATGGCCGGCTTTGCATTTCGGTGGTGGCTTTCACCTGCCGTGCCTTGAGCAGCCAGTAAAGGAGAAAGACCACCCAGCAGGTGGGGATGAGCCATTGGGAAAATGTCGCCATGCCGGTTGGGCACAGAAATAAAGCATGGTGATGGAAATTCAAGCGAATGTTCCGGTGAACCCGAATTTGGTGGGGCGAGCGTCCCTGCGAGCCGCTTAAACCCAAGGCTCACGACGGCTCGCGAGGACGCTCGCCCCACCGGCTTTGGCGCTCAAAGTTTGCGAAACATCTTGGATTGATGGCGCGGACTGACGTCCGCGGCTACGGGTTGTTGGTATGTTCTCACCCTTACTCTCCCTGACCCTCTCCCGCCGGGGAGGGGACAGCCGTTGATTGATTTTATAAAACTCGAAATCCGCCGCACAGAATCCGCTTATGATTTGCTGAAGTAAGAGCCTCCTGACGTCGGCTGCTACAAAATAAGAATGGGGACTTTCAGATGGCGCGGACTGATGTCTGCGGCTACAGCGAATTTGATTGGCCGCTTGACGGAAGGGCGTTTGCAGCGCATCGTTTCGCCGCCGTGGAGGCGGGCATCCTGACGACCATCACTTGATGCCTGCTTCCCACGGCATTTTTTAATGTCACACAGCCATAATCGTCCGCTCATCATCTTTATTCTCGGCGCGCTGAGCACCATCAGCCCGTTCGCGATCGACATGTATTTGACGGCAATTCCGGAGATGGCTGCCGGGCTAAATACCACAACGACGCGAGTCACGCTTTCGCTTTCCAGTTATTTTGCCGGGTTTGCGACGGCGCAACTCGTCTACGGACCGCTGCTCGACCGGTTCGGGCGCAAACCTCCGTTGTATGCGGGGATCATTTTGTTCGTGCTCGCCTCGGTGGCCTGCATGTTGTCGCGGAGTGTCGAATGGCTGATCGCGTGGCG
>DATHOG010000020.1:0-23195 GCA_035485115.1 Candidatus Sulfotelmatobacter sp. | reverse complement strand
CTTGGACAAGCTGATCGTTGCTGTCCATGGAATATACTGTCATGCCAACCGCCAGTTGCCTCAAGTTACCGAGACACTGTGCACGTTTTGCCCGCTCCTTGGCGCTGGCCAGTGCCGGCAGCAGCATGGCGGCAAGAATGGCGATAATGGCAATAACCACCAGCAACTCGATCAACGTGAACCCGCATTTATTGAAGCATTCAACCGGTCTGGCACCATGCCGGCTTTGACTTTGGCCCGGCGATTTTTGCGCGACGGTGCAGGCAATTATATTCTTTATTTTCATTTGTTCAATCGCCGGTTCCCCCTGGGACCAAAATTAATTAGTTTCGCCGGCTTCAATTTTTTGAAGTTAACAAATAATCTTTATATTCGTCGCAATTCAATGGTTGTTCGTACTGCTTAAGATATAAAACTGCTGCGTCCCTCCGGCAGACGCCGCATTCGTGCCAATGAACGTGAACGAGCTTGATCCAAGCACATTGGTTGCCACCGCCTGCCACTGATTCAACGGCGTGGTTAAATTTGTGCTGGATAACAAATAATACGTTGCCCCGACATCTCCATTGTTTCCATTGATGACAACATTCTTGCCACCCCCGCCGCCGCCGCTCACCAGGCTAAAACTGGTGACGACGGGCGAATTTGTCGGAGCTAAACCCGTTGAGGAAGCGACTGCGGGCGAAAGCATGAAGAAGTTCACATGCTCAAACCCGTCCCCGGTTATTTGCAATGTCTGAACTCCGGCGAGATTAGTCAGGACGACGGTGGTACCAGTATTGGTATTGATGAGGGGCGCGTATTGCCAGGTGGCAAAGCTGTTTCCGGTGGCTTGGAACCAGCCCAGAACATTCGTCGTTTGGGTTGATGTTCCTGCCCCGCTGGTCACTTGTGCCAACAGCACGTCAACCACGTTGGTCGTGCCAGCCGACATTCTCGCATAGGCGTAGAAATTACCAGCAGGGAACGTGTGGGTATAATTGATCCATGCGCTGTTGGTCAGGTTAAAAATATCATAGTCCAGAATACCTGGATTAACCTGTGTTAATTGTGCATTTAGGGTTCTCTGCCGGGTTCCGTCGCCGGTGACCTCGATCGGAACAACATTGTTGAAGTTCATGGCTGCTGACCGATAAACCGCCGGGACGGGCAGGACATTCAAAAATTGCGAGGAATAATCGATGTCCAGGTCCCCCGTCTGCCCATAATAGCTGTTCGTCGCCGGGGCGGAAGTGGGCACCGGGTTGTCAATGTAACGAAGGCCATTGCCGCTGGGAACGGGGCTGTTACCGGCATCAAAGTCAAAATCTTCGGCTTCCCAGGTGAAATTGGTGGCGCTGAAGGTATCAAAATTTATTGTGAGGTTGTGTGTCTGGTTGTTGTTATCGGTCACATTAATGACCGCGGTATAGTTGGTGTTGGGCTGGAGACCTGGATAACTCACATTCCAACTGGAGGACGAACCGCTGAACGACAGGCCCGACGAGATGTTGGCACCATTCAGGGTTACTTGAATGTTGCTTGTGGCAATGCCATAGGTTGGATTGCTGGCAACAAACACGAATGTGTTGGTTTGCTGCATGGGTGTGCTTCCGTCCGGATAAACCGCATCAATGCGGGGCAAATCGGTCCTCGGGGCTGTCAACATGTAAAAATTGACGTTAATCCCGCCCTGGGTATCTGCTGTATTCGGATTATCCGTCTGATTGATCACTATGTGCCTTGCCCGGAAGGTGTTCGTGCCTCCCATGGTCAATTGCGCATAATTGCCGAACTGGTCCATTAACGGGGCATAAAAGTAAGCCGAGTAGCCGCCCGTTGTCGGGATGGTAAATGAACCAATGTGCTTGGTCACCTGGCTGGTGCTGCCCCATCCGGCGAGAACCTGGGACCAGGACGAGTAGTATGTGCCTTGGTTGGCACCGGAGGCAACGCGTGCATAAAGATTATAAGTACCGCTGGGCCATGTTCTGGTGTACTGCTGCCACATGCCGATCGCCAGGAACCCAACATTGTAATCCAGGGCGCCGTTGACAAACTGACGCCGCGCCAGGTCAGTGACGGGAGTGGTGGCCACCAGATCGCTCGGACGATAGGCTGCGTGGCCGGTCGCGGATGCGCCGCCGCCATCGTCGATGTTTGTGATGCCCACCTGGCCTTCATAACTGTTGGCGGCAGGAACCCCGGCAGCCGTGGCTATCGGGTTGTCAATGTAACGTTTGCCCGTCCCGGAAATCGGGCTTTGCGTGGGATCAAAATCAAAATCTTCCGCCTCGACCTGCACAACCGGATTCCAAGTGTCAATATTAAGCGCGGCACTGGCACTCACGCTATTGTTATCAGTGACGCCGATGACGGTGGCGTAGGTCTGATTTTGCAACAAACCGCTATAGCTGACGTTCCAAGTGTTGGGCCCGCCGCTAAACACCAGGCTGGAGGAGACGTTTGTGCCGTTCAAGGTAACCGTAATGTTATTGGTGAGAATGCCGGCACCCGAGCTGACCGTGAAGGCCAGCTTGTTTGTGGCCTCAAAGAGATAATTTCCATCCGGATACACGTTGTTGATTACGGGCAGGTTCGGATTGGCCGGCACGAACATATAGAAATCAACATTGGCTCCGCCGCCGCTTGTGGCACGGATTGTGTTGACTCCGGCAAGATTAACCACGGCCAGAGTGCCGTTTTGGAGCAACGGCACCCATTGGAAAGTGCCGGTGCCCGTGTAAGTAAAGTTGCCCAGCCGGGAGAGCGTCTGGCTGGTGGTGCCCCGGCCGGCAATGACCTGGTCCAGGTTGATGGTGGATCCGCTGCTGGTGGTCACACGGGCGTAGATGTTGTAATTGCCCGCCGGGAACGTCTTGGTGTAATTCTGCCACTCGCCGCTCGACCAGTTCCCGATCATGTGGTTCCCAATGGAGCTGTTCGTTCCGAATCTCGTCGGCACTGACAGCTCGGCCGCGGCCAGAGGCGTCTGCGTATCAATTCCGACTGGCGAGTCGCCATCGTAGCGGTAATCAGTGGTGGCATTATCACCGGTGGTTGACCCCTTGTGCACGTCAACGAGATCCGTTCCCTCCAGACCGAAGTAGCTGGTGTTCGTTGCATAGCTGGTATATTCAGGATTATCTATGAACTGGCCCCCGCTGTAGTCAAATTCTTCCACCTTGACGATGAAATTTGTGGGGCTGAAGGTGTCAAAACTTATCGTGCTGCTGCCTGTGAGACCAAATCCATCCGTTGCGCTGATCACCGCCGTGTTGATCGACTGTTGCGGCAAACCAGTATAGTACGCCGTGACATTTGTGGACGTGCCAGCCGTGCCGTTGGTCACAAATGTCAGCCCGGCAGAAACATTCACGCTGTTCACAACCAGGCTGATATTGGTGAGATTGATTCCACTTTGCGAATTGGCGGTGAAGGCCAGTTTGTTGGTGCCCTGCAGCAGCGAGCCGCCATTGGGATAGGCACCGGTGATGGTCGGTATCTTGGGGGCGATTTGCTGCCGGATACCTTCCACGAAGCTGGCATTGTTGGTGGCGACGCCGGTGTAGAAACGAAAATCTTCCATCGAGCCGTAATACCCGCGCGTGCCCTTCCAGGTTTTATTGCCGAGAAGAAGGGTTGAGGAGCTGCTTAAATTGACCGACAACCCCGGAGCTGAATACGATGTGCCTACTTGGGTTGCAACTCCCGAGTCGGAGCCGGTGTATTGGGAAAGGTTGGTGCCATCATAAACCCAGGCAACAAAATACCACTTGTTCGCCAGCATATCGCTGGCAAGCGTTGATCCCAGGGTGGCGGTGTTCGCCGGAGCATTATATGAATTGCCCGTTGTCGTGGAGGCACCATTGACGACCAGCTCGAATTGATCCCCCAACTGGAACTTTACACCGATGCTGTTGGGGGTATCTTCACCAGCGCCCGGAGATACGCCGTTGTTGAGAACAAACAGCCGGGGAAGCGTGTTGCCGGTCGCATCCGAATACACGATCGGTTCCTTGATCCACATCGTTACTATAAAATTAGTGACACTGCCGAATGCGAGCGCCGCATCGCCCAGGTCGGCAGCGGAATTGGCGGCAGCATTGGCGTTGGCCGATTGTGTGGCATTCCCCGTTTCTCCGTTGGTCAGGGTCAACGCACCGACACCTGCGACCGTCCCGTTCACCCCCGCATTGGTAGGGCCGGCCAAATTTGCGGATGCGCCTGAACCATTATAGGAAGTCAACGTAACGCTCACACCTCCCAAGGCGGTGCTGCTCGGAAACGTCGTGCCGGGCGAATTGGTCAGGGGAAAATACAAAAGGTTGACGGGTGCCGCCTGACCCGCGATGCCGGCCAGCAGGCAACCGGATATGACGGCAACAAAGATGAGAGCTTTGTTTAGCAAATCCAGCCCGGGCTGGATGGCATGACGAATGATTGTTAGGTGAACCTTGCTGTTTTTCATGGGTTTTTCAAAGTTGGAACTGATTGTGGACCGGAATCGACAAATTGAGCGATGGCAATGCATTTTGGCATTTTTAGTGGAGTGACTTGATTCAATCTAGTTGCTTTTGAATTTTAAGACATCCCTCTTTCGAGCGATTTTCACAACTTAAATTGAAGCGCCTCAAAAAAAATTATGGTCGAAAAATTATCGAATCTTATTTCTACCCGGTAGTTTCTATCTGTATCAGTCGAACCCCGGAAAATGAAGAGCCTATTCATCCCAAGCTATGAAGCCACTGCCTAACTTTATGAATTTATTAAAGTCTCAAATGCAACCTGGACCGAATAAATAATCCACCATTCGCTTTCTTTTGGCTGATAAGCATTTTAATAAAATCGAAATTGTTTATCGGTTGCTTTCCCCGATTTCGGCCCCCCGGTTTGGGTGCTTGCGGTTATCCTGCTCCTTTTGGTATTTATGGGCTGGTGGAAAACGGTGCGCAGGCGGTTTGTCGTCGCGAATCGTTTTAACCGGTTGCAGCATGGAACAGTGTGGCAAAGTCAAACGATGAGGCTCGAAAAATATTCGCAAGCCGTTGGTAATTAAGGTTGCGCGCGTGGTGGAATGGCAGACACGCCAGACTTAGGATCTGGTGCCGTAAGGCGTGAAGGTTCAAGTCCTTTCGCGCGCACCAATTTTCCAGCAAAATCTCCCGTAATGAAAATCTCCATCAGTGAACTTATGGCCAAAAGCGGCGTCGCCTTCGGCACCAGCGGTGCCCGCGGGCTCGCCACGGCGATGACGGACCGGGTTTGTTACGCCTATACCAAGGGTTTTTTGCAATACCTCGAAAGCACCGGCGAACTTAAGCGGGCGGGCGAACGCGTTGCGGTCGGTGGCGATCTTCGACCGAGCACGGATCGGGTGATGGCCGCGGTGTGTCGCGCGACAGAAGAAATGGGTTATCGTCCGGTGAACTGCGGCAAGGTTCCGTCGCCGGCCGTCGCCTTGTTCGGCTTTGAAAACAAGATCCCCTCGATCATGGTCACGGGCAGCCACATCCCCGACGACCGTAACGGCATCAAGTTCAACAAATGCGCCGGCGAAGTCTTGAAGGCGGATGAAAAAGGCATGAGCAGCCAGACCGTCGAGCTCGACGATTCATTGTTCGGTGCGGATGGGAATTTTGCGAAAGCCAAAACCGCGCACGCCATTTCCCCGGAGGCCGGGGAAAACTATGTCATGCGCTACCTGAATTTTTTCGCCCATGACGCGCTGAAAAATGTGCGCGTCGCCGTCTATCAACATTCCGCCGTGGGACGCGATGTGCTCGTGAAAATTTTGTCGCACCTCGGTGCGGAAGTGACGCCGCTTGGACGCTCGGAAAAATTTATCCCCGTGGACACGGAAGCGATCCGGCCCGAGGATGTGGAGCTGGCGCACGGATGGGCGGCGACCGGAAAGTTTGACGCCATCGTTTCCGCCGATGGCGACAGTGACCGCCCCCTGATCAGCGATGAACAAGGCAACTGGTTGCGCGGCGACATCGCCGGCATTTTGTGTGCAAAATTTCTGGACGCCGGTTCGGTCAGCACCCCGGTGAGCTGCAACACGGCGGTGGAAAAATCCGGCTGGTTCAAGGAAATCCGGCGGACAAAAATTGGTTCGCCGTTCGTCGTGGCCTCGATGCTCGAAGCCACCGCCGGCGGCGTGCAGCGGGTGGTCGGTTACGAGGCGAACGGCGGTTTCCTGCTCAACTCGGATATCGAAAGCGATGGCAGGAAATTACGTTCCCTGCCGACCCGCGACGCCGTCATTGTGATCCTCGGAATTTTGCTCCTGGCCCGGGCGCGAAAACAAAAAATTTCAGGGCTGCTGAATTCCCTGCCCGCCCGCTACACGGCGAGCGACCGGCTGAAAAATTTCGCCACTGAAAAAAGCCGGGCTTTGCTCGCCCGGTTCGATTCCGGTTCGGAAGCGGATGACAAGCTGGCGATCGAAAAAATGTTTGGCGGCCTTTGCGGAACGGTTGCGTCGTTGGACCGCACGGACGGACTGCGGATCGTTTTTGCCAACGAAGAAATTTTGCACCTGCGTCCCTCCGGCAACGCGCCGGAATTCCGCTGCTATGCCGAGGCGGAAACGGAAAAACGCGCCCGCGAGATTACCGCGGGCGCGCTTGCAAAAATTTCCGCTTAACTGTTCAGTGCCAGTGGGAGCGGACCCAGACACGATGGCCTCCGTGGTAACCCCACCCGCCATGCACCCAGACCGCGCCGGGATGCGGACGCGGACCCCAATGGCCCGGCCCCCAGTACCAGCCGCGCGGACCACCCCAGATCCATTCGCCTCCAACCCAGACAAAAGTCGGATCCGGTGCGACCGGGACGACCTCCACCTGTGGAGCCGGCGGAGCCGGGGCCTCTTCGACAACGGTGGTTTGCTCGGGCGGGGGCGCGGGACGGTCGCGATAGACAACCTCACGTTCCACACACCCGGCCAGCAGCGGTACTAATGCGGCGGCCAAAATCGACTTTTTTAGAATGTTTTTATTCATACAAAGGGTTAGACGCTAAATTGGTGCAAATGTTTCAATTTTTCAACATCAGAATTTCACCCCTGCTTATATTTGACGTAAAGCAGCCAATAAATCACCACGCCGGTCACGGAAACATACATCCACAGCGGCCAGGTCCAGCGCGCGATTTTTTTATGTCTCTCGAAATCCTGTTTTTTTGCGCGCCACAGCGTCATCAAAATCATGGGCACGATGATGACGGCCAGCAACGTGTGCGAAATTAAAATCGTCAGGTAAAACGGCCGGAACCATTCCGGCTTCAAAAAGCGCGTCGGGCCTTGATGCAACACGACGGCAAGCCAGATATGATACGTCAGGTAACACGCGAGGAAAACCACGCTCGTGCAAAACGCGGAGATCATGCAGTTGCGGTGCGCTATCTTACGGCCGCGCTTGATGAAGAAAAAACCGAACGCGAGAAACACCGCGCTCAAGCCGTTGAGCGTGGCGTTGACGACCGGCAAATCGTGGATGGTCATGGCTCGTCTTCCAGTTGATGGACGGTGGCGATGATTTTCGGCAGCACGTCATTCGTCCAATCCACACCATCGCCGGCGGTTTCAAACGAGCCGCGCAGCCGCGCGTGTTTGTCCACCACGGTGAAAATCGTGGTGTGGATGAACAGGTCGGCGGCGTTCTTCTGGTCCTCCGGCTTCACCGGTTGGGCGGCGAGCTTCAGGCTGTTGGCGGCCAGCAGGCTGAGTTGCCATTTGTCGCCGGTGAGAAAAGTCCAGCGGCTGAAATCCGCGCCGAAATGTCCGCCGAACCGTTTCATCTGTTCGGGCGTGTCATATCCCGGGTCGGTGGTGAGCGTGACCAGCCGCGCATCACCCGGCAGCAGGTCTTCCACTGATTTCATCTGTTGCGTCATGCGCGGGCACGGGCCGGCGCAACGGGTGAAGACGATGTCCGCCAGCCAGACGTGGTTGGTAAGATCCGCGAGCGTGGAAATGTTTCCGTCCTGGTTGGTGAGCGTAAAATCGGCCACCTGTCCGATGACGGGCAGCTCCATTTTTTGCCGCCGCTCGTTTTGCAAAATGGAAACGAAAACCGCCAGTCCGAGGAGGCTGAAAACCAGGCTATAGCCAAGCCACGCGGAACGCGGCAGCGGTCGGGAGGTTTCAGCCATGAACGGTTGCCGCGCAGGGCGGCGGAAATCTTATTCGAAACTCGTCGGCGTGGCGGCTGCCGTCTTGGTCTTCATCCACTTGTCGAAATCGTCCTGCGACTCGACGAGCACAAATCCGCCGGACATCGAGGAATGACCGCCGCCGCAGAGCTGCGCGCAGTTGATCTGATAGCGGCCGAGCTTGTTGGGCGTGAACGTGATCGGGATACGGAGCCCGGGAATCGCGTCCTGCGTCACCCGCATGGAGATGACCTTGAAGGAGTGGATCACATCCTTTGAGGAAAGGTAAATCAACACCGGCTTGTTGAGTACCACGTGCATGTTCCCGTTGTAATACTGGACATCGTCCTTCCCGGCGGGGTCGTTTGTATCAATGCCGAAGAGGTTGCTGTCCGAGATCAACTTCATGTCCTGCTGTCCGAATTTGCCATCGGGACCGGCGTAGCGATAATTCCAGCCAAACTGCTGGGCCTGCACCTGCACCACCACGGCATCCTTCGGGTCGGGAAACTTCTGGACGTTTTTGCCCCAGAGCGGAATGGCGATGCCGACGAGCAGGACAACTTCGGCGAGGACAACGCCGATTTCGACGTATTTCGGGAAGGGGCTTTTCGAGCCTACATGGTCGGCGCGCGTATGGCGGCTTTCGTTGAAACGCCAGAGGACGTACAAAAAATACGCAACCCAGCCGACGAACAGCACCGCCATCAGGTAATGCACCCAGACGATGAGGTCATCAATCGGCTTGGCGCCAACGGCGGCGGGAACGGGCATTCCGAGAATATTTCTAGCAAACCAGTCGTTCATATTTTGGAAATCTGTTCTTGTGATTTTTCGGCGGCGGCCGCCAGGCTGGCGCTACGGCGGAAAATGTAAAAAAGAAAAGCGCCAAACGTCACCAGCACCGTGCAGACAACGCCGAGCAGCGTGAAGATGCCGAAGTTCATGCCCTCAGTCATGTTGGTGTCCACATTGACGCCGTAGCAGGTTGCGCAGGCGAAAACTTTCGCCGGGGCGGCCGCGGCGAGGGCTAAAAATATCTTTGCGGATGTCTTCACAGATAGCTGATCTTTTTCAATTTCTTTAAAAAATAAATGCCATAGACGATGACGAGGATGCCCGTCACGATGCCGGCACAGCCCCAGCCCGGCCGCCCGTTGTTGAACGCCCAGGCCGCGCAGCCGAAGGACAGCGAGGTCAACAGCGTCACAAAAATCAGATGGAAGGCTTTCAGGGACATGTTAGTGGACGGCCGTGCCGGTCGGAAAATCGTTCATCGCCCAGAGCGTCAAGCCGGCGAGGCCGATGACGAAAAACACGGTGAACACGAGCACGGCGTAGATCAACTTCTTCTCGGACAACAAGTGCATCAGATAGCCGGCAACCAGAAAGGCGTTCACGGCCGCAATGGCGAGGATGATCACGACTTTCCCCGTCCAGCCGGTGTGCGGCAGAAACGACGCCCAGATCATGCCGCCGACGGCGCACAGCACGACGGTGAAGATGATGGAGCAAAGCTTGATGTAGCTTTCCATCGTGACGGGTTTTTCAGATTCGCTCATAAATTTCTATCGGGCATTTTTGGCTTCAAGTCAAATACATGACGGGGAACAGGAAAATCCAGACCAGATCGACGAAATGCCAGAACAGGCCGGAAACCTCCACGCGGTTGGTAAAACGTTCCGGGTCGGTCTTCCACATCTTGCGGTTGAAGGCCCAGATGTAGAAGATGACAATCGTGCCGCCGATGATGTGCAGCGCATGCAGGCCGGTCATCGTGAAATAGATCGCCGTGTACGTGTTGTGCCACGGGCCGTAGTTCTGCATCTTCAAGATGTCGGCGACCTTGATCTCAATCTTGCTGTTCACCGGCTTGTAGGTCCGCAGATCCATCAATTCCTTCCGGTCGTTGACGATGCGTCCCAGGATGGTAATGGTGCCGGTCTTGGCCTTCAGGTCGAAATCGGGGGATTTTTCCTCCAGATGCCCGTCCGCGAACGTGCCGTCGTTCAAGGCGATCTCATAATGGATGAACTTGTCGTGATATTCGTAGCTCTTGACGCACAAAAAGGAGAGCGCGAGGAGGATCGTGCAGGCATGGAAAAATTTGAACTTGCCGAAGTCGCGCACCTTGCACGCCGCCCAGGCGAGCAATGTGGTGATGGCCGAAAGCGCGAGCAGGATGGTGTTGAGGGTGCCGAGCCGGACATCGAGCCAGCCGTGCGGCCACATGCCGGGTTCCGCGCCGGTGCGCAACAGGACATAAGCGGAGAACAGGCCGCCGAACAGCATGACTTCGGACGCCAGAAAAAGCCAGATGCCGAGCTTGGCGTTGTAGATGCCGGTATCCGGCCGATTTTCAACTGTGTATGGGATTTCCATGAAAATTTTTCAGTGATGCATGTCAGTGATGCGCGTGGGCGGCGTGCGCGGCATTCGGAAATTCCGCCTGCGGCAGGAAATCATGTTCGTGGCCGGGCGCGCTGTATTCGTACGGGCCGCGGACGACGTGCGGCTCGCTCGGGAAATTACCGTGCGGCGGCGGCGTGGGCGTGTGCCAGTCGAGCGTGGTCGCCTGCCACGGATTGGTGCCGACTTTTTCGCCGATCCACATGCTTGCGAAAATATTGATGATGAACGGTATCTGCGAAAGGCCCAGGCCGACCGCCGCCGCGAAGATCCACCAGTTCAATTCCATGATGTTTTGCGGCAAAGTGTCAATCGCACCAGGCACGTGCGCGGCGGAATAGTTGATGCCACCGTCGCTCATGCGGCGGATCATGCCCTTGATGCCCTGGGCGAACATGGGCATGAACACCAGGTTCATGAATACGAACGAACACCAGAAATGCACGCGGCCCCAGAATTCATTCATCTTGCGCCCGGTCATTTTCGGGTACCAAAAGTAAACGCCCGCAAACAATGCAAAGAGGCTTCCCGGTGCGACGACGTAGTGGAAATGCGCGATGATGTAGTAGGTGTCGTGCAGATACAAATCCGCCGCCGCGAGACCGAGCGGCAGGCCGGTAAGGCCGCCGATGCCGAACATCGGCAGGAACGCCAGCGCAAAAAGCATCGGCGTGTTGATGCGGATGGAGCCGCCCCACAGCGAGAGAAACAGGCACGTCAAAATGATCACGGACGGAATCGAAATCGCCATCGTGGTGATCTGGAAAAACGTCGCGATCGTCTGACCCATGCCCGTCATGTACATGTGATGCGCCCAGACGATGAAGGACAAAAAGCCGACGAACAAAACCGAATACACCAGCGACTTGTAGCCCCAGATCGGCTTGCGCGTGTTGTTCGCGATGATTTCGCAGACGACGCCCATCGCCGGCAGGATCAAAACGTAAACTTCCGGATGGCCGAGGAACCAGAACAAGTGCTGCCACAGCAACGGGCTGCCGCCGCCGCTGGCCATGCCGACCTTGCCGGCGACCGCGAGGCCGGTGGGCAGGAAGAAACTCGTACCGAGCGCGTTGTCCATCAACTGCAAAACACCGGCGGCTTCCAGCGGCGGAAACGCCAGCAGCAGGATGAACGCCGTCACGAACTGCGCCCAGACGAACCACGGCAGACGCATCCACGTCATGCCCGGCGCGCGCAACTGGATGATGGTCGCGATGAAATTGACTGCGCCGAGAAGTGATGAAGTGATAAGCAAAACCATGCCCACCAGCCAGAATGCCTGGCCGTTGGTCGGAATCGTGGTCGCCAGCGGCGAATACGAGGTCCAACCGGCTTGCGCCGCGCCGCCTGGAATGAAAAAACTCGCGAACATCACCACGCCGCCGAGAAAGAACGCGTGAAAGCTCGCCATGTTCACCCGGGGAAAGCACATATCCGGTGCGCCGATCATCAGCGGCACGACGTAATTGCCGAAGGCTGCGAACGCCAGCGGCACTATCCCGAGAAACACCATGATTGTGCCGTGCATCGCGCCAAAGGCGTTGTACAGTTCCGGTGAAATCGCATAACCCATCAAGTTGCCGGCCTGGTCTTTGACTGCCGGCGCCATGTCACCGCAAGCCCAATGGATCAGACTGCCAAACAGCGGCACCGCCATCGCCGGGTGCGCAATCTGCCAGCGCATCAACAGCATCAGAAAAAAACCGAACAGCAGGAAACACAGCGACATGAAACCGTATTGGATGCCGATGACCTTGTGATCGGTCGAGAAAATGTATTTGCTCAAGAAATTCGGCTCGTGATGCGCGTGGCCGTGGTCATGCGCGGCAGCCTCGTCGGCATCGTCGGGGCGATAGGGCGGAAATTGCTGGACGGTTGCTTGCATAAAAATTTTTATTTCAGTTTGTCAAAAACCATCGCCACCAAAAGCAGCGGCAGATAGATGATGGACAGGAAAAACATCAGCTTCGCGCTGCGATTGTCGAGCCGGCGCGAAAAACGGATGGCGCAGAACAAAAAGGCCGCGCCCAGGATCACCGCCGCGACGAGATAAATCCGCCCGCTCATCCCGAGCGCAAACGGACACAGGCTCACGAATAAAAGCGCGATGGTGTTGCTCACGGATTGCTGGCCGGTGCGGCGGCCGTCGGGGTCGATGTTCGGCAGCATCACGAAACCGGCCTTGGCATATTCATCGCGGTAAAGCCAGGCGATGGCGAAGAAATGCGGCAACTGCCAGAAGGCGAGGATCGCGAACAGCGCCCAGCCTTCGCCGCCCAGCTCGTTGCGGGCCGCCGTCCAGCCCATCAGCGGCGGCAGCGCGCCCGGAATCGCGCCGATCAAGGTGTTCGTCCAGGTCACCCGCTTGAGCGGGGTGTAGATGAAAAGATAACTGATGCTCGTCACTGCGCCGACGACGCTCGTGAGCGGGTTCACCAGTGTCGCGAGATAGATCAGGCCCGCGACGGACATTGCACCGCCGAGAATCGCGACCGTCGCCGGCTGGAGGCGGCCGCTCGGCAGCGGGCGCGAGGCGGTGCGGCGCATCTTTGCGTCGTGTTCACGTTCGAGCAGCTGGTTCAACGCCGCCGCGCCGGCGGCGACGAGCGTCGTGCCGAGCAACGTGTGAAACATCAGCCAGTAATTCACGCTGCCGGTTTCACCCAGATAAAACCCGACCAGCGTGGTCAGCAGCACGAGCGTGGTGAGCCGTGCCTTGATCAAGTCGGCAAAAACCGCCGCCCATGATTTTTCACGGGCGACGTTGGAATCAAACGCGTCTGCGGTAACTTTCATCAAAAATCTGTCGGGAAAAACCCCCGCCTAATTCAACTTATTTTGCCCTGTCGAGGCAATTTCTGTCAATGTTGTTCGCCGCCTCGCGACGAGCCACCAGACTGCGCCGGTGAGCAGCGCGAGCGCCCCGACCATGACGTGCAGCGTGGTGATGTCGGCGGCCTTGTTCGACAATACCGTGGCCGCACCCAGGCAGATTTGCAGCGCCAGCAACCCCAGCCAAAACCACGCAAATTTTGTCAGCCAGTCCGCGCCACCCAGCTTTTTGTGCGTTAGAAACGGCAGCGCCGCCACGCCGAGGAAAATTGTATAAGCCACAAGGCGATGCACCATCTGCAAATTGACCTGAAAAGCGGTGATCGGACGGCCGATCAGGTCGGGCGGACGATGCGCGTTGTAATCGGCGATGGCCGCATCGCTCGTGTCCGGCCAAATTTTTCCGTGCGCGGCCGGAAAGTCCCAGATCGCCAATCCGGCGTGCTGATGGCGCATCGTCGCGGCGATGAGTAGCTGGATGAAAATCAAGATCGTCAGCCAGAAAACATGGCTGCGCAACCCGCGCGGAACGGAAATCTGTTTGATGGGTTCCGCCTCCATCCACCAGCGGCTGGTGAACAGCGCGATGCTCGTGGTAAGCACGAGAAAAATTTGCGCGACCGCGCCATGCGGAATGCCGAGGTAATCCATGTTCCAACGCACGCGCAGGCCGCCCAGGATTCCCTGCAAAATCACCAATAAAAATGCGGCGATCCCGAGCCAATGCAGCCAGACCCGCTTTTCCTTCAGCCACAGCCACACCGCGAGGACGGTTGT
The DNA here is from genome assembly GCA_035485115.1 of Candidatus Sulfotelmatobacter sp. GTDB lineage: Bacteria > Verrucomicrobiota > Verrucomicrobiia > Limisphaerales > UBA11358 > UBA11358. Next base: position 9,035 of record DATHOG010000020.1, on the reverse strand, counting down.
CAAAAAACCGACGGCGGAGGCCAGCAGGCGGTGCGAGTGTTCGTAGAAAATTCCACCGATCCATTTATCAACCGGAAACAAAAACATGTTGTAGCCGTAGGTCGTGGGCCAGTCCGGCACGGACATGCCGGCTTCGTGGCTCGTCACGAGACCGCCCAGGCCGATCAGCAAAAACGTGATGAACGCCGTCAAGGCGGCGAACCAGAAAAGCGCGGGATTGTATTTGCTGTTCACTAAAAAAAGAACGACCGCTGCGTTCGGCAACGGTCGTTGGGCCGGAAAAATTACTTCACTTCAAACGTGCAGTCCTGCGAAGCCGCGCCGTCCTTGACCTCGATGTCGAAGGTCTGCGTGCCGAGCTTGCGGTGCGCGAACTGCAATTTGTATTTGCCGGGGGGAACGTTCTTGATGGTGAATTTACCGTCCTTGTCGCTCAACGCGAAATACTGGTTATCCACAACCGTCACCCACGCGAACATCCACGGATGGACGTCGCACTGGAACTTCAGGAACGGTTCCGGCTTGTCGAAGACGAATTCCAGGTCCGAACTTCCGGGCGCTTGAACCCGGTTGATAACCGAGGGATCAAGCTGGTTTTCCTTGGGATTCAAATGGATGTTGTGGACGCATGGGTCGGAATTTTTCACGAGAACCTTTTGGCCGGTTTGCACCGCCAGGATGGTCGGCGAATAGACACAGCCTTTTTGGTCGAGCGTCACGGGCGGGGCGCTGGCACCGGACGAAGCCGGAACGCCTTGCAGGGAAACCACGACATCCGCGAGGCCGCCGCTGGAACTGACGACATAAAAATGGGTCGTGGGCAGCGCGCCCGGATACAGCGGGGAACAATCTGGATTGTCACGGATGGGCGTGAGTTCCTTTTCGGCGGGCGGCGTGCCCTTGAGTGTAACACTACCAGTGATGTCACCGGCGTGGGTCAGTTGCGCGGCGAGGAAAGCTGCCAGTGCGAGCGGCAAAAGAAATGATTTCATAGGCCTGTTTTTGTCGTTTGAACCGCAAAATTAACACGGTGAAAACGGCCTGGCAAGCAGTTTGTGAAATTTTTCACAATCTGGCGAAAGCAGTCCGTTTTTTGCTTTTTACAGTCGCGCAAGCCATTTGTGAGATTGTTCCAAAATCATTTATCCCGCACGAGCTTGATGACGGTAATGCCGATAAAAATTCCTACTTGAGACAAAATAATTCCCAGCCAGCCCCAGTGCAGCCAGAACATCGTCACCGCCGAAACCAAAACGGATACAGTGCTCCAGATCCATGGCGTCGCGTCATCTTCCATCTCGGCCGCGCGATTAAAGAAGACAGCAAACGCAATCAATACCAAAATCTGGGTATAAGGAACACCCATCGCGATTTCATACCCGCAGGCTTTTCATCACGCGCGCCATTTCCAACGCGGTCTGCGCGGCTTCCGTGCCGCGATTGTGTTTCTTCCCGAGGCAGCGGACCTTGGCGTGCTTCACTTTTTCAAAGACAAAAACGGCGTGGATGACCGGCACCTTTTGCTGCACCTGGATCTGCGCCAGCGCGTGGGTGACGCCCCAGCCGACGTGTTGCGCGTGGCTGGTCTCGCCCTGGAAAATCACGCCGAAGCAGATGACCGCGTCATAGCCCTGCGCCGCCAGCCGCGCCGCCGCCGCCGGCACCTCAAAAGCGCCCGGCACCCGCACGATGCGCAGGTGGGCGCCGGCGGCCTGCAGGACCTCCCGCGCCGCGTGCAGCATGGCGTCCACATATTCCTGGTTGTATTTGGAGGCGACTATGGCAAAACGCGCGCCGTCCGCCGTGGTCTTTTTTTGTGAAACCTTTTTGAGCATGATGAAGTCAATTTGCCGCCGGATCTTTTTTGAGCATCACGGTTTCCTGCGGCGGCCTCCACGAAACGAGGTCGTTCAGGATGTTGAACATGGCTGCCAAGCTGTCGGCGGTCAGCGGTTTTTCGAGGAACAGGTCCGCACCATTCGCCAGCGCGGTGGCGCGGCGTGCCTCCGTGGCCTTGCCGGTGATGATGGCAATCTTCAGACCGGGATAGCGCCCCTTGATGATGCCGAGCAATTGCAGGCCGTCGAGCGTGGGCATGCCGATGTCGAGGGTGGCGAGGTGGATTTTTTTCTCACGCAAAATTTCCAGGGCGCCGTCCGCACCGGTGGCGGTGAAAATTTCCCAGGTGTGCCGCGAATGCTCGGCGCACACGCTGCTGAACAAATCGAGGAATGCCATGCTGTCGTCCACAAAAAGCACATTGTGTTTTTTGGCGACGACTTCGGGGTTTTCCGGCGGTAATTTTTTTTCCGGGGCCGCTTTTTCCGGCGGCGGTACCGGCGGCGATATTTTTTGCACCGCACCGGCGGTGTTCGTCACGAGCATTTTGCTCAAGAAAACGGTCCCGGATTCCGCCACGCCGCCCTGCTCAAAACGCAGTTCCACCTCACCCAGCCGGAAAGTCTGGCCGTACTGGAGCTTGGTCTCGGTAACTTTTTCGCCGCCGGCAAACGTGCCGTTGGTCGAGGCGAGATCGCGCAAGATCAATTCATCGCCCTGCAGCCGCACCTCGCAGTGCCGGCCGGACACGGACGATTCCAGAATCTGGAAGGTGTTGCCATGAGAGCGACCGATCGTCGCCCAAAAATCGCCCAGCGCCAGCGATGCCGCGGCGGTATTCTTGGAAATGATGACCAGCTTTGCCATGCGTTGAACATTACCGTGTTCCATCCGCTCCGCCAAGTGACAATACAAAATAAAGCGGCGGAAACCCGTCACCGGATTTCCGCCGTGATTTTTCAGACTGATTGATTAATTGACGCCGACGTCAATGGATTTCGGTTTGGCTTCCTCGGCCTTGGGCAGCGTGATCGAAAGCACGCCGTCCTTGTAGTTTGCCCTCACCTGATCGGCGGCCACGGCGACGGGCAGCGTGACGGCGCGCGAGAATTTTCCGTAGTACCGTTCGCGGCGGTGCACTTCCGTGCCTTCGCTGGCCGTTTCCTCTTTGCGCTCGCCGGTGATGACGAGGCTGCCATCCTCGATCTGCACGCTGATGTCCTCGCGTTTGAGACCGGGCAGTTCGAGATTAACGGTGAACTTGTCCTTGTCCTCCTGCACGTCAAGCGCCGGCGCCCATGACTCGGACGGGTCAAACAGCCGGTGGAGTTCGTCGTTGAGGTTGATCAAGCGGCCAAAAGTCGGCCAGCCCACGGTCGGACGTTCATAAGATGTGAGTTTCATAATTTGGTTCGTTTGTTGGTTAATGACTTCTACGCCTTCCTTTAAGCTTTGAGAATGCCAACCCAGCCGTGGCACAAAAACGCTGAAAAACGAAGATTTTTCGAGGTTTTTTAATGCAACTGAAAATTTTGGCACAGCCAACTGTGCCATCGGCGCCTACTTCTGTCGCGGCTGGCACAAAACGAAAAACCCCGGACAGAAATCTGTCCAGGGTCTTGAATCGGGAGGGATGGCGTGCCGCCGTCCCAAATCATTTTCAGTCGAACGCGTGGCCGGCGCAGCACAGCACGTTTTTGACCTTGTGGCGGACGAGGTCCTTGACCATCTGGCGCGCCGGGCCCATGTATTTGCGCGGATCAAATTCGCCGGGTTTTTCCGAAAACACCTTGCGGATGCCGGCGGTCATCGCCATGCGCAGGTCGGTATCAATGTTGACCTTGGTGCAACCCACGCGGCGGGCGATTTCAATATCGGCTTCCGGCACGCCCTTGGTATCGGGCATGTGGCCGCCGTATTTGTTGATCATTTCCGCGAGGTACGGCGGAACGCTGGAGGCACCGTGCAACACCAGCGGATAATCGCCGAGACCGGCGTCCATGAGCGCCTTCTTGATGAGCTTGAGGCGTTCCAGATCGAGATGCTGTTCGCCTTTGAACTTATAGGCGCCGTGGGAATTGCCGATGGCAATGGCGAGCGAATCACAGCCGGATTCCTTCACAAATTTCACCGCTTCTTCCGGAACGGTGTAATGGCCGCTCATGGAATGCGCGCCGCCTTCTTCACCTTCATCGAACTGCGCGCCGACCAGGTGGCCGAGTTCGGATTCGACGGAGCAATTATATTTGTGCGCGTATTCAACGACCTTGCGGGTGATTTCGACATTTTTCTCGAACGGCTCGTGCGAGGCATCGATCATCACGCTGGTGAAGCCTTCATCAATGCACTGCTTGCAAAGATCGAACGTGTCACCGTGGTCCAGATGCACCGCGATCGGGATGTTGCTCAGGCTGACGGCGGCCTCGATGAGTTTCTTGAGGTAAACGGGGTTGGCGTACTGCCGCGCGCCCTTGGAGATCTGCAGCATCAGCGGGGCTTTTTCCTCTTCACAGGCTTCGACGATCGCCTGGATGAGTTCCATGTTGTTCACGTTGAATGCGCCCAGGGCGTATTTGCCTTTCAACGCCTTGGCGAACAGGTCTTTGGTATGTGTCAGTGGCATAAATTATAGATTGTAGTTGATGCGGCAAAGCTGCCCGCAGGATTAAACAGGCCGGATTCTAGCCAATAAGATGTGAAAGAAAATGAAAATTTATACACATTCTTTGCTGTGCGTTTCTCGGGAAAAAACGCGAATTGGCAAAAGTCGTCAAAATTGATCAAATCACAAATTTCCCCGGACTGCTCGAATTTGTTCGTCCTTTTCCGGTTCGTTCCATCCGCCGATCCCGCGCCCGACGCCCTCGCGCCCCGCTCCCATCGGTCGCCACTGTGTGGCTATGTCAAAGAACATCCTACCCCTCAAATCTACCAGACAGGGTTGGACATTGGCTGTCCATGCCACCCGGCGACCATCGCCCAACGTCGGCGCGGCCTCCGTATTCCAGCCTATGGCCGCCACCCCTCCGCTTGATTCGCAGATCATAAATTCCGCCGCTAATGATGGCCCCAATTAAAAACCGTCCGGCTCGGACTAAAAATGCCCTTCCCCGTAGCCGCCGACATGAGTCGGCGCCATTTATCCAGGTCCAACGCGCCAGCATCCCGTATCCATTCAAATAATTTTGCACAGGTTTCCAATTCGAGTTGCAATCGCCTTTTTAAAATCACAAATCCCCCGTCGTAAATCATTAACTCCGCATTCATCCGGTAGGGCAAAGTTGCGCCTTGCCTAAAAATAAATCCAAGCGGCAGGTTGCCGCCAGGTTGGCGCCCGCTTTCTGCTTTACCTCCGCCGCGCCCGGCGTAGCATCAGCGGACAGGCAAACCGGAAAGCTGGTCCTTTCTGACGGCTTCAAAATTGGGAACGGGATATGAAAGAATATGTTCTAAAAACTGCGAGCGGAGATTCATTTTTATCCGGCTTGGTCTTTGGTTTCGATGTCGGCACCGGCTCCATTGGCTACGCTGTGCGGCGTGGTTCAAACTTCTTGGATGTCGGCGTGCTGATTTGCGACAGCGAGGGCAGCGACTTGAGCGGGCGCCGCAGCTTGCGCCGCCAACGCCGCACGCTTCGCAGTAAAAAAGCGCGTCGCAACTGGTTTGCGAGTGAACTTGCAAAACTTGGCGTGTTTAAACCACAGGCAATTGTGGATGACCCGATCTCGCTCCGACTTCGTGCCTTGAATGGCGACAAACTAAAACCGGAAGAACTGCACGCCGCGCTCACACATCTTTTCAAACGGCGGGGTTACTCCAAAGTGCCTTGGGCCAATGCGGAAAAAGCGGTTAAGGAAAATGCCAAGGCCAAAAAAGATGACGAAGAAGGAATAATCAAGGAGGCGGTCAAAGAAATCACCGTCAAGCTCGCGGGAAAACATCCGTGCCAGTTTTTAGCAGAAGAAAAAATCCGTGTGGGCAAAAGCCCGACGGCTAATTGGGCGCGCAAGATTTACTGGCCGCGTGAATTGCTGCAAAAAGAATTTGAAGCCATTATTGCTGCGCAGGCAAAAAACTTTCCCCAACTGGTGGAGAAAAAAGACTGGCTGCTTTACGGCGACACCAAGGAAATCAAAGGGCACCACGTCTATTTTAAAACCACCGAGGCGCGGAATCCCGGCGTGCTCGGTTTGCGCTGGCCGCGTTTCGACAATCGCGGCCCGGCATTGGATTCATTGCAGCCGGTGGATGAGCAAGGCCGTCCGCTCCATGTTGTCCGCAAGAACAAGGAGGCATTCACCAAGGCGCAATGGGAACTTGCCCTGATGAATTTTCGCGTGCTTGATGCCAAGACCCGGCAAAAAATTGACCCGCGAATTCAATTCCCAATCTTTATAGAAAATCTCCGCAATGAGTGGAACAAGAAGGGCAAGGTCACGGAAGCGCGGTTGAAAAAGTTGGCGGAGCCATTTGCGGAAAAATTTCTTCTAATTGAAGATCAGAAACCCCTGACTCCGGAAACCGGCACAGGTCGCGCGCGTTATTCATCACCCACGCTGGCGCTTATTCAAAAAGAAATCAGTGAAGGTCGGCGCATTGACCCACCTCAGCCGATTTTAAAACGCAAGGGCGAGAACGCCGAAGATGCGTTGAACCGCTACCTTGCCGACATCAAGCATCCGCTCGTACGGCATCGGCTGGTATTGTTCCGAGGAATTCTTCGTCAATTGGTCAAAGATTATGGCCAGCCGGACGTGATTGTTTTGGAAGCCATCCGGAGCCTCGCACTCGGCCAGAAAGCCAAGAATGAGCTGAACAAGAGGAATGAAATTTTTCGCAAAGAGCGTGAAAATGCCCGCGAACAACTTGCGTCTAACAATGAATCTTTCTCCCGTAAAGCCATTCAACGCTATCGGCTATGGCAGGAAGCGAAAGGGCGTTGTCCCTTCTGTCTGCAAACGATTGAACGGACAGATTTAGGTCACGGCGCAGACATTGAACACCTCGTCCCACGCTCCATCGTTGACTGTAATGAATTTTACAACCTCACAGTGGCCCACTTGAAATGTAACCGTGAGTTGAAAGGCGACCGCACGCCGTTTGCCGCCTTTAGCGGCACATCGTTGTGGCCGGACATCAAGGATCACGCTGAAAAAACATTTTCAGGCCGCAAACTGGAAATTTTCTTAAACCCGAATGCCGAAGAGTTGATTGAGCAAAAATCCGACCTGCAACACACGGCTTACATCGCGCGAGTCATCCGTCATATCTCGCTAATTCAACTCGGTTGGTTGAATGATAGAGGACGCGACCCGACGCCGGACAAACAAAATCCCGCATTACGCTTTCAAGTCACCAACGGCCAACTGACCAGCCGGCTTCGTAAGGCGTGGGGATTGAACCAGATTTTGCATCCACTCCCGCCGGGCAAACGCTGGGATGAATTGACGGACGAGGAACAAAAACAGTTCACGGAAAAAAATCGCGGCGATTTGCGGCATCATGCGATGGACGCGATGGTCATTGTCAGCACATTGCCGTGGCTGGCACATCGCACCTATGGCGCAACCGATGAACTTGGACGGCATGGATGGTGGACACAGGATGAAAAGCAGCGCAGCAAAGCGGCAAACCCAATTTTTGGCGAGCAGATGCACGACGTGGTAAAGGAACAGATTGAAAAAGTCGTCGTGCGGCATCACATCTCGGGGAGTAATCACCAGCAGGCATATGCTACGACGCTCTATGCGAAGAAGGCCAAGGATACTTACGTTGCACGAGAAGTTTTCACTACGCTCACGCCCAAAAACCTTGGCAGCATCTGGCCAGAAACGTTTGCTTCTTACTGCGAAGCGGCTTGGCAGCGTTATTCGGATGAAGCGACTGACGTTGATGCCGAATTGAAAAAGACCAAGGGTTGCGTGCCAGAAAGTTTCACGAAGAAACTTTGTTTTGCCCATTTCCAGAAATGGCGGGCGGACGATTGCCCTGAATTTTGCTGGCCGAAAGAAATCAAAATTCCGATCCGCAATGTGCGACTCATATCCGTGAAAGATGATACTGCGGTTGTTCCGTTTAGTCCCGGTACTCATGCTTATGTCAAGCGTACCGGCTTTAAAGAAGTGCAAGTATTTATAGCAGAGGATGGGAGGTCTTTTGTGCCGGTGTTTGTGCCTTACTGGAAAAATGACAAAATATCTCCTGAAAAACCGATCAAACAAAACTCAAAGCCTATCACAGTCATCCGGCGCGGGATGGTAATTGAAACAAAAAAACCGTTCTCGGCCGGACAACCGGTGGGTAAATATCGCGTGTTAGCGACTAGTCAGAATCAATTGCGCCTGCTCCCACACCATGTAGCAAACAAAGAGGAAGCGATTATTTCCTTTGGGCTGGGAAAGAAAGGGCTTCAACCATACTGGCCGGATTTCATTCGTGCTTTGGGTTATGAGTTACCACATCCTCCATCTGTTAAGCCACAGCCTGAAAGTCCGCATCAAGCTTGATCAGCTTCATATCACGGATATGGAGAGCGGCACGGACAAGTCGGTGCCATTGCAGGATGTAGCGGCCATCGTCTGTGCGGCGCGGGACACGGAATTCTCCGCCAGTTCGCTTCGCCGCATGGCGGAGTTGAACGTGCTGCTGCTGGTGTGCAATGAGAAGTACGAGCCGTGCGCCGTCACCCTGCCCTATTATCGCCCGACCAGCACGGAATTATTGCGACGTCAGATCGAGTGGACGCCGGAGTGGAAAACCGCCATGTGGCGGCAAATCATCACCGCCAAAGTCCGCAACCAAGCCGCCAATCTCGCACACCTGAAACGCGCACATTCAGTGCTCACGGAAATCGCAAAACGATGCGAAAATCCAGTCTCCGTAGCGGCACCTCGGCAGAGTGCCGCTGAAATGGAAGTGCGCCCTTCTCTCGCCACCCTTACCGCCTCCAAACGTGCCGCGTTTCTTTCCGATTCACCGAATGCCTGCGAGTCCCGCGCTGCGCGGCATTATTGGAAACATCTTTTGCCGCGCTTAAGTGAACAGCAGGAGACGGATGAAAAAAGCCGTGTGCCCGGGACGCGTGAGGGCGTGAATGGAATGTTGGATTATGGTTATGCCATCATTCGCACGGCGGTTTTGCGGTCACTGGCGGCACATGGATTCATAGCGGCCATCGGCATCGCGCACACACCAAA
>DATHOG010000019.1:0-9853 GCA_035485115.1 Candidatus Sulfotelmatobacter sp. | reverse complement strand
GTTGTGCAGGAAAAACCTCACCTCCTCATTAAGCCATCTCACGAGTTTCACCCCCGAGTCGCCCTCGCTCAGTCGTTTATTCAGTTCATTCCGGATATGCAAGGGCATCCGGGCTATCTTTCCATTTCGTGCCATAATTTTATTCCTCCTTTATGTAGCAGCCGACGTGAGGAGGCTCTGACCAATGCTCTCGTCCCTTCTCACGCCCACCGCGTTTCGTTTTTCCGTTTGCAATTCGTAAATCGAAAATCGCATATCGTAAATTTTACCACGCTCCCGCAAAACACCCCGTTGCGCCGCGCACCCGATTTTCACTTATTTTTTCCCGTGGAAGATCCTCGACCGGACAGGTTTATCCATAAATCGAACCAAAAAGGGTAGGGCGGTCGCTGCTGCGCCGCCTTTGTGCCCCGTAGCAGCCGACGTGAGAAGGCTCTGATCAAAAAATCCGCACTCCAAAATCACCCCGGCAGCCAGTCAGGCTCTGACCCCTCCCGAAGGTGTAGCGTCGAGGCTGCGCCTCGAAAACCAGCGCCGTCAGGTGCGAAATATTTGTAGAAACCAAATCAGAATGGGTTCAAGCCCCGTCCATGGGCGACATATTTCGCTGCCGCGCCGTCCCGCCAGTCAGGCTCTGACCCCGTCCGGCTCGGACTGTCCCAGCGGGACAACCGAAAATAGCCCGCCGTTTCAACGGCGGGTACGCATCATCAAACGGATTCAAGTCCCACCGCTTGTCGCGCCGAAGCTGTGCGAAGGCGGAGGACGGCCGCAGGGCAACAGGGAATCATCCTCGTCCTCCTCCTCGATTGTTGATTTCCTCCCCTCACTCGCCATCAACAATCAACTGTCAACCATCAACCGTTTTTCGCTTGCCATCCCGCCGCCCCAGGCGCAGATTTTCCAAAGATTTTCACCCGTGGTGCGCGCCGGAACAATTGCGCGTGGATTTAACAATCAGCTTAAAATGGGACGGCAAAAATGAGAACGAACGGGAAAAGTGTCAATAGTTTGGACTGACCCCTTTACCGACATTATGACACGTAACTACAATCAGGAGTCAAAAAACAAGGTTCGTGCTCTGATGTTGAAAAGTGCGATTGTTGCTCTGACTTCAAAGCGCCATGCCTCGGAACTGATTATCCAAGATGAATTGAAGGTAACGTTTGAGCACTTCCTCAAATTAATCAAATGCGCATATGGTTCTGGCTACGATGAATTATACTACGCTGCTAAAATTGAATTGAGTGAGTGGATGCAATTTGATGCCTGCTGCAACACGCAGCGAGAAGCCCATGAACTGAAGGTTCTCTACCTGTGTGGCCCGTCGCCGATTAACGACCTTCAAGTTCTTCTAGAGAATGGCATAAATATTCACAATATTTGGGCTGTCACGGGCTCTTCCGAAGATAGTGCCGCCGCCCACAGTCAGCTCTCAGATTTCAATCTTGCGCTCAAAATTCATGAAGGATCACTTGCGGAATTTTTTGAAATCTACAATGAAGTCTTTGATCTCATTTATTTTGATGCTTGCGGCTCATTCATAGGTGGCAAGCCGAGTACGTTAACTCCACTGCTTGCCATCTTCGAAAAACAACGGCTGACCCCTAAAGGAGCTCTGATCACGAACTACTCGGCTCCTGCGGAAGATGGACCGACTCGTGAAAGATATGTAAATTTGGCAACAGCTTACTTCCATCCGCGTGATAATGATATTCCTGATGTTGTCCGCAAAAGTGATCTTGATCCGGCTATCTTCGCTGCGGATCCCGATCTCCTTAAAAATTTTATAATCGATAATTTGGAGTCTGTTTATTCAGATTTGATTACATGCCTCACGATTGACTTTGCGTCGGTAATTTTGCCAAATCTGCGAGCATTCTCGATGTCGGCATTTTCTAAGAAGCATACCGGCGAACAAAAAACGGTAGAGTTGCTCATCGCGCGCCAAACAGGACAAGACATTGACGAAAATGGCCTTCCGGGTGACCGTTGGTTGTCTCCAGGAAATTATCCAATTCTCTCATTCATCGATCTGTTGGAGTCATATGATAATAATGATCCGCTCCTGAACGCACTGCGTTCGTATAAACGCCAAGGAATATCTTTCAAGCAATTAATTTCTATGGCCGAACTTGCTAAAAGCGTAGTTGAGGGAAATTGGGAGATTTTAAGCCCTGAATTACTTGCGGCAATAAAGTGCTCTTGGTTTGACTATAGTGCTCGCCTTACATGTGACGTTCCACTCCCCAATCTCTTGGTTGATTCGTTGATTGGAACATACGGTCGTCCTTATTTCTACAATCCGCGGTTATCACGGCGGGTTAAGTATGTTTCGAATGTTCGGAAGATGTATTGCGACCTGTTTGTCTTCGACCAATGTCGCTCATTTTTCGATTGGTTTCCTACGGTCCAAGCGTGTCCTTCACGCTTCCGCTCTATCCCTTTCCAAATCGTAGCCCGATGCCTAATTGATCGCTTAAGCTGGACCAACTTTTACAATACGGCAAAACCATTTAAATATGCTGCTATTGGTGGGATGGGAGAGACACCTGTCGCAAAGCCATTGCAAATTCCTCAGCGGAAAACTATCAAATAGCGAAAAGACGTATTGGCCGCTTGGATTAAAAACTGTTGAGCCCCGCAAAAACGGGTTCCTGGTTTTATATTATTTTCACACTTAAATTCCTGCGTTGCCGATTGGCGCAGAGAAAGGGGTCGGGAAACGGGTCGGTTCCGAATGGCCCTTAGTTAAGGCGTAAAACCCACAAAATTAATGATTTGCAAAACAGGCTTTCCCGGCACCTCCCAATTCTGTTTTCACGAAACCCTAATGTCTAGCCGCATCTTTGCAGCAAATTACCCAGCGTCAATGTTTATTAATTTGGCTATCCGATTCTGAAGGAATCAGTCCCAACTGTTGACACGTTTATTAGACCTTCACCTTCTCCTTGCCTGGATACCGACGGCAGAGCAAAATTTTCAAGCACCAACCTCCAGAGAAACACCAAGCCAAAAGCTCAAACACTGCGCGCGGCGGTTTTGGTGATTGGCATTTGGATGTTCTCTGGAACTTGGTGCTTGGAGCTTGGAATTTTAGGACGGAGAAAAACTATGACGGACAAGAGAGAGGACGACGGCACACCAGCCACAGCGACATTTCCCCACCCGTCAACAATCACCGATTTCACAAACGGCTTCCAAATCATTACACCAGTTTATTGTATTCCTCATGGGTGCCAATCCAGACCCATTCCACGCCGCTGCTGGTCTTATGTCCCAGCGCACGATAATGGCCGCCTATGCGGACGGAAAACCGTTCGCCGCGTCCGCTCAGTTTTTTGTAATCCAGGGATGGATGGGAAGAATTTTCGAGCCAAAGCCGATAATTTTTTACCGCCAGTTCCCGGATGGATTCCGGCAGTTCATGGTAGCATTTCCAAAACCGTCGCGTGGCCGTGGATTTCACTTTTCCGGCCAGTTGGGCAATGAGCCGGCCTTTCGTTCGGCGTCCGCCTCGTCAAAAAGAAAATCCAGCTTGCCAGCGTCTGCATCGCGTTCCATCTGGCGTTTCCAAAGGTCGTGATAGCGGGAGCTGACCCATGAAGCCAGCCGGTCAAAATCGGACGGCGCGAGCCGTTCGGCGGCCATTTCAATCTCTTCGACCGTATTCATATATTCAAATTAAGCCGCCGACAGGAAATGTTCAAACATCTTTTTGCGGGATTGGGCGAGCCCAAAGAATCACGCTATCCCTCCTTGGTAGCTGTGGACGGAAAGAGATTCTGACTAATGTTTTATTTTCCATGGCGTTGTAAACGGGCCGGTTCTCACTTTTTGCACTTTTATTTAAAGGTAAGACCAAACCTTCAGCCTCTCCTGGCCCGGACACAAAAATCCAAAGGCAGAAGCTCCTTCCGGGGTGGTACCAATGCAGAATGCTGAAGCGGGGGGAAGGCGGATACCCCCTCCAACTTCGGTCGCGGAGCGACGATGGAAATTAGCCAGACACGGAGTGTCTGGTTCGACACAGATTTGATTCGTCCTGAAGGGACGATGGGAATGCGTGGATGAAATTGGGGTGAATCATTCCACCGTCCTTTCAGGACGGATTTTCTTTTATCGTGTTTCCAGACACCTTGTGTCTGGCTAATTTCCGTTGTGCCTCCGGCACGCGCCAGAAATCATAACCGCGAAATAGACCAAATACGCGAAAAGTAGTGTTTCCAAATCCGTTCGCGTATTTCGCGTGGTTCGCGGTTAAAAGTTTTTGCCTGGACACCGCCGGCAGGTCAAAGTTTTCCCCGCTTCGTTTCCTCTGTTCCCTTCTGTAAGAATTGTTGGTTTCAGCATCTGTGTTCATCTGTGTCCATCCGTGGTTAAAGAGCTTTTGTTTACCTCAACGTCTTCACCGTCTCCGCCCGGGTGATCTGCCACGTCCCCTCGATCTTCTTCCATTGGAAGCGCAGCTCCTGCACGCCGTAATCCTTGTCGTTGCCCGCCGACGCCTTCAACGTGCAGCTCACATCCGCCGTCTGCTTATCTGGCCCGATCTTCACCGTCGCATCCAAAAACGACACCGACAGGCTTGGCGCCGACGCGAAACCGCCGTTGCCCGCCTCCCGGACCTCGTCCCGGCCTGACAACGTATGCGCCCCCAGCTCCGGCACATCCACCACGATCTCGGTGTCCACGCTGAAATAACCGGTGAATTCGGAGGCCCGGCTCTCGCGGCCGAGGTTGCTGATATCGGACTTGAACGTCAGCAACTCCGCGAGGCTCTGCATGCGCTTCAAAACGACGCGCTCCGGGCTCGGAAAAAATACCGTCCACAGCCACCAACCCAGCGCCACCACCGCCGCCAGCAGAAAAAGACGGATGACAATCTTCATAATAATACCTTGCCCACGATGCGGTCGCGCTCGGCACGCCCCTGGGTATGCAGGCCGATCGGCATCGAACGGTTGTCTCCCACCACATAATATTCATTCGTGGCGCATTCAAACGGCCCCGCTTCCCAGTCGCAGGGGTTTTTCAAGTAAGGTTCGTCCAGGGGTTCGCCGTTGATATAGGTCTTCCCGCTATGAAACGCAACCGATTCCCCCGGCAGGCCGATGATCCGTTTCATATACATGACGCTGTCGCCCGCCAGCCGCACGGAAACGACATCGCCCCGTTGCGGTTCATGCCGGAGATACGCCAGGCGGTTCACACAATTGATCTGGCCCGTGTGATAGGTCGGCAGCATGGAAATCCCGTCCACCTGGATCGGCAACAGCACAAATTGACGCAGGATGATGCAAACCGCCACCAGCACCACGATGCGCACCATCGTCCGCCGTGGCCGGCGACCGATGATCATCACGCGAAACCAGTGCGGCTTGGGCGGTTGTTCCATCGGGTTCGACACGGGCATATTAAAACGGAAACGTGAAGGAATTGGCCAGCAAACAATCGTGTACGGGTCGGTCCCGCATAACCGCACATTTCGAAAGCAGCTTCAAAACCAAAAATTCAAAACCCCTCTCCGATCTTGGACTTTGGATTCCGAAATCCGCATTCCGCACTCCGAACTCCGCGCCCGCCCTTGTCTCAGTCATTGGCCTGACGCAGATTCGAGGTGTTTAATTCCAACCGCATGCCGTCCGCATTTTTTACCGTGAACTCCAGTTGCGGCTGGCCGGAAATGTGCCGGTAATAGAGTCGCAGCGGATGCCAGCCGGCCGCCAATCGCACGTGTCCGGTGAGGGTTCCGCCCACCGGGTTTTTCCCCTCTTCAATCACCCGGATTTCGTGGACAAACAGCATCGCCCCGCCATCGGACTTTATGGTGAACGTATAATCGTCATCCGTTGGAACTTTAAAAAAGCCCTCGAAGGCGACGCCAAACGGCCCGTCGTCTTTTGGAACGGGCGGTGCGAAGTCCTGTGAAACGATTTTGGTTCCCGAGGTCAAGGTGCGGAAATCCGGCATCCATGGCCAGGATCCGTTGATCGCCAACCGCGTGACGCCCGGTTTTGCCGGTGGTTCGTTGGCTACCGCCGGCACATAGGCGTTGTCATAGGGACGTTTCGCGCTGTCATCCGGATTACGCACCTGCAAGACCCGCGCTTTCATCTCGGTTTGCAACGTCGCGAATTTTGGATCGCCCGCGAGGTTGTGCGCCTCCTGCGGGTCACGGCTGACATCGTAGATTTCAAAATCGTCCGCGGCGGATTTCACGTCGTAACGGATGCCTTTGTAGCCATCGAGATAAATCGTCTGCATCTGGTTTCGCGTCCGCCCGCGATGTGCCGGGGCAAAATCTTGAAAGCGCGGCGTCTTGCCGCTCTCATAATATTCCACGTAAACCGTGCCGGCGCGTTGTTGCCCCTGTCCCATCAACGAAGGTAGCAGCGAAACACCGTCGGAAGCCGCCGGTTCCGGCAGCCCGGCCAGATCGGCAAAAGTCGCCAGCCAGTCCCATTGGCCGGAGGGTAGGGGAATCTCGCGACCGGCCGGGATGCCGCGCGGCCAGCGGGCCAGGGTCGGCTCGCGTTCGCCGCCTTCGAGCGTGTCCCGCTTGATGCCGTCAAACGGGCCGAACCCGCGAAAAAATGTCGGCGCGTACGGTTCCTTTGGCAGATACGATTCAATGGACGGTCCGTTGTCGGAGGTAAACACCACCAGCGTGTTGGTATCAATTTTTAAATCCTTTAAAAGCTGGAGCACATCGCCCACCGCGAAATCAATCCGGCGCACGTCATTCGCATAACGTTTTTGCACATCGGGCCAGGGCACCTCCGGCGTGGCGGGATCATGGTCATTGTCCCAGGTCGCTTTCGCATAATCCGGGAACATATAACCATCCATGGTGCCGGTGGCGGTGTTAAGCATCGCGTGCGGCTGGCCGGTCCATTGCACCCCGCCATGCAAACCGCCGCCCGGCGGATACGCACAGGGCGGGTTCTGCAACTTGGCGTGCGGCGTGTCGAAGGCCAGATAAACAAAAAAAGGTTCGCCCGGTTTCGCCGCCTCGTGTTCCACGATCCATTTTTTCGCCCGCGCGGTGAAGAGATCGGTCGTGTAGCACAAGTCCAGGTCGCTGGAAACTTCCCGGTCATTTTCCCAGACCTCGCGATGGTCCTCCTTGGGATAATGGAAGTGGCCGTCCTGGTGCCGCACATAGCCAAAGTAAAAATCAAAACCGCGCTTGGTGGGATACGCTGGCCAGGTCGCCGGGTTTCCGCCCGGGCTGTCGGAATTTTCTTCGTCGTTCGCCGCATTGATTCCCTCGCCCGGCTTGCCCTGCAAACCCCATTTGCCAAATGCCGCCGTGGCATAGCCGCCCTGCTGCAGCACCGACCCGATCGTCCAGGTATCCGCCAGCGCCTTGTCAAACTGGTTGTCCCGTACGTTGCAATGCCCTTGCGTCAGGCCCGTGAGCAGGGACCCCCGCGAGGGGGCGCAGACCGGCGCCCCGCAATAATGTTGGGTCAGCCTCGCCCCGTCCCGCGCCAGCGTGTCGATTTGCGGCGTGGCAAAAAACGGCACGCTGCGGTCATGCAAGGTGGCGCGTTGATTTTGGTAGAAAGCACCCACATCGCCATAGCCAAGATCATCGCACAGAATGAAGATGATATTCGGCCGGGGCGGTTCCTTCGCGCTGGCGGCGACGATGAAAAAAAGCAGGCCCTTCAGGATTGCGATTCTGATTTTCATTCAAACGTGGCCGCCAAATCGTGAAACATGAATCGGATTTAACCGCCCCGCCCCGCCCGCGTCAAGGCCGGGGGAGGAAACGACGATGACGTTCAAGTGCCTGGTACAATGTCTGCGAACGGAAACGTGGACGCCTCTCAATCATTTGCTATATTTTCACCGACGCATGAATCTGAACAAATTTTTCACCGGCATCCGCAGCCGGCTGAATTTACCGGCGATGTTGCCGGTTTTATTTTTCGTTCTAACGGGAATTTATTCTGTGATGGCGGCCGGCCCGCGCCCGAACATCCTCTTCATTTTAACAGACGACATGGGTTACAGTGATCCGGGTTGTTACGGCGGCAAATTCGCTCCCACCCCCAATATCGACCGGCTGGCCGGCGAGGGCATCCGCTTCACGCATTTTTACGATAACGCACCGATCTGTTCCGCCTCGCGCTGCTCTTATATCACCGGCATGTACCCGGCGCGCTGGAATTTCACCACGTACCTGGATAATCGTGCTCACAATGAGGATTGCGAACAGGCTGATTTTCTGACCACCAATGCCCCGGCGCTCGCGCGCGTGATGAAGTCGGCGGGTTATCAGACGGCGCATTTCGGCAAGTGGCATCTGGGCGGCGGGCGGGATGTGACCAATGCGCCGCTGTTCCGCGCTTACGGCTATGACGAGAGCATCGGCACTTATGAAAGCCCGGAACCGGACCCCAATATCACGGCCACGGACTGGATCTGGTCCCCGAAGGACAAGGTGAAACGCTGGGAACGTACCGGTTATTTTGTGGATCACGTGCTGGATTTTCTCCAGCGCCATACCAACCAACCGTGTTACGTGGAGCTTTGGCCTGACGACGTCCATACGCCGTGGGTCGGCAACGTGGATCAACAAGGCCGGAAAGGCAGCTGGGAAACCAAAACAAATTTTTCCACGGTGCTCGCCGAATACGACCGGCAGATGGGGCGTTTGTTTGATGGCTTGAAAGCGCTCGGCCTGGAGACCAATACGGTGGTCATCTTCACCAGCGACAACGGCCCCTTGCCGAGCTTCAACCACGCCCGCACCGGCGGATTGCGCGGCAGCAAATTGAGCCTCTATGAGGGCGGGATCCGTGTACCCTTTATCGTCCGCTGGCCCGGACATGCCGCCGCTGGCGGGGTGGATGAACAAACCGTGCTGGATATGGTGGATCTGTTCCCGACCTTTTGTGCCATCGGCCAGGGCCGGATGCCCGCGAATTTCACCTTCGATGGCCGCGACATGCGGGCGGTTTTTGACAACACGCCGGCCACGGCGGCCAGGACCATCTTCTGGGAATATGGCCGTGAAAAATCAAAGTCGTTTGCCTATCCCGGGGCGGTTTTTGACCACAGCCCGCATCTGGCCGTGCGCGAAGGGAAATGGAAATTGCTCGTCAACCCCGATGGCTCCCGGGTTGAACTCTTCGATCTGGCGGCCGACCGCAACGAAACCAATGATGTCGCCGCCGCCAACGACGCGTTGACGCAACAGTTAAAAACCGCGGCCCTCGCCTGGAAAAAATCGCTGCCCGTCCTGGCCGAGTGAATCACATCACGCCCTGGCTGCCGCCGTCTGACAGAAACTTTTGCATTCCGGGTGGAGCTTTGAGTTGCGTAACAACTGCGCGCATTGAACCGGCGCGGCGGTTGCGCTATTTTCAGCGCGTGCCAAAAAAATTGTCGTCGGCAAAGGCCGGCCCGTCGGCGGATGCCGATTCATTTCTTCCCGGCGCTTCAACGAATAATTATTTGAACCTTTCCGCCCGCGGTGGGGATTAATTGTTACATGGTCATCACGGATGCCCCGCTTGAACAGTCAGACAGTCGGGAACTTCTCGCCCGCGCCTGCGCGGGGGAAACTGCGGCGTTCTGCCTTTTGATCGAACCCTTGCAAGCCCGCCTGCTTCGACAGGCGGCCGCCCTGGCCGGCGATTTAAGCGCGGCGGAAGACCTGGTTTCAGAAACCCTGGTCGAGGCCTGGAAAGGCCTGCCGCGCTATAACCAAACGTGCCGGCTGTCCACCTGGCTTTATGCCATCCTGCTGCGCCGCCACTGGAAAGCCAACCGCCGGGCGCGGAGCCGGCCGGTTTCGCTGGCCGGGCTGCCATTCTTTGAAGCGCAAAATTTCCAT
>DATHOG010000018.1:0-36190 GCA_035485115.1 Candidatus Sulfotelmatobacter sp. | reverse complement strand
CCGCCGTGGCTGAGGAATCCGCGCAGACGAATCTTAAACCCATCGTCAAGGTCATCGGCGAACAGACGCTGGTGACGCCGAAGATTTTGAAGCTCGCACGCTGGATCGGCGAATACTATTGCTGCGCGCCGGAGACCGCCTTGAAAAGCGTCCTGCCCGAGGCCGTGCGGAAAGAAGACGCGTCCTGGCGGGAAAGATTGTTCGTCCGCCTGCTGCCGGTGACCGGCGAATTTCCCAAATTGCCAAAACGCCAGCAGGACGTCTGGAACATCATCGAGGAACGCCGGGAAATTTTGTTGTCCGAACTAGTCGAGCTGGCCGAAACCACGACGGCAACCGTTCGCAAGTTGGAAGATCGCGGCCTGGTTTCCATCACCAATGAGATTTCCGCGCGCGACCCCTATGCCAAGGAGATCATCCTCGCCACCCAACCGATCGTGTTGAATCCGGCGCAGGCAAACGCCCTGGAAAAAATAAAAGTGGCGATGGATACAGCCGCTCCACAAAACAAGGCAGACGCGGCATTGGGAAAGACGGAGTCTGAAGCTTTCAGCCCGAAACCATCAACCTTTTTACTTCACGGCGTCACCGGCTCGGGCAAGACGGAAGTCTATTTACAAGCCATTGCCTACGCGCTGGAGCGGGGCCAGGGTGCCATCGTGCTCGTGCCGGAGATTTCACTCACACCGCAGACGGTTGAACGGTTCAAGGCACGGTTCAGCTCCGGCAAATTGCAGACGCTGGTTGCCGTGCTGCATTCTCATTTGAGCGCGGGTGAGCGGCACGATGAATGGCACAAGATCCGCCAGGGCCGCGCCCGCATCGTCATCGGTGCGCGCTCGGCCATTTTCGCTCCGGTCGAACCGCTCGGCCTCATCATTGTGGATGAGGAACACGAGCACACCTACAAGCAGGAGGAATCCCCGCGCTACCACGCGCGCGATGTGGCGGTGATGCGCGGACGGATGGAAAATGCCGTGGTCGTGCTCGGCTCGGCCACGCCGTCGCTGGAAAGTTTTTACAACTGCCAGCGCGGAAAATTTTCACTGCTTGAGCTGCCGGTGCGCGTGGATGACCAGAAAATGCCGCGCGTCCGCGTCGTGGACATGCGGTCGGGCGGGCGCGACGGCAAAGGTCCGCCGATTTTTTCGCCGCAGTTGAAGGAAGCCATCACCCAGCGCCTGGAAAAAGGCGAACAAACGATCTTGTTTCTCAACCGGCGCGGTTATTCATCGTCGCTCATGTGTGAAAAATGCGGCTATGTTTGCGAATGCCCGAATTGCTCGCTGGCGCTGACGTATCACCGCCCGGAACAACTGTTGCGCTGCCACATCTGCAATTGGAACGAAGCCGTTCCTAAAAATTGCCCGAATGAAAAATGCAAAAATCCGGGCATCCGCTATTCCGGCCTCGGGACCCAGAAAGTCGAGGATGTGCTGCAAAAACTTTTCCCTCGCGCGCGCATCAAGCGCATGGACGCGGACGTGATGAAACGTAAGGAGGATTACCGCCGCGTGCTCGACGCCTTCAAGCACGGCGAAATCGATATCCTGATCGGCACCCAGATGATTGCGAAGGGACTGCACTTCCCGAACGTCACGCTGGTGGGCATCATCTACGCGGACATGGCATTGCATCAGCCGGATTTTCGCGCGGGCGAGCGGACGTTCCAACTCCTCACGCAGGTCGCCGGCCGCGCCGGCCGCGGCGACATCGAGGGCGAGGTTTTTGTGCAGGCGTTCACACCGTTTCACCCCGCCATCCAATACGCGCGACGGCATGATTTCAACGGCTTTTTCGAACAGGAATTGGAGTTCCGGAAACAATTGAACTACCCGCCGTTCAGCCGTGTGGCGTTGCTGACGTTGAAGGGCCGCAGCGAGGACAAGGTGAAATTTTCCGCGGAGCATCTGAAACGCGTCATCGAGTCCAAAGCCCAAAGTCCAAAATCCAAAGCCACGACCGGAGAAAGAGCTTTGGATAAAGCAGGTGAAACCCTGGACCTGACAATTTCCGGCCCGGCCGCTGCGCCGCTCGCGCGCGCGGAAAATCTATATCGCTTCCACATCATGTTGCGAACGCGCGCGATGAGTAAATTGAGTTCCATGCTGGAACGCATCACATCCGCATTGGTATTGCCGGATGACGTATCGCTGGCGGTGGACATTGATCCGGTGGATTTATCCTGATCCCGAAGCGTTTAAAATAATAGTTCCGCGGTGCCTTCTCCCTCACCCTGACCCTCTCCCGCTGGGAGAGGGAACAGCCGTCTTGGCTGCTTCTTTTTTGAGCACAGTCTTATCCAATCCAACCGCTGATATGTGTATGAAGCTGGGAGCGTTTCTCCCTCTCCCAGCGGGAGAGGGTCAGGGTGAGGGAGAAAATTTATGCGAACCTACGGCTGCAAATTTCTTAAACTCACATAGCAAAGAAAAAGGCCGTTCCGAAGAACGGCCTTGATGTACTTCACATTCGACGGATTAGCTCCGTCGCTTTTTAACGATGCCAGCCGCCGCGGTATCCGTAACCGCCGTGATATGCATAACCGCCGCGATAACCATATCCATACGCCAGATGTGCCGGGCGATACGCCCAGTTACCGCCCACCCAGACATAGTCTGGTCCCGGGCAAGCTGGCGCGGCCACGACCATGCCAGGCGCACAATACGCCGGAGCCACGACCACCGGCGCGGGGGCGGCCACGGTTACCACCGGCAACGGCGGCAGCGGCAGGCCGAACCCAAAGCCGAAATGCACCCCGGCTTGGGCGGACGACACGGAGAACACGGTGGCCGCACCGACGAGCGCGGCCGCGAGAAGCAATTTAGTAGTTTTCATAAGTTTCTTTTTTTCTTGAGCAGCTTCATTGCTGTTCAAGTAGTCAGACGAAGGGGTTTCCGCGATGTTACATCAATCGGATACAAAATCGTTTTTGCGCAGTTTTTGCACAGGTAAAACCACAGCAAGTAACCTTCCAGTTACTTAATAAACCAGCCGTTTCGGCATCGATAATTTTTGAACATCATCGATTCTATGAATGCGGGTTATTCCACGCCGGCGATTTTCGCCGCGCGGATCTCCTTGCCCAGCTTCAGCTGCAGGCTGTCGCCCGATTTCCGGCCCATGAGCTGTTCGCCGAGCGGCGACAGCGGCGTGATGACGAGGATATCTTTCCGGTCGTGCTCAACCTCGGTGCCGCCGGCGCGCGGCCCGAGAAAATAAAAATTTTGTTCGCCGGACATCTCCAGCACGATGAGCGCGCCCAGGTCGATTTCGTCCGGCTCGGAAAATTTTTTCGCCTCCAGTTTCTGGAATTCCACGATCGCCGCTTCCAGCTCCGCCGCCTGGCGCGACTGGCCGCGCGCCAGGTAGGAAGCCTCCAGGCCGCGCGTGTCGTACTTGTTCTCCGCCTTGTTCTGTTCATGCGTCGCTTCGTCACGGGCGTATTCGGCGGCGCGAAAATAGACTTCGAGCTCGCTGGTGAGCTTGGCGATGATTTTTTTCAGAACAGCACGTTTATTCATTGGCGGCAACGTGAACGATTAGCGGGAATCCCGGTTGAAAGCAAAAACTTTGTGATGGTCCCAATTCAAGGGAGGTCCCGAAAAAGATCCAGATTCTTCTAAATTTTCACGCGCTCGACAAAAAGTTTTTTCCGAGCCATGATTTCGCAATGGCATTTGAATCCGAACCTTCCGGCAATCCGCTGGATTCGCTCTGGCTGGAATATTCGCGCGTATTTCGTGAATGGGATGACCTCACTTTGGCCCGCTGGCTGGCACAAACCCTCGGCCAGTTCGCAGGGCGCGCCTGGCGGCTCTCGCACCCGCTCGTCGGTGCCTACCGTCTCGGCGCAAAAATCGGCCACGACCGGGGTGTCTGGCAGCAACGCATGGCCACCCCGCCGATTGCCTACGCCGAATCATCCTGCTGTCGCGCGCCGTTTCTGCCGCTCCTCACCCGCGATGTGAAAACCGAAGGCCTCATCTGCCAGCATTGCAATGAAATCCTGGTTCCTTTCGAAGAATTGCCGGCGGAACACCGCGAACCGCTCGCGACGTGGGCGCAACAATACGAGCCCATCCACGCCGTCGCCCATTGGGACGACCGCCAGCGCCGCAAGAGCGGCAATTACGACGACGCCTACGAAAACGCCGCGCAGCAGGCAGAAAAACTTCTGGCTTTCAGTGGTCGCGAGCTTGCGCCCAAACTCTTGGATTCCTACGCCGCCGTAATTTGGGAAGATCAGGACGAATGCCTGGAAGTCCGCCCCGAAGACATTTCGTTCTGATTTTCAGAGCAGTTTCCTTCCAATAGCATTGCGCCAATCCGCGCTTTTCGGGTTTGACTTACTGGTTAACTGTGCCATTATGCCACTATTAAATAATCAAAACAGTCAATGCCATCGCAGAAATCCAGTTTTCTTGATAAAGTGCTTGGCCGCATCGGGCGGCTGGACACCGAAGGCCTGCAAACCGTCGTTCAGCGGCTGGCACGTGAGCGGAGTTTCCTCGAAACCTTGTTCAACACGATTGTGGATGGTGTGCTGGTCGTGGATGAAACCGGAAAAATTATTTACTTCAATCAGGCGGTCACGCAGCTCATCGGCCTGCAGCCAAGCGACGAGGAATTGCACATCAACAAGATTTTGCCGGAACTTGACTGGCAAAAAATTTCCCGCGCCGACCGCGACGGGAACCCCGCCGTGACGCGGCACGAATTTGAAATTTTCTATCCTCGCGAACGTTTTTTGCGTCTTTATGCTGCGCCATTGGACGGCGAGGCCCGGGGCAGCACCGGTGTCGCGCTGATCCTGCACGACGCGACCGAAGCGCGGCAGAAGACGTTCGAGGCGATCGAAAGCGAGCGCGTCCAGGCGTTGACGCTTCTGGCTGCAAGCGTGGCGCATGAAATCGGCAATCCACTGAACGCGCTGCACATCCACCTGCAGTTGATGGAGCGCGAAGTCAGGAAATTAAAAGTCGGCCAGGGTTCCAGCCTGTCAAAAAAATTGCAGGACAGGCAGGAGGCTTCCCCTGCTTCAGAAATCGTGGAAAAACTGGAACAATTTTTGGAAGTTTCGAAGGGCGAAATCAACCGGCTCGATTATATCATCACACAATTTCTCGGCGCCATCCGGCCTACGGCAGTGCAGTTGAAAATTTTTTCGCTGAATGATGTCGTACAGAAAACCTTGGATCTGCTGCGTCCGGAAATTGAGAACCGCGGCATCGCGATCAAAACGAAATTGCTGCGGAACCTCACCGCGACGCCGATTGACGCCACCCAGATGCAACAGGTGCTCGTGAACCTGATCAAAAACGCGTCGCAGGCGATGACAACCGGCGGCATGTTGACGTTGCAGACCGGCGAAAATTCCGACGGTGTCTGGGTGAGCGTGGCAGACTCCGGCGGCGGCATTCCCCAGGAACAGATCAACCGCATTTTCGAGCCGTTCTACACGACCAAAAAAAAAGGCAGCGGCCTCGGCCTGATGATCGTCCAGCGAATCGTCCGCGCGCACAACGGGCGGATCGATCTGGAAAGCCATGTCGGCAAAGGCACGACCTTCCGCGTCTGGCTGCCGTTGCACGAGCGGAAGCCGCGCTTGCTGGAGGCCGGTACGAATTGATATGAAACCGACTCTGCTTATCGTGGATGATGAAAAAACGACGCGCGAAGGGCTGCGCGCCGCGCTGGAGGAGCGTTACGATGTTTACATCGCCGAGGACGCAAAGACAGCGATGACGCTTCTGGAATCTGAAAATTTTGACGTCATGCTCACGGATTTCCGCATGCCGAATGAAGACGGTATGAACCTGATTTCGCGTGCAAAGTCACTGCCCAAGCCGCCGATTTGCATTTTGATGACGGCCTACGGCTCGGAAGAGATCGCGGTCGAGGCGATGAAACGCGGTGCGGATGATTACATCGCGAAGGGCCGCCTGCAAATCGATGAATTGGAAATGCGGATCGCGCGGGCGCTGAAAAATCAAAAGCTTGAGACGGAAAATGTCTCGCTCCGCAAGCAGCTCGATTCCAAGTTCGGCCTGGAGAACATCATCGGCGAAGCGCCGGGGATGAAGGAAATCTTTGATGTCGTCCAGCAAGTCGCGCCAACACGGGCGACGGTTCTGGTGACGGGCGAAAGCGGCACGGGCAAGGAATTGATCGCCAAGGCTGTCCACCAACTGAGTCCGCGCGCAAAAATGCCGTTTGTGACCGTGCACTGCGCCGCGCTGGCGCCGACCTTGCTGGAAAGCGAATTGTTTGGACACGAACGCGGCGCCTTCACCGGCGCGCACGAGCGGCGCATCGGGCGGTTTGAACAGGCGCAGGGCGGCACCCTGTTCCTGGACGAGATCGGTGAAATCGATGCCTCGGTGCAGGTGAAATTACTGCGTTTTCTCGGCGAAAGAACCTTTGAACGCGTCGGCTCGAACAAGACACTGACGGCGGATGTGCGGCTGGTCGCTGCCACGAACAAAAATCTGGAGGAACTCGTGAAATCGGGAAAATTCCGCGAGGACTTGTTTTTCCGGCTGCGCGTCGTTGAAATCGAACTGCCACCGTTGCGGGAACGGAGCGGTGACATCCCGCTGCTGGCGCAAAATTTTCTGCGCGAGTTTGCCAAGGAAAATTCCAAGCCGGTGAATGACTTCACGGCGGACGCACTGGAGGCGCTGATGAATTTTTCATGGCCGGGCAACGTGCGCGAGCTGCGTACAGCCATCGAACACGCGGTGGTCTTGTCGCGCAGCGAAAGGATCGCCCTTCGTGACCTGCCGCCGTCCGTCCGGCACGGCGGTGCGACCGAAACGAAAATCCTTGTCGGAAAGGATTTGACCGTGAAAGATGCCGAGAAACAGTTGATTCTCCGTGCGCTAAAGGAAACAGACGGCAATCGCACGCACGCGGCCAAAAAAATCGGCATGAGCCGGCGGACATTCCATCGCAAATTGCACGAGTATCATCTGGAAGGTTTTTAAATTTGAAGATCGCGGAACAAATCCAGTCGGTTATCCACACGCTCGAAGTCGGCTTCGGCTCACGTGTCGTCCAAATGGTGGCCATCACGCTGGCGGTAATCGGATTGGGGATGCGTTACGATATCAGCGCCTACCACAATCTGGACTCACCAGATGCCATGGATGCAGCGCAGGTGGCGCGCAACCTCGCCAGGGGAGATGGTTTCACAACCAAAAACATCCGGCTCTTCAGCATTTATTTGGTGCAAAAGCGCAACCGCGAATTGCATCCGGACGAGGTCCTTTCAACAAATGCGACGGACTTGGCCGGGCTGGACCAGCCTCATCCCGACCTGGCGAACGCCCCGGTTTATCCCGTCGCCCTTGCGGGACTTATGAAATTGTGGCCGCCCAAATGGCAGGTGGATTTGAAACATCCATTCTGGGCGGAAGGCGGCAGCTTCCGGCGCTACCAGCCGGATTTCCACATCGCGATCTTCAACCAATTGTTGCTGCTGCTTGCGGTGGTGCTCACTTATTTCTTGGCGCAAAAATTATACAATGCCCAAATTGCGAGGTGTGCGGCATGGTTGATGGTGGGACTGGACATGCTCTGGAAATACAGCGTCTCGGGCGAATCGACGTTGCTGGTGATGGTGATCTTTTTGGCACTGGCATGGAGCCTGTTGAAAACGGAGGAAAATGGCCGCGCGGGAAATCCCTCTGTCAGCAAAATGTTTTTACTCGCGGCCACTGTTGGTATCCTTGCGGGAATTGGCATGCTGACCCGCTATTCGTTCGGTTGGCTCATCGTACCAGTGGTCATCTTCGTCGTTTTATTTGGCGGACGGCGGCGACAGGTCCTGGCGGTGATAACGATGCTGGCGTTTGTGGCCGTCGTGTCGCCATGGATCGCGCGAAATTATCTGGTAAGCGGCACGCCGTTAGGGACTGCGGGGTTTGCCATTGCGGAAAATACCGCGCCATTTCCCGGGACAACCTTGATGCGTTCCTTGCATCCCGACCTCGCCGATTATTTCTATTTTTCATCCCATTACGCGGGGAAAAAATTGCTGGACGGTCTGGCTTCGCTTTCGAAAGGTGAGTTGTTTCAACTCGGGGGTGGCTGGCTGGGAATGTTGTTTTTTACCGGACTTCTTGTCGTGCTCCAACGCGATGGGGCACGGCGATTGCGCTACTTTACGCTGATGTGCCTGGCCATCTTTGTCATAATTGAGCCGCTGGGACGGACGGAGTTCTCCACCCTCAATCCGGAAACCAGTTCCGAAAATCTGCTCGTGTTGCTCACGCCATTCGTCGCGATTTTCGGGACCGGGTTCTTTTTTGAATTATTGGACCGGATTGAGTTTCCCAGCGTGCTTGCGCGCCGCATTGTGATCGGCATCCTCGTCACGCTGGTTACCAAGTCGGTTGTGATCACGATGCTCGAAAAACGCGCGCCCACGACATACCCCCCGTACGATCCACCGGACATCCAAAAAATTGCGGGTTGGATGCAGCCCGATGAACTCTTGATGAGCGACATCCCGTGGGCTGTTGCGTGGTATGGCGACAGCCCTTGCGTATGGCAGAGCCTTAACGCGAATTATGAATTTTTTCAGTTAAATGACTACCTCAAAACTGTCAACGGGCTTTACCTCTCGTTGAACCAGCTCGATGGGCCTTTCTTTTCCGAATACTACCAGAGTACGCCGAATGGCTGGGGCCGCTTTGTCATGGGTATGGCGGTCAACAATCAGCTGCCTGACAAATTCCCGCTGAAAAATAATCCATTCGGAGTTTTACACTCGGGAATGTTCCTGTCCGACCGCGTGCGTTGGTGATACATCACGCCGCCGCCCGTCGCAAACGATCGGCGATGCCGTTCCACTCGGGTGAATCCGGCGGCGCTTCTACAATGATCAACTTCGCGCCCGTGTCGTCGCAGCGGTGCAGTTCCGCATACAACGCCCGTGCAAACGCCTCCGCATCATGGGGAATCACGCTTACGTCCGCCACGCCAAGAACGGCGGGAATTTTTGTGTGCGCCATGACGTGGATGGCAGAAAGTTGCAGGTTGAAGGTTGCAAGTTGCGCGGAGAGATCCGAGTCGTCATGCCATTTCAATACAACCAGCGCTGCCTTCGGCGAATAATGTTTCTCCAGCATCCCCGGACTGCGCAAGGCCGTTTCCGCTTTCTGCTTTCCGCCTTCCACTTTTTGAATTTCGCCGCAAACGGCGGCGAGCGCCCCGGCATGGATCATTCCCGGCCGCAAGATTTTCGGCGGCGACACCGTCAAATCCAATACGGTGGACTCGATCCCCACCTGCGACTGCCCGCCGTCCACGATCAGGGAAATTTTTCCGCCAAGCTGGGTACGCACATGCTCCGCATTCGTCGGTGAAATTTGGTTGGAAAGATTTGCGCTCGGTGCAGCCAAGGGAAAACCACACTCACGGATCACCGCCTGCATAAAGGGATGAGCCGGCCAGCGTATCCCTACCGTCCCGCCGCCGGCAGTCACCGGGTCGGGAATTTTATCCGCCCGCGGCAAGACCAGCGTCAACGGCCCCGGCCAAAAAGCCCGCGAACATTTCTCCGCCGTTTCGGGAAAATTTTTCACGCAGTCGCGCGCCATTTCATTTCCCGCGACATGAACGATGATGGGATTGTGCGACGGCCGGCCCTTGACCTCGAAGACTTTGGCAACGGCCTTTGCGTCCAACGCATTTGCGGTGAGGCCATAGACCGTTTCCGTCGGCAGGGCAACGACTTCGCCCGCGCGCAAAAGCACGGAGGCGCGAAGCACGGCCTTTTGAAAAAGTTCCGGCGTGTGCGTGGAAAGGATTTCCGTTTTCACTTTGCTGGAGAATCATCCTCTTTCTCATCCTCATCGTCATCCTCAATTTTTGAGAATGAGAAAAACGCTGAGAATGAAATGTTATTCGTAACGTAACGCCTCGATGGGGTCGAGCTTGGACGCCTTCCACGCCGGATAAAACCCGGACACGATGCCGATGCCGGCGCTCGAAATACAGGCAATAGCCACCCAGATCATCGGAGTCAGCGTGGGCCAACCGGTAAAATAGGCCGTAACCCATGCCGCCAGCATCCCCAGCAGAATCCCGATGACGCCACCAGCGGCGCTAAGGGTCACCGCCTCGATGAGGAATTGGATGAGGATATCACGGCCCCGCGCGCCGACGGCCATGCGGATGCCGATCTCGCGCGTCCGCTCGGTCACGCTCACGAGCATGATGTTCATGATGCCAATGCCGCCGACGAGCAGCGACACGCTGGCGATGGCACCGAGCAGCACAGACATGATTTTTGTCGTCTGTGTCGCCATCTGCATCAATTCCAGCTGCGTGCGAACGGTGAAATCCGGATCGGCGCTCTTATGGCGGTCGAGCATGAGCGTATTTATGTCGTTCTGCACGCTGGTGATGGTGTCCTTCGTCGCCGCCTGCACCATGATGGAATTCACAAAATTTCTTTTGGTGATGCGCTTCATGTGGCTCGTATAGGGAATGATGACAAGGTCGTCCTGATCCTGCCCGAACAGATTGAATCCCTTGGCCTCCAGCACGCCAACGATCTTGAACGGGATGTTGCGGATAATGAGCGTACCGCCGACGGGGTCTTCGTTCGGGAACAACTGGTCCACAACGGTCTTGCCGATGACGGCAACCTTGGCCAGCGAACGCACGTCACTGTCGGTGAACATCACGCCGCTCGCGATGTCCCAATCACGGATTTGCGGATAGTCCGGCGACTCCCCCTGGATGCGGGTGTTCCAATTCAGTCCGTTGGCGAGCACCTGCATGCGGTCGTTCACTTCGGGGCTGACGGCGACGACATTGGTGAGCTCCTTTTTGATCGCCAGCGCGTCCTCGACCGTCAACGTCGGTGCGCTGCCCCAGCCGCCGCGCGCGCCGGTCGTGTTCATGTTGCCGGAAAAAACCGTGACAATATTTTGTCCCAGCGCCGCCACCTTGTCCTCCACCTGCTTCGACGCGCCCGTCGTTATGCTCACGGCCGCGATCACCGAGCCAACGCCGATGATGATGCCAAGCATCGTCAACAACGAACGCATCTTGTTGCGGCGCAACGCGCGCGCGGCAATTTTAAATGGTGCAAAAAGCCTCACGCGAGTTTCACCGCCTCCTGCTCTTGCCGCAATTTTTGCAGTTCATTTTCCGCGCTCAGACGATTGGAAACCTTTTCGTCGGTGAGAATCTTGCCGTCCTTCAAAATGATCATGCGTTTGCAATAACGCGCCACATCGAGTTCGTGCGTCACCATGATCACGCTCATGCCGGCGTCATTCAATTTCTGGAAAACACCCATGACCTCGATGCTTGTCTGGCTATCCAGGTTTCCCGTCGGCTCGTCGGCGAGCAACAACGCCGGACGGTTCACGAGCGCGCGCGCGATGGCGACGCGCTGTTGTTGTCCGCCGGAAAGCTGGTTCGGCTTGTGGTCGAAACGTTTCGCGAGACCGACCAGATCGAGCGAGTGCATCGCGCGTTCGCGCTGTTCATGCGACGGCACGCGGCTGTGGTTGTAAAGCATGGGCATCTCGACATTTTCCAGCGCAGTCGTACGCGCGAGCAGATTAAAACCTTGAAAAACGAAGCCAATCTTGTCGTTGCGAATTTTGGCGAGGGCATCGCGGTCCAGCATTGAAACGTCAATGCCGTCGAGTAGATACGTTCCTTTGGTGGGCCGGTCGAGACAGCCGATGGTGTTCATCAAGGTGCTTTTGCCGCTGCCGCTCGAACCCATGATGGCCACGAATTCGCCCGGAAGAATGTCCAGCGACACACCGCGCACGGCGTGGACGTCCACTTCACCAGTATGATAAATCTTGTGGATTTCCGAAAGCTTGATGACGGGATTCATAGAAGGAAATTTCTACCTTCTGGGGAATCCGCCGCCGCCGAATGGACTCGAACCGCCGGAGGAAGCGGAGGAGTCGCCGCCAATCGTGCCGTTGACAATTTTATCGTTCTCGTTCAGGCCTTCGGTCACTTCGGTGAAAATGCCGTCCGTGATGCCGGTGCGGATTTGCACGGGCTTGAGCGCGGGCGAGTGTTCATCACCCGTCGTCATATAAACCGTGCGGATGCCGCGGTTACCCTTGCCATGCCCGCTTTTGCCGGCAACCGGAGCGTTGGTCGGCTGCGGCAGCTCCACGAGTTCGTTGGTCAACACCTGGGCACTTTCCGGCACGCGAAATCGCAACGCGGCGTTCGGCAGTACCAGTGCGTTGTCGCGTTGCGCGACAATGATGGAAACATTCGCGGTCATGCCGGGTTTTAATTTGTAATCCGCATTGGTCACGCTCACGACGATGTCGTAAGTGACCACGTTGTTGATGGTCGTGGGCGAATTGCGGGCCTGCGTGACCTGTCCGTGGAAAGTGCGCGTGGGATAGGCGTCCACCGTGAAATCCACCGCCTGTCCCTCGATCACGCCGCCGACATCGGCCTCGGCCACGGCGGCATCGATCTGCATTTTGGTCAGGTCGTTGGCGATCTGGAAGATGGTTGGCGTATTGAAACTGCTGGCGACCGTCTGCCCGAGTTCCACCGCGCGCAAAATGACAACGCCGTCCACCGGTGAAACAATCTTGCAATAATTCAGGTTCACGAGCGCATTGCTCAGCGAGGCCTGCTTGATTTTCACCATCGCCTCGGCCTCGTGCAAGTTGGCCAGCGCCGTGTCGTAATCCGAACCGGAAATCAATTTGTTCGTGAACAGGTTTGCGCTGCGGTTGAATTCCACCTGTTGCAATTCCAGGTTTGCGTTGGCATTCGCGAGGTCGGCGTCCGCCTGCTCGACCGCGGCCTGATAGGTGGCCGGATCGATCTCGGCGATGACTTCGTTGGACTTCACGACCGAGTTATAGTCCACGTACAGTTTGCTGATGCGCCCGGACACCTGTGCGCCGACCGTCACGTTCACGACCGGATTCAACGTTCCCGTGGCCGTCACCGTCTGGGTCAACTCACCGCGGGTGACCGGGGCCGTGTTGAACGACAGTTTGTCGCCGTGCCGGCCGTGAAAATAAATAATACCGACGACGATCAAAACCACCGCCGACATGGCCGCGATCCATTTAAATGAGATTCCACCTGAATTTTCTGGCATAAAACTGTCAATGTTGAGACTGATAGCGCAAACGACAAGTTACGACAAATCCGTCCATCACTGCAATTTCAGTTTGTGACTTTTCTGGTTCGGCTTAAAATCGCGCGTGCTCGAAATCCTCACGAAACAGCTCGCCGCTGGAAAAAATCTTGCCGCCGGCGAGGTTTTGTCCGCCGTTGAACACCTGTCGGATGAAAAGATCGACGGGATGGTGAAAGCCGATTTTCTCATCGCGCTGGCAAAAAAGGGCGAGACGCCGGAGGAAATTTCCGCCTTCGCCGCCGCTTTGCGCGAAAAATCAATCCAGCCGCCGATTGAAAAAAACTGGCGCGAATCGCGGGAGATCCTGGACATCGTCGGCACCGGCGGCGACCGGCTGGGAACTTTCAACATCTCCACGAGCAGCGCCATCGTCTGCGCCGCCGCCGGCGTGACCGTCGCCAAGCACGGCAACCGCGCCGTCACCTCACAGGCCGGCAGCGCGGATGTGCTCGATGCGCTCGGCATTCCGGTGAACCTGTCGCCGGAAGACGCCGTACGGGCGTTGCGCGAAAAGAATTTCGCGTTTTTCTTTGCGCCCAATTTTCATCCGGCCTTCAAAAACATCGCGGCGGCGCGAAAGATCTGCGCCGAACGCGGGCAGCGGACGATCTTCAATTTTCTCGGGCCGCTGCTGAATCCG
Source organism: Candidatus Sulfotelmatobacter sp. (assembly GCA_035485115.1). Classification (GTDB taxonomy): domain Bacteria; phylum Verrucomicrobiota; class Verrucomicrobiia; order Limisphaerales; family UBA11358; genus UBA11358. The sequence goes on along the minus strand of DATHOG010000018.1, from coordinate 22,382 downwards.
GTGCGCCCGAGCGCGATGCTCGTCGGCGTGCCGCGCATGGAATTGTGCGAACCGCTCGCGAAAGTGCTGCAATCACTGGGCGTGCGCCGTGGCTTCGTCGTCAGCGGGAGTGTGGGAACATTCCGGATAGACGAGCTTTCGACGCTCGGCGAAAATCTGGTCGCGGAATTTTATCATGAGCGCGGGTTCACGGTTTCAAACCTGTCGCTGGAAAATTTTCCGGTGCAGTCCGCGCGGCTCGAAGACCTGCTCGGCGGTGACAAATTTCAAAATGCCGGGATCACGCGGCGGATTCTGGCCGGCGAAGACCGCGGCCCGAAGCGCGACGCCATCCTGTTGAATGCCGGGGCGGCGCTGTTTGTCGCTGGAAAAACCAAATCCATGGCCGAAGGCTGGGAACTGGCCGGGGCAACGATTGACTCGGGCAAAGCGAAACAGAAGCTCGTGGAACTGGCAGCTTAATAATCCGGCGAGGCGGAACTCTTCGCCGCTGTGAAAACTTCAACGCGGCGTGTTTTTGGCTATTTCGATCGCCGCACTTTCCGCTGCTTCCATGGATGCGTAATGCAGGCCGAGATTGTGCTGCGCCGTCTTGTCGCCCTGCCGTGCGGCCTTGATGAACCAGCGCACGGCCTCCTGCGTGTTCTGTTCCACGCCGCGGCCGGCTTGATAGCACAGGCCCAGGTTGCATTGCGCCGGAGCAAGTTCCTGTTCGGCGGCGCGCAAATACCATTTCGCAGCCTCGGCAAAATCCTGTTCCACGACCTGGCCTTGTTCGTAGAAAACGCCAAGATTGAATTGGGCCGCCGGATAGCCGCGTTCGGCTGATTCGCGATACCATTTGACGGCCTCGGCGTAATTTTGGGGCACACCCTGACCGGTCTCGTAAAGCGTGCCGAGATTGAATTGCGCGGCCGGGTCCTCCTGCTCCGCCGCCTCGCGCAGCCATTTCGCGGCCTCGGTGAATTCCTGGGGGACGCCCTGCCCCATCCAATAGCAGACGCCAAGATAACATTGCGCCACGGGATCGTTTTGTTCGGCGGATTTTTTGAACCACTTCACCGCCTCGGCGTTATCCTGATTTACGCCCTGGCCGTTTTGATAACAGACGCCGAGGTAACACTGCGCCTGCGCGTCACCCTCTTGCGCCGCCAGGCGCATTGCATCAATGGACTCCCAGGATTTGCGGATATTGGTCATGGTCACGAGCCGGGAGAGAGCATAGCTTCGCTCTTGCCAAAAACAAGCCGCGAATGGCCGCGTCAATTTCGCTTCCGCGAAGGGCGGTTGCCTGCTAAAAGTCCTGCATGGCACAGCTCAAAATCGGCTTTCTCGGCGCGGGTAAAATGGCCACCGCGCTCGCCAGGGGGTTTGTCCGCGCGGAAATCGCCTTCCCGCGCGAACTCATCGCCAGCGATCCCGTGGCCGCCGCGCGCAAGCATTTCAGCGACGAGGTCGGCGCAAAAACGACTGAATCCAATGTCGAAGTCGCGAAGTTTGCGAATATCCTGATTTTGGCGACCAAGCCGGACCAGGTCGCATCCGTGCTCGCGGAAATTTCCGGCACATTCGGCAAAAACCATCTGCTCATCTCCATCGCCGCCGGCGTGACGATCGCCAAGCTGGAGGCCATTCTGCCTGCGAACGCCCGCGTCGTACGCGTGATGCCGAACACACCCGCGCTCGTCGGCACGGGTGCCAGCGCTTTTGCCCCCGGCAAAAATGCGACGGCGGCGGACGCCGAGCTCGCGACGAAACTGTTGTCCGCCGTCGGTGTGGCGATGCAAGTGAAGGAAAGTTTGCTCGATGCCGTCACCGGCCTGAGCGGCAGCGGCCCGGCCTATGTTTATCAATTCATCGAGGCGTTGAGCGACGGCGGCGTGGCCGCCGGCTTGCCGCGCGACGTGGCGACCCGGCTGGCCGCGCAGACCGTGCTCGGCGGCGCCAAGATGGTTTTGGATACCGGCATGCACCCCGGTGCGCTCAAGGACCAAGTCACCAGCCCCGGCGGCACAACGATTGAAGGCCTGCACGAACTGGAAAAAGGCAAGCTCCGCGCCACCGTGATGAGCGCCGTCCGCGCCGCGACGGAGAAATCCAAGAAGCTCGGACAATCCTAATGAACGACGAAACCCCGGCACGGCTCGGCAAGATTGAATCGCACCTCGCCCACCTCGAACGGCAGGTCGAGGAGTTGAACGGTGTTATCATCGAGCAGGGCAAACTGCTTGAGCGGGTGAAGAAGGAGGTGCAGAAGCAATCGTCGGCGATGCAGACGATGGAACTGGAGAGCATCAAAGGCAATACCCAGAAACCGCCGCACTATCAGTAAAAAAACCGTCTCGGGTCATTTCAGCAAGCTTTTGGCCCGGCGCACCCATACCCGGTCTCGTTTCCGTTGAAACGAAGGGGCATGGATATCATCGGCAATCACTTCGTTCAATTGGGTTTTGGCGAGGTCGTTTTGATTGCGCGCCAGGTAGATCTCCGCGAGCTGCACCTTTGCGCGAGGATAGGAATGGCGCTCCACGACGTGCAACCAGATATTCAGTGCGGCATCGGTTTCGTTCAGCGCGGTCAGCGTTTCGGCGTAGGCCATCAATGAATAGCCGAAATCGTGTGCGGCGTTTTCGCGACAAACGCCATCGAGCAGCGGACGCGCCTCGGCGGGGCGTTTCAAACGTAAAAGACATTGACCCAAATGGGCGCGCGTATCGATGTCGTTCGGCTCGCGTTCCAAGGCGGCCCGATAGCACTTTTCCGCCTCGGCGAACCGGCCTTTCTGAAAATAAATATCGCCAAGCTGGAAGTGATGGTAGGCGTTGTCGAGATGGTGAATCTTCCCTTGAAGTTCGCGGATCCGCGCGCGGCTCCCGGCGCCGGGCAGTTCAAAACCCCGCGCGCCAGACGACCCGTCCTGATACTTTGTGAAGTAATACCAAAATGCGGCGATGCCCCAGCCAATGAAAATAAAAAGCGCCCAAACCCATTCCCGGTTGCGGATTGCATGCACAAACATCCAGATTTGAAACGCTGTCAATGCCAGCCAGAACGGACTGGTTGATAGCAGGTCCCAATTCTCAATGTCGTTGATCAACGAAGCGAGCATCAGAACAGGCTAAATTGCGGATTTGGACGTGGCAACTAACTTTCGGGACCATGCTGCTTCGCTCGACTTTGTCCAATTTTTTGGTAAATTTGCAACGTGAGTTTTGTCGCTGAATTCAATTCGTTGCCGCTGGCTGCGCTGGTCCGGAAGTCGCTGAACGCGGATGGCCGTTCCGTTCAGGCCAGTTTGAACAAATCCAAACTGTCGCTGGATGATTTCGCCGCGCTGATTTCCCCGGCCGCTTCGGAAAATTTGGAGGCCCTGTGTGCGCGCTCGCAAAAACTGACCCAGCAGCGTTTCGGCAAGACCATCCGGCTGTTTGCACCGCTGTATCTTTCCAACGAGTGCATCAACAACTGTTCCTATTGCGGTTTCTCGCGCGACAACCCGATCCTGCGCGTGACGTTGTCGATCGACGAAGTGCGGCGCGAGGCGGCGGAACTGAAGGCGCAGGGTTTCCGCAATGTGCTCCTGGTGGCGGGCGAACACCCGAAATTTGTCTCAAACAATTACCTGCGCGATTGCATCGCCGCGCTGCATGCGGACTGGCCGAGCGTATCGCTCGAAGTCGGGCCGATGGAAACCGAGGAATACCGTCCGCTGGTGGCGGCGGGCGCCGATGGACTGGTCGTGTATCAGGAAACCTACGACCGCGAAATCTATGCGCGGATGCACACGGCCGGACCGAAACGCAACTTTGACTGGCGGCTGGAAACACCGGAACGCGCCTACGCCGCCGGTTTCCGCCGGCTGGGCATCGCGCCGCTTTACGGGCTGGCCGAGTGGCGGTACGAGGCGTTGAGCCTGGCGGCCCACGCGGATTATCTCCTGCGCAACTGCTGGAAAGCGCAAATCACCGTTTCCCTGCCGCGGCTGCGTCCGTGCGCGGGCGAGTTCGAGCCGCTCACACATATCTCCGACCGCGAGTTTGTGCAGGCGGTCTGCGCGTTGCGGCTGATGTTTCCGGATGTGGGCATCGTGCTGTCCACCCGCGAGGAACCGCGATTGCGCGACGGTTTGATTCCGCTCGGCGTGACGATGATGAGCGCGGGCGCGCGCACCGAACCGGGCGGGTATACCGGCGCCGGCAAAGAAAAAATCCATCACACGGAACGCGGCATCATCAAGGATCTGGCGGCGGGCGCCAGCGAATGGGCGGCACGCGAGGACCGGCCGACGAATGCGACCGGCCAGTTCAACATCGGCGACGAACGCACCCCGCAGGAGGTCGCCGCGCACATCCGCAGACTCGGCTACGAGCCGGTATGGAAAGACTGGGATGCTGCGCTGACGATGTGATTTTTTGACGACCGGCTAATTGCCTTGCACCCTGGTCTTGTGCTAGAGTCAGGTCGTGATTGCACTCATCGAACAACACAAATCGCGCATCGTTGAAGCCTGCCAGAAATTTGGCGTTCAACGGCTGGAGGTTTTTGGCTCCGCGGTACGCGGCGATTTTGACGAGCAAAAATCCGACCTGGATTTCATCGCCCAATTTATCCCGCCGCTACATCCGGGCGTGGCCGACCGGTTTCTTGGGCTGGCGGACAGCTTGGAGGAAATTTTTTCCCGCCGCGTGGATTTGCTGACCGAGGCCATGATCCGCAATCCGATTTTTCGCGAGGAAGTGAACCGCGACCGTATGCCCATTTATGACCACCGAGGGACGGAAACGCCTGCATGACATCCGTATGGCCGCCGAAGCTCTCGGCCGCTTCACCGGCGGCAAAACTGTCGAGGTGTTGAAGGCGGACGAAATCTTGCTGGCGGCGGTGGAACGTAAACTGGAAATCATTGGTGAGGCCTTTGTTCAGCTTCGCAACGAAGACCCGGCCACAGCCGAGAAATTCCCCGAACTGCGGCAGATTGTCGGGATGCGTAACCGGCTGGTGCATGGCTACGACCAGCTTGACGCGGATGTCCTCTGGGATGCCACCATCAGGCATGTCCCCAAATTATTGAGACAGGTCGAAACACTCTTGACATAACTGATGCACCATGAAGAACGCACCCCACAGGAAGTCGCCGCGCACATCCGCAAACTCGGCTACGAGCCGGCATGGAAAGACTGGGATGCTGCGCTGACGATGTGAAAAAATGAAAAGAACTTTACAACGAATTTGCTTCTTTTTCGTGTTAGGGTTTCTTGGGGTTGTGTTAATTCAAATGCTTCTTCCCTTCGGCTCTGAATATCGTGTGAGAGAAAAGGGAAGGCACATCAAAGCCAAATACGATTTGAGGCAAATTACCGCTTTGTTGAAACAAAACACGACGAACGGGGCTTATGTTACCAACGTGGAAAGCTATTTTAATTTTCTGGGAGTTTCCGAAGGGGACTTTACGTGGCACACGAATGGGCAAGGCCAAATCCTTGATCCTTGGCAAACTCCTTATCGAATTGAAATTTTCCGACAAACGAATTTTGTCATTCGGTCTGCCGGAACCGATAAAGTCTTCGGAAATGCGGACGACGTCGTTTTCAACAGTATTTCAAACGATTTTGTGAAACCATGATTTCGCGGCTTGCATTCATTTTCGTTTTTCTCGCAGCGGTCCTGGTTTCGTCCGCCGGGGAGACGAATTATTTCTGCGTGGTCTGCGGCAAGGGGCCGTTGACCGGCAAAATCTGGATGTCCAAGTGGGGCCCGATCTGCAATGACTGCTACAAGCTGCCGGATCGTTGTTCGCTTTGCGGCCTGCCGGTGCGCGACGGCGACGGCAACGTGAAGACGGGCGACGGACGGTTCATCTGCCGGTTCGACAAGACGAACGCGGTGCTGGACCCGGACGAGGCCCGGGAGATTTTCCAAAGCGCACAGGACGACCTGGCGTCGTTGTTCGGCAGCGGTTTCGCGCTGAAATTCCCGGAGGTGAAGGTGCAGTTGTTCGACGTGGATTACTGGTCGGAGAAAGGCCGCGACGACGGGCTGCACAAATTCGGCTTCTCCAGCACGCGCCGGAGCAAGACCGGCGACTGCACCCACGAGGTGGTGATGTTGAGCGGACAACTGCGCGACAACCTGGCGGCCACGGCGGCGCACGAATACACGCATTTGTGGATCAATGAGAATCGTCCGGCCGACCGGGTGATCGACCAGGACGTCATCGAGGCCATCTGCGAAACGGCGTCATACGAACTGATGGATTTGCGCAAATTACGCGGGCAGCAGCAGCGCATCATGACCAATCCCTACACCCACGGGGCGATCTTGAAATTGCTGGACGTCGAAAAAGAGCACGGTTTCCGCTACGTCCTGGACTGGGTGAAAAACGGCGACACGCCAAATTTTGATTCGACGGCAACGACCGCTGCGAAAGTTGCACCATTGAAGATTCCCGTGATGGTGTTCACGAATCCGCCCGCGCCGCTGCCCGATTCGTTGAAGCTGGGTGGATTGCTTTTGAGCGGGCGGGAAAACCGCGCCATCATCGACAATGTCTCATTCGCCGCCGGGGAGACCAAAAAAATCAACCTGCGGAACGGCGGGGTGAACGTGCATTGCCGCGAAATCCACCAGGACGAGGTGGTGCTGGACGTGGAGGGATTTTCCGGGACCGTCACGCTCAAGATCGGCGAGGAAAGGTTTGTGCCATGAGTGAAGTCATTGCCAACGGCGAAAAGGTCGCGGCCCGCCTGCCGTGCAGCCTCGAGGAATTTTTGGTCGCGCAAGCGCTTTTGCCGCGCAGCGTGGTGGTGGAGCACAACGGCGAGGCCGTGGCTCCGTCGGAATTTTCCAGCCGCCGGTTGCAGGCGGGTGACCGGATCGAAATTGTGAAAATTGTGGCGGGCGGATGAGGTGTTTGCTTTTGGGAGGTTAAAGACTTATTGTGTATTGCCATCGAATAGCCAACTTTGTCTTGATTTTTCACTAGAAAATAACCTAAAAGTAACAAAGCACGTTCTTCATTTTCAGAACGATACCATTTTTATGAGCGATACCGCCATGTTTGGAAGAGCCGCCGCGAGCCTCGGCGGGATTCCGCATGGTTGTCAGGTGTTGATTTTGGCGGAGGATTTCACGGCCTACAACCGCGCGATGCATGTCTGCCGGCGCATCATGGACCAGATGGGACAGGAGGCCGACTTCGATTTTCGCTGCTGGAATTTTTCCGAGTTGACCGACCCCGAATGCGCGCACTCCGCGACCAAATACGCCGCGACCGCGGACATGGTGATCATCTCCACGCAGGCCGCCATATTGCCGGCACCGCTGGATAACTGGTTTGAGACCCTGCATCAGGCGCGCGTGCGGCCCGCCGGCGTGCTCGCGTTGATCTTGAACAAACCCGCGCGCGAAGCTGAAATCCAGAAGCTGGTGAATCGCATGGAGGCGGTGGCGATGCGCGGGGTCATGGATTTCCTGCCGCTCCTGCCGCCGGTCAACGAACACACCGAGTGGCAGCCGCAATCGCCGGAAAACTGGGACATGATGCACGGCCGTCCCGAAACAGACACCCCGCCGGACGACCGCTGGGGCTTGAGCGAATAATTATCACGGGCGTTTTTGCGCGCTTGCAGCCCGGCGGCTTCTCCGCAAACATTTGCCGATGCGATTTCGGTTTGATTTCATTTACCGTGCCGGCCTGCTCGTCTTGTTTTTGACGGCGTGCCGGGCGGTCTGGGCGTCGGCGCAGGAGACAAATTCCACAATCGCGACCAATGCGCCCGCGGCCACGACCAACGCGCCGCCGTTCGTTCCGTTCTTTCATTTCGTTCTGCCGTCGCATGCATTGTCATTCGGGCTCGACCAATTTCCATTTCTCTGCAACAACACGCTGCTCGACCAGCCGCTGTGGAAGTATCTCTCCTTCCTGATTTACATCGTGCTGGCGTTTTACGCGGCAAAATTCCTGGATTTCGTCATCAATTCCTGGCTCAAGAAATTCGCGGCGAAAACGAAAACCGTTTACGACGACCTGATCCTCGATCTGTTGCGCGGGCCGGTGAAGGTCGTGGTATTCGTGATTTTACTGAACATCGGCCTTGGCGTGTTCAAATGGCCGGGACGCGCGCAAATCTATTTTGCACACGGGCTGCTGGTGATCGTCGCGTGCTCGATGACTTATGTGGCGTTGAAAATCGTGGATCTGTTCCTCGGCATCTGGCGGGAAAAAGTCGTGTCACCGCAGGACAAGATCTTTGCGGAACAACTCTTCCCGATTTTTAGCAAAACGGCGAAAATCGCTATTGTAATCATCGCTATTTTGCTGACGGCGGATAACCTGCACATTGAGATTAAAACCCTGCTAGCCGGGCTGTCCGTCGGGGGCCTCGCGCTCGGTCTCGCGGCGCAGGACACCATTGCAAACATGTTCGGGGCGGTGTCGATCCTTCTGGACAAGCCGTTTCACATCGGCGACCGCATCAAGATCCTGGCCGTGGACGGCACGGTGGAAAGCATCGGGCTGCGCAGCACGCGCGTCCGCAGCCTGGACGGCCATCTGGTGACCATCCCCAATAAAACCATGGGCAACGAGATCATCACCAACGTTACGCGCCGCCCGACCATCAAGACGGAGATGAACTTCGGCCTGACCTATGACCTGCCGGTGGAAAAAGTGAAGCGCGCGACGCTCATCCTGGAGGAGATCTTCCAGTCCAACCCGAAAACCGGCGACCTCATGGTCAGCTTCAACAAATTTGGCGACTCGGCGCTCAACATTGGTGTCGTCCATGTCTGGAACGGCACGGACGCGAAACAGCATTCCAAGGAGATGCAGGAGTTGAATCTGAAGATCAAGGAACGCTTCGACGCTGAAAAGATCGAAATGGCGTTCCCCACGCAGACCGTGTTTGTAAAAAACGAAAAACCGAATTGAATTGCCGCCGTGCGCCGTTGAAGATTTAATTTCCCGATGGATTTGATCCACAATCTGCTTTGGTACCACGACAAATTTCTGGGCGTGGATTGGAGCATCTGGAAAATCATCGGCTACGCGGGCACCTTCATTTTTTCCTCGCGGTTTCTGGTGCAATGGTATGCCACGGAAAAGAAGGGACAGGTCGTCGTGCCGCAGGCGTTCTGGTGGTTGAGCCTGCTCGGAACCTGGCTGCTGCTGGCCTACTGGATACACAAACGCGATTCGGTCGGCATCCTTTCCTACGTCGCGGCGTGGATTCCCTACATCCGCAGTTTGATCATCCATCGCCGGCACAATGCCGCACACAAGAACTGCACCGGCTGCGGGCAAAAAATTCCGCCGCAGTCGAACTATTGTCCGAACTGCGGCGTGAAGGTGGTCTGAAATTCTTACTTCTTGGTGGCGGCTTGAAGGGCGGCCTCCGTCAGGCCGTATTTGGCCAGGATGGGCTTGAGGTCGGGATGTTTTTCCGAGTACGTGACCAGCTTGGCGGCAAACGCCCCCATGTTCTGCTCGTTCTGGTTGAGCACGGACGCGAGCTGCTGCCCTTGGGCGATGTCCTTGTTCGCCTGGCTGGCCTGCTGGTAAAGCATGGCCGTCATCGTGCCGCTCACAACGATGAGCGCGACGAGCAACGTGAACACCTGGTTCTTCAAAGCGGAGATTTCCTGCTGGGAACTGTCAGAGATCATATGATTCCTTATTTAGTGGCCGACGCCGCCGCCGGGGGCGTCGAGGCTGCCTTGATGATTTCGGCCAGCTCGGGGCTGTTGGCCGTTTTATTGTAATTGGCGACTTCGTTCAGCAACGCCGAGGCACGCGCCGCATCCGCCTGCACCCGTTGGCCGGCGAGCACCAGTTGCGGCTGCATGGCGCGCACAGTATTGGTGCGCCGCATCGTCATCAGCGCGAAAACCACGCCAAGGATCACCAGCACGGCCAGCACGAAATTCAACATTGTCGTCGTGGTATCGTTTTTCATAGTCGGAAGGCGCAAGTTAGCCGAAGACGGCGAAATGTCCAACTCGTTTTTGTGAAAATTCCATGGCGGTTTTCCTCCACTCGGCTAAATTCGGCACGTGAAAATCCATTTCCTCGGCGCCGCGCGCACCACCACCGGCTCCATGTATCTCCTGGAAGTGAACGGCAAAAACCTCCTGCTCGAATGCGGCCTCTTCCAGGGCCATCGCGACGAGACCACCCGGCGCAACCGCAATTTCCCCTTCGACCCGCGCACGATCGACGCCGTCGTCCTCAGCCACGCCCACATCGACCACGCCGGCAACCTTCCGAACCTCGCGGGTAAAGGTTATAACGGCCCCATCCATTGCACCGAGGCCACGCGCGACCTGTGCAGCATCATGCTCATCGACTCCGCGCACATCCAGGAGCAGGACGCCCTCTTCGTCTCCAAGCAACGCGCCAAAAAGCATCAGCCCCCCGTCGAACCGCTGTACCGCATCCCCGACGCCGAAAAGGCCGTCGGCCAGCTCGTTGCCCACGGCTACGAAAAGACCTTCTCGCCCGTCCCCGGTGTGAATGTGACCTACCGCGACGCCGGCCACATCCTCGGCTCCGCCCAGGTCATTCTCGATGTGCAGGAAAAAGACCGCAAATTCCGCTGGCTCTTCAGCGGCGACGTCGGCCGCGGCGGCGATGATTTGTTGCGCGACCCCATCCCCGTCGACAATGTCGATTATCTTCAGATCGAATCCACCTATGCCAATCGCGAACACGCCGCCCGCGTGGATGCCGATGCGATCGTCGCCAGGCTCGTGGACGAGACCATCACCGTCGGCGGCAAGATCATCATCCCCGCGTTTTCCGTCGGGCGCACCCAGCAGATCGTCTATGTGCTGCACGAACTCATGTGCGCCGCCAAGCTCCCGCGCATACCCATGTTTGTGGACAGCCCCTTGAGCAGCAAGGCCAGCGACATCTATTCCAAACGGCTCGGCGACCTCAAGCCCGACCTCGCCAAGACCATGTGCAACCATGAAAGTCCGTTCTACATGGACAACCTCACCTACATCACCTCCGCCGAGGAATCCAAAAAGCTGAACGACCGCCACGACCCCATGGTCATCATCAGCGCCTCCGGCATGGCCGAGGCCGGCCGCATCCGGCATCACCTGAAAAACAACATCAGCGACGCGCGAAACCTCATCCTCTTCATCGGTTACTGCGCCGAAGGCACCCTCGGCAACCAGATCAGCAACGGCAAGACCCCCGTGAACATCTTCGGTGAACCGTACAATGTGAAGGCCAGGGTTGTCTCGCTCGACACCTATTCCGGCCATGCCGACAAAAATGAATTGCGAGGCTACGTCCAGAAGCTCACCGGCGACATCCGCAAAATTTTCTGCATCCACGGCGAAGAAGATTCCTGCCTCGCCCATGCCGTGACCCTCCACGCGCTCAAACCCAAGGCCGAAGTCATCGTCCCCCAATACCTGCAAGCCGTGGATATTTGAATCCAAAAAACTTTGTCCGCAGCTGGCGCGGATTTGCACAATTTTTTTAATGAGACTATTCGTTCTTATTCGTTCTTATTCGTAACTGGGAAGGACGCCCTGCCGCCGTCCCCGTTTGGGAGCGCCGCGCCCTTCGCCCTTGCTCGGCGAGACTTGTTACTCTTTTTGTTTCAGCGATGGCTTTTGGGTTCGTTTTCACCTCCAATTTTTCAAAAACCCGGATTTTACGCGGGATTTTTGGGTTCGTTTTGAATAAAAAAACACGTTTCCGGGTGCCGGGAAAGATGGCGTGCCACCGTCTCCACCACCATCGGTCGTATCCGTCCCCTCAGTCCTATTTTCCCTCCGTGCCAGCAGTGTAGCGTCAAGGCCGGGCCTCGATTAACCCGAAATCCGGGACCCAAGAACCGGGACCCGATTCCGCCGCCGCCCGGCTTGGCCGGCTATGTCAAAGAACAAATTTCAAAACCCTTGTCGCGCCGAAGCTCAGCGTAGGCGGGCTTGTCGCGCCGAAGCCCGGCGTAGGCGGACGTGGCGCGTCCCGCATGCGGGGCGGCGCCTCGACAGACAGAGAATAAGCCATATTGTTTACATTGTCAATAATTTTGCATCCAGTGTTTACATCTGATCGGCCGCCGCTCCAGCATCCGCGCCGGCTCTCGGCATAAGCAACCCCCTCCACCGAGATGAAGATGAGCTTGCCAATTGGCAGATGTTTCCCCCGGTCGAGGTAGCGGTCGAATGAAGTCATAGGTCGTCAGGGATCCAACCGGGTTCCAGAAAGACGGCTCAAAAGTTCTTGAAATCGCCTTCCAGCGGGATTTCACTCTTGCGCTTTCCTGCCGTCCCCGTCGCCGCGTGGGCATGGCCATGGCCATTCCCGTTACCGTGGGCGGGCTGTTTTGCCCTGGGCATGACTGCGCGAAATTCTTTTGCGCGCACGGCCTGGGGCGCCGGGCTGCGGGTGGTCGTTCGCGTTTGCCCGCCCACCAGTTGGAGCAGTTCGTTCACGGAGTGCTTCATGGTTTCCGCCTGGGCGTTCAGTTCTTCCGCGGCCGCCGCGCTTTCCTCCGCCGTGGCGGCGTTGGATTGCGTCACCTTGTCCATCTGGCCGACGGCGGTGTTGATCTGGGTGATGCCCTCGGTTTGTTCGCGCGAAGCGCCGGCCACTTCGGCAATCAATTCATCCACCTGCCGCACTTTGGAAACGATTTCGTTCAGGGCCGACGCCACCTTGTTGCTGATCTCCACCCCCTGGCCCGTTTTGACGATGGCCCCTTCAATCTTGGCGGCCGTTTCCTTCGCCGCCTGCGCGCTGCGTTGGGCGAGGTTCCGGACTTCATCCGCCACCACCGCAAAACCCATGCCGGCCTCGCCGGCGCGGGCTGCTTCCACCGCCGCGTTCAACGCGAGGATGTTGGTCTGAAAGGCGATCTCATCGATGGTCTTGATGATCTTGGCGATGTCGTCGCTGGAAACCTTGATGGCGTGCATGGCGGCGTTCATGGCCGCCATGTCGCCCACGCCCTTGTCGGCGGCGGCGCGGGCTTCCTTGGCGAGGTCGTTGGCTTTCCGGGCGTTCTCGGAATTGCGCTTGGTCATCGAGGACATTTCTTCCAGCGAAGAACTGGTTTCCTCCAGCGACGCCGCTTGGTCGTTGGCCCCCATGGCCAGCGTCTGGCTGGCGGAGGATACCTGGCCGGAAGCGGAGGATACCTGCGCGGAACCATCGCCGAGCGCAGTGCTGACAGCACCCAAAATGCGGGTGACTCCCCGGACGATGAAGAAGGCTGTTCCCATCCCGGCAAGGAGGGTCAGGCCTAATCCGATCAAAATGCCGGCCTTGGAACCGAGCACTGTGGATTGAATGCCTTTTGATGCATTATCCGTATCTGCTTTGACCGCAGCCATCATAGCATTCAGGGCCGCAACATACTGGGCATGGGCCGGGTCGAATTGGGCCCGGGCCAGGTCATAAGCCTGGACGTTATTGGTGCCTTGCCGGCTCAATTCAAGCACCAGTTCGCGCACCCGGTTGTTCTCGGTACGCGCGGTTGTCATCTTATCCAGCAAGGCGCGCTCATCCGGGGCGGTGATGAGCTTGTCCAGTTTCTCGTAAAGTTGGGTGTTCTCCACCGAGCCGGCATTCATCTCCGCTTCCAATCGCGCCATGTCCGCCTTGTCACTGCTGCCGATGTGCTGGTAAATGATTTGAACCTGGTCGTTGGCATTCTTCCGGATCTGAACAACCTTTTCAGTGATGGGAATCGAGCGATTGACGATCTGGTCGGACTGGTCATTGATGACCAGCAACCGGGTGAAGGCAAAAGTTCCCAGACCGGCGGTGATGATGATTATGCCGGCAAAGCCGAGCGTGATGCGTTTTCCAATGGTCCAATTGTTCATAAAATTTTCGATTTTTGTTCGGTTAAAGGTTTATGGCAGGGGGATGTTGATGGACTTCAAGGTGTCGGCCCCGATCACGCCGTCAATGTCCAGCAGCGCCTTCACCTGGTCTTTGACCTTGGCGATGCCGATGATGTAAGCGGCGCAAATCTGCCCGCCGAAATTCGGCGTCTCCTCAATTTCCGCGGCGGCGATGTTGATGACTTCCTCCACGCCATCCACCACCAGCCCCATCTGGGTGGATTTGCCGTCCGGCAACTTCACCTGGGCCACGACGATGCAGGTCTGGTCGTTGCCGTCCACGACGGGAAAATCAAAACGCATCCGCAAATCCATCACCGGGATGATTTTGCCGCGCAGGTTGATGACGCCACGCACATACTTGGGCATCTGTGGCACGGGCGTGATGGCGGCGTGCCGGATGATTTCGCGCACCTTCAGTACGTCAATGCCATAGGACTCGGTGTGCAGGGTGAAAGTGAGATATTTGCCGGCCAGGGTCTGGCTTGCGGCCTTGGTTTCGAACGGGGCTTGGGTCATAACTTGTGCATTTTTATTGTCGGTGTCGTTTGGCATTTAGACACATGACCCATCGGCGCAAACTGTTGAGCCTTGAATAAAAGTTGAAGGATATTAATGGTAAAAAAGCTGCATTTTTTGCTGCCCTTGGGTTGAACCGGCTCAAAACTTGTATTGCGCGGCAAATGGAAACCATCGGGCGGTCGAATTGGCGGTGACCCGCAGCGGCCGCCGCCGGGGGCTGCCGGTGCTGGGAAGATTTTCCTCCAGGTTGCGGCCCGGATCATAGGCATAAGTCAGATTGACGCCGAAATGCGGGGGAAAGCATGGCTCACGCCGGCCGGGACCGGGTATTCTCCGTCGTCGCGGAGGCCTCCCGCGGTTAACTTCATGGCCCGTATAACGGCAGGAATCGGGGAAGCCACCATACCGTTCTTGCCCAATTACTAACCATACTAACCATTTATTGTCCTTTGTTCGGTTGAAACATCGCGCCTCCGGGGTTTCCCAATGTTTTCGGTGGAGCGATGGTCTTGCCAAGCCATTCTGTCAGGCCTGAAAACGGCGTTTCCCCGTCCCCAATCATAAATGTCAGCATTCATACAAACCGTGGTTAAAACCCGTTTTCAAGTTTCAGGTCTAAAGTTTCGAGTTCATCCGCATCCACCTGTGAATTATGGCAAATCACAACAACTTCGGCACGGGTGAGGCGGGTAGCGCGCGTCACTCCGTGCGCGCCGTCGTGTGTCTGGCCAAGGGCGGCCCGCACGGAGTGACGCGCCCTGCCTTTAGCCTCTCTGAACACGAATGCGTCAATGTCATTGTGAAATGCCATAAGCCAACAACCCGCTTTCCCCCCGGTAGGGTTACACCCCATGGCATTATGCCCGGTCAACTGTCAGCCTGACTCCAGTGTTAAAAACAACCAACGAAAGTATTAAAATGAAATCCATGTTCCCCATCACGCTCGCGACCATCGCCGGCGCGATCTTAATCAGCAGTTCCCCGGTCCGCGCCGCCGATACGGACAGCCGCATCGAATCCGCCGCCAACAAGTCCTATGTCTTTAAAACCTATCTCAAGGATGATTCCATCAAGACTGAATCCAAGGACGGCGTCGTCACCTTGACCGGCACGGTCGCCGAGGAATCCCACAAAGCGCTCGCCGAAAACACCGTGGCCGGCCTGCCCGACGTGAAACGCGTCAACAATGAACTCGTCGTCAGCGGCGAACAGCCTCCGGAACATTCCGACGCCTGGATCACCGCCAAGGTGAAAACCGCGCTGTTGTTCCATCGCAACGTGAGCGCCACCGGCACCACGGTTTATACCAAAGACGGCGTCGTCACCATCCAGGGCGTGGCCGGCAGCATGGCGGAGAAGGAACTCACCACCGAATACGCCAAGGACGTTGACAATGTCAAAGAGGTCAAGAATGACATGACCATTGCCGCGAACCCGGCCACGGCCGACACCGCCGCCGGCGACAAGGTTGATGACGCGTCCATCACGGCGCAGGTCAAATCGTCCTTGTTCTCGCATCGTTCGACCAGCTCCTTGCACACCACCGTCACCACCACGGACGGCGTCGTCACCGTGAGCGGCATTGCCAAAAACGATGCGGAAAAGAGCCTCGTCACCAAGCTCGCCACCGACATCGTCGGCGTGACCAGCGTGGTCAATAACATGACCGTGCCCGCCGCCTTGAACTGAACTTGCAACTCGCCGGCGGGCGCCAAACCGCCCGTCGGCGAAACCAACCAGGCAAATCTTTTATGTTATACACGATCGCAGTGATCCTGATCATTTTGTGGGCGCTGGGCCTCGTGACCGGAACCTTGGGCGGCTTGATCCACATCCTCCTCGTCCTCGCGATCATCTCGATTTTGCTCCAGGTCATCTCCGGCAGAAGACCGGTCTAAACGAACCAAACCATTTTCCAATTAAACATGAACACCAAAACCATCGCTGCCGCCCTGCTGATCACCTTGGGCATTGTCGTGCTCGCCTATTCGGGCTTGAGCTTCACCACGCCGGGAAAAGACATCAACTTCCTGGGCATGCACATCGCGACCACTGACAACCATTTCATCCCGCCTGCTGCCGGCGCGCTCATGCTGGTCGGCGGCATCGTCCTGTTGCTGGTCAAACCCAAAAGCGTATGATGGACCAAACCAATACCACCGCCGTCGCCACCACCCCGGAAATGTTTCGTCCCTTGGAATGGGACGAACTGGCCAGGCGCGGCGACTATGTCAAAGATGGGAACAACGGCTTTGAACTGTGGGTCGGGCCGTCCGGCTTCCATGCCGGCTCGTTCAACAAGCAAATTTACCGCCGGAAGTCACCACCCCCGGTCGTGGAGAAACCGGCCGAATGAAAATCTTGAAGCAAATCGGCCTGACGATCGGGGAATGGATCAAGCAGATCTGCGCGCTGCCGGCAACGGTTGCGAAGGCTTTCGGACAGCACAAACAGCAGGCGGCCCGGGCCGAACTCGAGGCCGAGCGGCTTGATCGCATCCGCAACCCGGAGAAATATCGTGGAAAGTGACTCTCCCTTGACTGGAACGATGCAGGGGAAATTTTGGGAGCACAGCCGCCCCGGCTGTTGTTCGGCGCGCCCTCGCGCCGAACACGAGCGGCGGAAAGCGCTCCAAACGAGTCGGTGTTCGCGCGTGCAATCGTGAGTCGCCAGGGCGCGACCCACTGCGCCCGGGGCGGGCACGCTCCCTTTTCTCCTGAATCGTTCCGGTTTGACGGTAGGGTTTTACCCCATATCCGAATCCTTGCATTTGAGGAATACTGTTACAAACCGTCACCGCCGTACTGGTGGGGACATTCCGTCGCAGTTCAGAAAATGGAATCCGGCAACAAACATGAAACAAAAAGCAAACGGGTTTTCACAAAGCTATGCGGTCGCTTTGGAAAAACAGTTGAAACGCGGGCCGGGCGCCAGCCTGGAGCCGGCGTTGCAGTTGGGGCGCGAAGCCGTCGCCCTCAAGCTCGAGACGCTCGACCTGGCGCGCATCCACGAGCAGTCGCTGGTGGACATGGGCTTGTCCGGGGTGAACAATGCCTTCACCAAGCTCGCCGGAATTTTTTTCACCGAGGCCAATACGCTCATCGAGGAGACCCATGGCGCCGCCCGGGAGACCCGCGGTCAACTGGACCGGATGATGGCCGCGCTCGACGAACGCACGGAACAACTGGCCCTTTCCAAAGAGCAGTTGCAAAAAGGCGTCGCCCGGCGCAAGGTCATGCAGGATGATTTTGCCGAACGCGGCCGGCAGCATCAGAAATGCCTCGAGGAATCGCTCGAGTTGCAGGAGAACCTGCGGCGGCTCACCCATAAGGTGCTCGCGGCGCAGGAGGATGAGCGCAGGCAGATCGGTCGTGAACTGCAGGACGAGATCGCGCAGACTCTCCTGGGCATCAATGTCCGGCTGCTGTCCCTGAAACAGGAGGCGCGGGGCAACAGCAAGGGATTTAAAAAGGAGATCGCCAGCACCCAAAAGCTGGTGGCCCGTTCCGCGCAGGCGGTACGGCAGGTCGGGCGCAAGATCAGCCATTTATGAATCGTCAGCACGTCAAGTTGTCGCGTTCCTACCGGAAGGCGTTGAAGACGCATCTGCAGCAGGGACGGTCGGCGAGCCTCGAACTGGCGCGCGGGCTGGGCGGCCAGGCGCTGGCCGCCGGCTTTCAGACGCTGGATCTCGCCAAGCTGCACGAGCAGATCCTGGTCACCGAGGTGCTGCCGGGCTGCCGGACACGCCGCCGCGCCGCGCTCATCAAGGCCGCGGGAATTTTCTTTGCGATGGCCATCACGCCCATCGAGAAGACGCAGCGCAGCGTGCGTCAGGCCACCGGGCAGTTGAAGAAATTCATCGAGACGCTCAGCCGGCGCACCGTGGAACTGGCCGCCTCGAACCTGGAATTGAGCCTGGAGATCGCCCAGCGCAAGCTGGCGGAGGAGGCGTTGAAAAAAAGCGAGCATCATTATACCGAGCTGCTGTGGAAATCGGACCACCTGCGGGAACAGTTGCGCCGGTTGTCCCGCCAGATTCTTCTGGCACAGGAGGAGGAGCGCAAACGCATCAGCCGCGAGCTGCAC
This sequence comes from Candidatus Sulfotelmatobacter sp., assembly GCA_035485115.1. Taxonomy (GTDB): domain Bacteria; phylum Verrucomicrobiota; class Verrucomicrobiia; order Limisphaerales; family UBA11358; genus UBA11358. The sequence continues at coordinate 3,899 of DATHOG010000018.1, read as the reverse complement.
GATGTCATCGCCCAGACGCTGACCGGCATCAACCTCCGGCTGGCGACCTTGAAGAAGGAGGCGGCCATCAGCACCAAGGGCCTGGACCGCAATATCGCCCGCACCCAGCGGCTCGTGGAAAAATCCGTGAAGATCGTCCATGAATTCGCCCGCGAACTCCGCCCCGCGGTGCTGGACGACCTCGGCCTCATCCCCGCCCTGCATTCGTTCGTGAAACTTTTTTCCAAACGCACCCGCATCCATGTTCATCTGAAGGCCTTCGCCGGCATCGAGCAGCTCGATAGCAACCGGCGTACGATCCTTTACCGCGTGGCGCAGGAGGCGCTCAACAATGTGTCCCGTCACGCCCACGCCAGCCACGTGGAGCTGACCATCCAGCAGCTCGCGGATGGCATCTCCATGAAGATCAAGGATGACGGCAAGTCCTTTCAGGTGGAAAAAGTATTGAATGGACGCGGTTACAAGCGTCTCGGCCTGCTCGGCATGCGCGAGCGGTTGATCATGGTCGGCGGCCGTTTTGAGATCGTGTCGAAACCCGGCAGCGGTACCACCATCGAGGCCTTTCTGCCCGCCGACGTATCCCCGAAACCTTCCCTGCCGGTCAAACCCTGATTATCTATGAAACGAATCACCGTCCTCCTGGCCGAAGATCACATGATCGTGCGCGAAGGGTTTCGCAAGATGTTGGAACTGGAAAACGATTTCACCATCGTCGGCGAGGCGCAGGATGGCCGCAAGGCCCTCGCCCTCGCCAAAAAATTCAAGCCCGACGTGGTCCTGATGGACATCGCCATGCCCTTGCTCAACGGCCTGGAAGCCGCGCGCCAGTTGCACAAGGAGATGCCCGCCGTCCGGATCCTCATGCTTTCCGCCCACAGCGATGACGCCTATGTCGAGAGCGCGAGCAATGCCGGAGCCGTGGGTTTTCTGCTCAAGCAAACCTCCGCGAACGAAGTTTGCCGCGCCATCCGCGAAGTCCACGCCGGCCGGACCTTTTTCAGCCACGCCATCACCAAACGCCTGAATAACCAGAAGACCACCTCCCGCGACGGGTTGAAGGGGAAAAAAGCCTCCACCCTGACTTCCCGCGAGGCGGAAGTGCTGCAACTCATCGCCGAAGGCAAGGCCAACAAGGAAACCGCCAGCGAACTCGGCATCGGCATCAAGACCGTCGAGAAACACCGCGAACACCTCATGGAAAAACTCGATATCCACGACACCGCCGGCCTCACCCGCTACGCCATCAGCGCCGGCGTCATCGAGAGCAGCGTCCAGTTGACCATCGTTTAATGATTCGCAGTTGGGCCGTTTCGTTGGTAGGGACGGCGCGCTGCGCCGTCCGCGCCCGTATAGCGGGCGCAACGAACGTGGTAAAATCCGCGTTTTGCCCATTCCTTCCGGCGGCTTTACCGCCGGGGACATCGCAGCGCGCTGTCCCTGCCAATCAAACTGACCGCTACCGAAAAACAGGCTGGTTTGATGTCTCTTAACTTCAAAAAAACCGGTGGGGCGAGCGTCCTCGCGAGCCGCTTAAGCCCAAGGCTCACGCCGGCTCGCGAGGACGCTCGCCCCACCAGTTTAAGACACCACCACTGCTTTCTCCCGATTGACTTTCCTCCCGTTCCACGGCTAACTCGGTGTCATTAATCTATTCGAATACATCCTGCTCGCCGCCAGCTCGCTCTTCGTGATCGTTGACCCGCTGGCCGTCGTGCCGGCGTTCCTCGCCATGACGCCGAACGACACGGCGGAACAGCGCATCCGCACCGCGCGGCTGGCCTGCTGCGTGGCCGCCGGCGTCCTGCTGTTTTTTTCCTTCGCAGGCCGGCTCATCTTCAAGGTCATGGGCATCACCATGCCGGCGTTTCAGATCGCCGCCAGCATCCTGCTCCTCATCGTGGCCCTGGACATGGTGCGCGCCCGGCGCTCCCGCGTTCAGGAAACCCGCGAGGAAACCACGGCCGGCACGGAAAAAACCGACATCGCCGTCACCCCGCTCGCCATTCCCATGCTCGCCGGCCCGGGCGCGATCTCCACGACGGTGCTCCTCCAGAATGAAGCGAAGAATATCCCGCAACATGTCGCGCTCTGCGGCTGCATCCTGCTGGTGTCGCTGGTCAGCTACCTGATTTTGCGGATTTCCGCCCGGGGCGCGCGCTGGTTGAGTCCCATCATCATGAACATCGCCATCCGCATCATGGGCCTGCTGCTCGCCTCGGTGGCCATCCAATTCATGCTCAACGCCATCAAATCTTTCCGGCTCGAATTGTTGACGAATACCTGACCGGTTCGGCGGCCTCGTTGCTTGCACGACTAGAGCGGTTTAAGATAAATTGTAGTCGTTGGTTTCCGATAGTTTTCTCCCTCACCCCGCCCTCTCCCTCTGGGAGAGGGAGAAACGCTCCCAGCTTCAGACGAAAACCAACGGCTGGATTGGAGAATGTCATGCTCAATAAAAGAAAGGCTATCATGGCTGTTCCCTCGCCCAGCGGGAGAGGGTTAGGGTGAGGGAGATCGTGCGGATACATCTTGTTTTAAAATGCTCTAAGAAATGGGTGAAACACCCCATGGTACAAAAACACACCCGTCTTTAGGATGGGTTCATGACAGCGACAGAAGACTTTCAAAACGCGGAGCCGGCCCCTGCGCCAGCCATAACCGAACCCAACCAACGCCAGCACATTCTCGTGGTGGATGATGACCCGGACATCCGCCGTCTGAATACCGAGTTATTGCGGCATTGCGGCTATCAGGTGGACGCCGCCGCAGACGGGGCCGCGGCCTGGGCAGCCATCCAGGAGACCAACTTTGACCTGATGGTCACGGATCATCAGATGCCCGGGATGACCGGGATTCAGTTGTTAAAGAAACTGCGCGCCGTCCGGGTGAGTCTGCCCGTGATTATGGTCACGGGCCATTATCCGCAACTCGAATTCGACCAGGACTCGCAGTTGCAGCTTGAGGCCTGCCTGCTCAAGCCCTACAGCTTTGATGACTTGCTGGCCGTGGTGAAAAACGTGCTGCTGGCCCATGCGGGCGATCAGTCGGAACAGGTGCCGCCGCCAAACTGGATGAAACAACCGCCGCCCAATAATCTACGCGGTGGAGATCGGTCGCCATGAACACCCGGCTTGAACGTTCTTCCCGCACGGCCGGAACCACCGGCTTCCGTCGGCAATCTCCGGGCTGCGCCCGGCGGCCCTTCCAATTTTCCCCGGGCCAAAAAAATCCCGCCACGCTCTGGCAGCAGGCGCGGGTCCGGGCCATTGGCTTCAGCCGCGCCGACCTCGAAAAGACGCACTGGAAAAAGGTATGGCATTCGATGCTCGAAGTTTGACGCCGCATGTGCTTTGTAGAAAAAACCGTCCGATTGCAAACCACATTGCGAGCCATCCTGAAATCGCACTGCGAATTCCTTCTCCCTCCCAAAGAGGGAGAAGGCCAGGATGAGGGAGCCTCGGTTTCGCCCGGATTCCAAATCAATTATTCAAGGTGGTTCTACATAGCGCGCCGCTCGCTGAAGCCCGTCCAGTGATTCCGGTAGGGTAATACCCCATGGAAAGAGACACTCCACCAAGCCACACTGCACTCATGAAAAATAAAAACGTGTTCCTCACGCTTCTTTCCCTCGCCGCCCTTGGCATCGGATGCGACAAGGATAAAAACGCGGGCCGGCAGATTGAGACGGTCAAGGCCGGTTCCAAATCCGCCTATGACTCGCTGGCCAAAAGTTTCGCCGACACCCGCCAGTGGGCCGGCGATAAAATCGCACCTTGAACCGGCTCGGAAAACCTTCAACCCAAAGAATTAAACTTTATGTCCCTTGTCTCCCTCGTGGTCACCTTGATCGTCGTCGGCGTGCTGCTCTGGCTGGTCAACACCTACATCCCGATGGACGG
>DATHOG010000017.1:0-34279 GCA_035485115.1 Candidatus Sulfotelmatobacter sp. | reverse complement strand
ATACTTGCAACCTCGGCGAATGTGTTGAACCCCTTACCCAGATGGTCTTGGAGATGTCGCAGACCGGCGCCAAGACCGCCAAGGTCATGTACGGCGCGCACGGCTGGGTGGCCCATCACAACACCGACCTCTGGCGCGCGACCGCGCCCGTGGACGGCCCCACCTCCGGCATGTGGCCCATGGGCGGCGCGTGGCTCTGCCAGAACTTGTGGGAACACTACCTCTTCACGGGCGACAAAAACTATTTGAAGCGCATCTATCCCGCGATGAAGGGTTCCGCGCAATTTTTTCTCGATACGCTCGTCGAGGAACCGACCCACCATTGGCTGGTCACCTGCCCTTCCCTTTCGCCGGAAAACCGAAATCCCGCCGCGAATAAAACCAGCATCACCGCCGGCCCCACGATGGACCTTGAAATCCTGCGCGACCTGTTTGCCAACTGCATCACCGCCTCGGAAATTTTGGACACGGATAAAAAATTTGCCGCCCAGCTCGCCACCACCCGCTCCCGGCTCGCGCCGCTGCAAATCGGCAGCAACGGTCAATTGCAGGAGTGGTTGCAGGACATCGACATGCAATCACACGAGCTTCACCACCGCCACGTTTCCCATCTCTACGGACTTTTCCCGAGCGCGCAGATCGACGTGAACACCACGCCCGACCTCGCCGCCGCCGCGAAAAAATCCCTCGAAATCCGCGGTGACCAGGCGACCGGCTGGGCCACCGCCTGGCGCATCAACCTCTGGGCGCGCCTGCACGACGGCGACCACGCGTTCAGCATCCTGAATTTCCTGCTCAGCCCGAGCCGCACCTTCCCCGACATGTTTGACGCCCATCCGCCGTTCCAGATCGACGGTAATTTCGGCGGCGCCTCCGCCATCGCCGAGATGCTGCTCCAAAGCCAGAACGACGAAATCCAGCTTTTGCCCGCGCTGCCAGCCGCGTGGAGCAGCGGCAAAGTCACCGGCCTCCGCGCCCGCGGCGGCTTTGAAGTGGAGATCGCCTGGGCCGACCGAAAACTGGCTTACGCCACCATCCACTCGCTCAACGGCAATCCCATCCGCCTGCGCTACGGCGCCAACACAAAATTCATTCAACCCCAAAAAGGCGAAACCCTCCAGTGGGACGGCAACTGAAACGCATCTAGTTTTCTGTTCGCGCGGTATTCAACTCCCTCGTGAAACTGGAGACGGATTCTGCTCAACAACTCACAAATTTTAAGAGCGCACCAAACGGCTGTCCCTTCTCCCTGAGGGAGAAGGTCAGGATGAGGGGGAAAGCGGTAGAAAACCTCGACCAAATGCCAAACCATCTGTGAAAACATCCTGATAGAAATCACTTCACCGGCCACCGTTTCGCGAATTTCGCGAGTCACAGCCAACGCGTGAGCGTCTTGGACTGCGCCAGTTCTCTGGCGCTTTTGAATAACCAAAGACCTCCAAATCTCCAGTTCGCTTCCACCAGCCCATCGCGTCAACCCTTCAACATTCCGCACTCCGCACTCCGCATTCCGCAATATGCTTGACCGGCCTCTTCCCCCAATAATTCGCCAGAATCGACCCGCTCACGTTCATCCACGGGATAAAAATCGCCGCCGCCAGCCCCACCGTTCCCAGTTTGCCCATCGCGCTCGCCAGTCCGCTGGCCATCCCGCCGTTTTGCAAACCGACCTCAAACGCGATGCTCCGTGCCGAATTTTTGTCCAGCCCCGCACCCCGGCTTAAAAAGTATCCGAAGAAATATCCTGCAAGGTTGTGCAGCATCGCGGCGACGAACAGCAGCGCCCCGATCTTCAGCAAATTGTCCCGGCCGGACGCCGTCGTCATCGCCGTCACATAAAGTATCCCCACAATCGCCATCGTCGGCATGAACTTGTCGAGACGTGGATAATTTTTTGCCAGCGCGTGATACGAAACGCCGATGACAAACGCGCTCAACAAAAATCCAAAAAGTCCGAGCGTCGTCAACGCGTTGCCTGAAAAATTATTCTTCAAAAATTCCCAGCCGCCAAAAATTAGAAACACCAGCCACGCCGCTGCAAAAATGGTGATCCCCAGGACAATTTTCCGTCCGCGCGGCGAGGCGTGTTTCAAAAAATCATGAATCAACGCCGCCCCGATCGGCACCAGCACGATTTTGATGATATCCACCATCATGCCAAAAAAGCTGACCTGTACCATCTCGCCCGCCAGTAGCTTCATCCACAGCGGTGTCATTATCGGCGCGATCATCGTCGTCACCGCCGTCACCGTCACCGACAGCGCGAGATTCGATTTCGCGATGTAAGCCATCACGTTGGACGCCAGCCCGCTCGAACACGAACCGATGAGAATGATACCGGCGGCAATTTCCGGCGGGAACCTGAAAATTTTCGTCAGCGCCAGCCCGACCAGCGGCATGACCGTGAAATGGCAAAAAATCCCGACAAACACCCCGCGCGGCGATTTCGCCACCCCCGCGAAATCATGCAGGCTCATCTGCGTACCCATGCCAAACATCACCAGTTGGATCGCGATCAGCATTACCCATTTGTTCCGCATATCAAAACCGCCAACGTGCAAAACATTTTGCGGATAAATCATCCCTAAGGCCACCACCGCCAGGATCCACGCCGTGAATTGATACCCGCGAAATCTCTTTGAGAAACGAAGCGAAATTGCGAAGGCTATCGTCGCGATAACCAAAACCGGATGCCACACGTCCGGATTGCCCATCAAATAACCTGCCGAAAGAACAATTATCGTCATCAAAATCCAGCCGCCATATACTTTTGCTAACGGATACATTTTTGAATTTGTGAAAATTCGTGCAATTCGTGTCTCACAAAATTGACGCCAAAAAATCCACCGCAATTCCCGGACTCGCGAGGATCGGCACACGTTTATCTTCCGGCTTCAACGCATCCACCACCCGCGCCATCGAAGCCTGCGCCAATACAATTACGTCCACCTGCCGCGACAGTTCTTTCAGCGCCGCCGCCACCTTCGCATCATGCGTCGCCCCGTCGCCGGCCATCAACGCCTCAAACGCGCCTTCCACCAGTTTCGATGTCAGTTCAATTTTCTTTCCCGCAGCCACCGCCCGGCGTTGGATCAAATCCGCCGTCGGCTCGAGCGTCGTCGAAAGCGTCGCGATCACGCCGATGCGTTTGCCGGTCGCCACTGCCTGGTCCGCCATCGGCTGGTCCACGCGCAGCGTTGGAACCGAAACCAGCTTCGCGCCCGCCTCTACCGCCGGCCCGATGGAGGAACACGTCACCAAAATCTGCCCCGCCCCCGAAGACTCCGCCGATTTGATATAATTCGCCACGCGCTCCGCGATCTGCGGCGTGATGCCGCCGGCCTCGCGGATATTTTTCACCAGGCTGTCGTCCACGATGTTGAAAGTCTCGACGCCGGGCAGCTTCTCCTTGCACAACTGCGCAAACACCGGCACCAACGTCGCCGAGGTGTGGATCAGTCCGAGTTTTTTCTTCTTCATAATTTCACAAATGCAAACAAAGCATGTTCATTTCCTGATCCGGCAGGGCGATGCTGCCGCGCTGCCCAGATCATGGTCATACCCGGACCTGGTGGGGCGAGCGTCCTCGCGAGCCGCTTAGACCAGAGGCTCACTTCCTTGGCCATAAATTCAGTTTTCCACACCATCTTCCTCGCACCTTTATTTTCTTCGTTATCTTCTGTTCAAGTCTTTCCGCTTTTGACGGTTTCAAAATAATTTTCTGCCCCGACCTGTCCGCCCTTGAAAACGACTTCCAATTTGTCGCACGGCGAATTCGGCGCAAACGCCCGGCACAACGGCGCACCCGGTGTCAACGGTGCGATCATTTCCAACGCCTCAATTCCCAGCGCCCGCGCGGCAAAACTCGACGTGTCGCCACCCGCAATGCAAATGCGCCGGACTGCATGTCGCGCCAGCGCACCCCGCAAAACCTTGCCCAACGCCGTGCCGAGAACCGCCGCAGTTCGATCTTTCAACTTCTTTGCTATGAGCGCGTCCGAACCTCTCTTTGTAGTGTGAACAACTACGCTGCGCCCGCTTTGTAAAAATTTTACCGCCTCGTTTGTCGCGCGCACGATTTCCGCCCCGACATCTTTCGTCGCCAATTTCCCCGCATCCATCGGCACTTCGGCAAACCCTGCTTTCAAAGCCCGCGCAATCTGCCCGCTCGTCACCGGCGAACAACTGCCGGACCCCACCAAAATATTCGTAGCAGCCGACGTAAGGAGGCTCTTACTAATTTTAGCCTTCCGCGTATGGGCCTTGTTATCTCTGCCGCCAAAATTCGCCGCCAACGCCATTTCAATCCCCGAAGACCCGACGGAAAACAAAGGCCGTTTCCCAACCGCAAACTCATCAATCAATGCACCAATCTTCTTCAAATGACTTTCATCCAAGGCGTCGAACAAAACGACATCCGGGCTTTGCGACAGAAGCTTTTTGAACTCAATCCGCATTGTTCTTCCCGGCGATGAAATCTTCGTGATGTCGAATAGCGCGATTTTTTTCTTTGTCTGCTTCGCCAGATGCACCCGCAAATCCGCCTCCGTCATTGGCGTCACCGGATGCCGGCTGATGGATGGATGCCGGTCAAGCCGGTGGATTTCACCCGCACTGCCAATGCCGAACCGCGCAAAGTGATTTCCGAAAACCGTATAGCGTCCAAGCGCCGGTGCCGCGACCAGCAAAGGAATGAACGACGCAGGAAAAATCTCTCCCGCCAGATCCATCACGCAACCGATGCTCCCGATTTCCGGCGATGAATCAAACGTCGAACAAACCTTGTAATGCACATGCCGCGCACCCAGCTTTTTTAGCGCCCGGAATGCCGGTTTCAATTCGCGTTTCATCGCCTCCGGCGTCAAGGACCGGGTTTTGCCCGCGACACCAACGGCCTGCAAATTTTTGAACCGCGAAAGTTGCTGTGGTGTCGGCGGTGCAATGAACAACGCCGCGCGCACCCCGGCCAGCGTGAGTTGCTCCAGTGCATCTGTCGAGCCGGTGAAATCGTCGCCGTAAAATGTGAGAAGCAATTTTCTCATCAGGCTTTTTTGCCAAATTTTTCGACTGAGACCTTCAGTTCTGGACATTTTTCCACGGCTTGTTCCTGCGTGAGTCCTTCCACCGCCGCTTCCCACCATTTTTGCAACGAACGCACGCCCGCCGCCGGACCCTCCGGATGCGCCATAATGCCGCCGCCGGCCATGTAAAGCAGATCAACCGTTTTCGTCCGGCGGTACGTCTCGCACGCCTGCCCGCCCCATTGTCCCGATGAAACGACCGGCAAAACCGACATCCCGCCGAGCAACGGCTTCATGCAGGATTCGATCGAACGCACCACCGAATCGTCGCTCTCCCAAAATTTGTTCGCGATGCCGTTCACATGGATCTGGTCCACACCCGCCAGCCGCCAAAGCTTTTGATACGCCGGAAATTCAATGCCGAGGAGTGGATGCCGGTTCAGCGCGCCCCAGCCGTTGCGATGACCATGGATCGCCAGCACCCCTTGGTCGCAAATCGCTTTCGCGCCCGCGAGGCCCACGCTGTTCAGCGAAACCATCGCGCACGTGCCGCCGGCGGATACAATTTTTTCGTAATGCCGCCGCATCGCGTCGAGTTCGTTGCTGACGTTAAACGCATACATCACTTTTTTGCCCGTGCGGTCGGCGTGGGCATTAAGGACGCGCATCACCGCATCCACGCGCGCATCGAATGGCGAATGCGGCGGATTCGCCATCAGTTCGTCATCCTTGATGAAATCAATTCCCGCTTCGGCCAGTACTTTTACCAGCTCCGCCGTCTGCTGTGGCGTCATGCCGATGCTCGGCTTGATGATCGTCCCGATAAGCGGCCGGTCTTGTGCGCCGGTCAGTTGGCGACACCCGGCCACTCCGAATTTCGGCCCGCGAAAATGCTGCGCGAACGACGGCGGAAATTCCAAATCCATCAACTTCAAGCCGGTGAACTGCGACAGTTCATACAAATTCCCCTGCACAGTCGAAACCAGCGTCGGCAGGTTGTATCCGAAATTTTCCAATGACCACGAAACGACGATTTCCGCCCGCTGAAAGCCACTGGCATGGCGGCCGCCAGAAAGACTGGGCACCGAAACCTTTTCCAGCGGCGTAATTTTTTCGACGCGCGCGGCAAAACGTTCTTTCAGTTCCTCGGTTTCGCCCGGCACGGCGACAAATGTGCCCGACGACTGTTCGCCAGCCAGCACGGCAGCGGCGCGCTCTACTTCGAGCGGCGTTTCGACCAGATAGGTTACGAATAGGCGTTCCATTGGGTGCGCCAAGTGTGCGGCTTTTTGGCGTTTAATCCAAGCGCGATGCGTCTGAAAATATTGCCGAAATACTTTTGATTTATGCCAGCATCGCCCGAAGGGTTGCGCTCCCGCTGGAAAAGCGCAAAACTTCCACATCCATGCAAATTGAACCGGTGAAAACAAAGAGAACGGCGTTTTCAATAAAACTCCTCTGTGTTCTCTGTTTCCTCCTGTTACTTTCCGGAAATCGATTACGCGCCGCACCGGACTGGGAAAATGAACAAATCCTGCACATCAACACTGAGTCGCCGCGTTCGACGTTCATCCCCTTCGCAACCGTTAAGCAGGCGCTGAACGGCAGCTTCACGAATTCTCCGTATTACCTTTCGTTGAACGGCGATTGGAAATTTAATTGGTCGCCAAAACCGGAATTGCGCCCCGGCGATTTTTTCCGAACCAATTTCGATGATTCAGCCTGGACGAACATCGCCGTTCCGTCGAATTGGGAAATGAAAGGTTTCGGCGTGCCGATTTATCTCGGCTCGGGTTACCCGTTCAAGATTGATCCACCGCGCGTGACCAGTGAACCGCCATCAAATTGGACGGCGTACGCGCAACGTGACCCGGTCGGCTCGTACCGGAAAACCTTCGTGATGCCGGATAAGTGGGATGGCCGCCGCGTGTTCATCCATTTCGACGGCGTGGACAGCGCGTTTTACCTCTGGGTGAATGGGACCAAAGTCGGTTTCAGCAAGGACAGCCGCACACCGGCGGAATTCGACCTGACGGATGCGCTCCACGCCGGTGCCAATCAGATCGCCGTCGAGGTGTATCGCTGGAGCGACGGCAGCTACCTCGAAGACCAGGATATGTGGCGGATGAGTGGAATTTTCCGGCCGGTTTATCTATATTCAACCGCCGCCGCGCGCATCCGCGATTTCACCGTCCGCACGGATCTGGATTCCAACTACGGCGACGCAACGCTGCAAATCAAACCCGAACTCGCCGCGAAAAATCTTTCGCTTTCGAACTGGACGGTACGCGCGCAGCTTTTTGACGCGGACGGGAAATCCGTGCTCACGAATGATTTGGTTCATGATGCCGGCGAAATTTTAAACCCGGACTTCAGTTCCAAAATCCTCGATGAACGGATGCCCCAGCGCGGTGAACCGAAATTCGCCTGGCTGGAAACCAAGGTAAAAGACCCGTCGAAATGGACGGCGGAAACGCCCGACCTCTACACACTCGTTTTGACCTTGAACGACGAAACCGGAACCGTCATCGAAGCCGACAGTTGTAAAATCGGTTTTCGCAAAATCGAGATTCGCAATGGCGTATTTCTCGTCAACGGCCAGCCGGTTAAACTGCGCGGCGTCAATCGCCACGAGATCGATCCCGACACCGGCCACGCCATGAGTGACGCGCGGATGATCCAGGACATCACGCTCATGAAGCAGGCCAATATCAACGCCGTGCGCACCTGTCATTATCCCGATGACCCGCGGTGGTACGATTTGTGCGACCGTTACGGCCTCTACGTTCTCGATGAGGCGAATATCTGCACGCATGGCACGCGCGGATCGCTGGCGAACGACCCCGCCTGGACCGGTGCGTTTCTCGACCGCGCGCAACGTCTGGCCGAACGCGATAAAAATCATCCGTCCGTGGTCATCTGGTCGATGGCGAACGAATCCGGTTACGGCCCGAACTTCGCGGCAATTTCAGGATGGCTGCATGAATTCGACCCGACGCGACCGGTTCATTATGAAGGCGCGCAAACCGAAACCGACGCGCCAAAAACCGTTGATATCATTGGCCGGTTTTATCCGCGCCTGAGCACGGAAACCTTCGCGAAGCCGGATGACCCGTGGAATTTGCGTTGGGACAAACTGCTCGCCATGGCGGAGCGTGCGAATGATCCACGCCCCGTGCTCGCGACGGAATACGCCCACGCCATGGGCAATGCCGTCGGCAATCTTCAAGAATATTGGAATGAAATCTATTCCAACCCGCGCATGCTGGGCGGCTTCATCTGGGAATGGTGCGACCAGGCTTTGCATCGAACCCTGCCGGACGGAAAGATCGTCACGGCCTTCGGCGGTGATTTTGGCGATGTGCCAAACCATGGGGGCTTTTCGATCAAAGGCCTTGTTAATGCCGAACGCGAAATCTTTCCAAAATATTACGAGGTCAAAAAAGTGTATCAACCGGTTTTGATCGAACCCGCGAATTTGAAGCCCGGCAAGATCGCAGTAAAGATCACCAACCGGAATTCATTTTTGAACCTGACCAACTACGAAGTGCGCTGGTCGGTGACTAATAGCGATGGCAGAGAAACACAGTCAGGAACTTTGCCAGCAATAAATTGTGAAGCTGGACAACAGCTCGAAGTTAAAATTCCTGTCGAAAAAATTCGAACTGTAAATCCCGGTGAAGAATTCTGGCTGCGCATCAGTTTTCACACGTGCGAGGAACTGCCCTGGGCCAAGGCCGGATTTGAAATCGCCTGGCAGCAGATGAAGCTGGTGACCGGCGGTCCACAAACTCACCCGACCCACCAACCCGACCCTGGTGCATTAAATTTAACTGAAGAGGCTGGCTTGGAAAAAATTGCTGGAGCCAATTTTTCCGCAACTTTCAGTCGGACGGAAGGAACATTGACTTCGTTAGAATTCAATGGTCATGAAATATTTTCACCGACTGCGGATGAAATGTCCGGTCCGAAATTACAGTTGTTCCGCGCACCAACTGACAACGACAAGGGTTTCGGCAAATGGCTTGCCCGCGATTGGCGTGAAGCCGGTTTGAGCAATCTCACGCGTCAGGTCGAATCATTCGAAGTCGCGCAGACAAGCACCAACGACATCAAGGTCACTACCGTGACCTCAAACCATGCCATGTCCGGTGGGTATAGGCAAAAAACCGTTTGGACGATCTATGGCGATGGTTCGTTGAAGATGGAAAATGAATTTACGCCGTTCGGAGAATTGCCGTTGCTGCCACGGATCGGAATCACCATGTCATTGGCAAAAGATTTTGAAAATATCCGCTGGTACGGCCGCGGGCCATGGGAAAATTACCCAGACCGCAAGGATGCCACGGACATAGGCATTTGGAACAGCACGGTGACTGGACAATACGTTTCGTATCTGCGCCCGCAGGAAAATGGGAATCATGAGGACACCCGATGGCTGGAGCTGACGGATGCCGCCGGGAAAGGCATGATGATTTCCGCCGTTGAAGATGCGTTCTCGTTTTCAGCTCTGCACTTTACAGCGGAAGACCTGACATCCGCCCGGCATAATTATGAATTGAAGCCGCGCGAGCCGGTGGTGTTGTCGCTCGATGCCAAGATGTGCGGTTTGGGCAACAGCAGTTGCGGCCCGGGCGTGCTCGAAAAATATACCGTCCCGCCGGTTTCCTATCGACTCGTCCTCAAATTTTCCCCGGCCGACTGAGATTCCGTCAAATCAGTGTTTCATCCCTCGCGTCGGAAGTCTAAAATCCAGCACCGCGATGGAAACCGTGCCGGAAAAAAAATCACCCACTGAATCGCAGCAGCGTGCTGTAAAGGCCCGTGGTAATGTCCTGGTCATGGCCGGCGCGGGCACGGGCAAAACCAAGACGCTGGTGGACCGCTGCCTGGACTGCCTCGAAAACGACGGCGCACAGATTGATGAACTGCTCATCGTCACCTTCACCGAGGCCGCCGCCGCCGAATTACGGATCCGCCTGCGAAAAATTCTGGAGGAAAAAGCCGCCGCCCATCCATCCTTACATTTCTGGCCGGAGCAGCTTGCCCGTTTCGAACTCGCGCACATCGGTACGTTGCACGGCTTTTGTTCGAAGCTGATAGGCGAACATTTTTACGAGCTTGGCCTCGACCCGCAGCTCGCGATCCTGGATGAAGGCGAAGCGCGCCAGCTTGCTGCCGAAACCCTGGACGAACAATTCACCGCCCACTACGAAGGCCGGACGGATTTTGCACCGGCCGTCCAGGAATTGATTTCCGTCCACGGCGATGGACGGGATGAGAACATCCGCAAACTTGTGCTGCGCTTGCACAATTATTCGCAGGCACGTCCGGATGCCACCGGCTGGCTTTTGCAACAAGGCAACAAATTTTCCTCCGTTGAACCCGTTGAATGGCAAAGCTGGCTGATTGCCGCAATCATACACTGGCACGACGAATGGCTGCCGGTTCTGGAGGACCTGAAACCGGAAAATGTAAAGGCCGCGGAATTGGCCGGCATTTTATCGCGGTTAAAAAAGGATTTTTCCCGCGAATCTGCCGCCGAAATTCTGGGGCGAATCGCCGCCGCCAACTTGACCGCGAGTTATCCCAAAGGCGATGCCGGCAAGTTGCGTGCTTCGCTGGGAAAGATTTTTGATGAGGCAAAATTTCTTTACTCGCTCGCCGGCATAAAAAACGGCAAGGACCCGTTGGCCGAGGACTGGGCCTGGGTTCGCGGCCAGATGGAAACCCTGCTGCGGCTGACGGCGGAATTCTCCCAAAACTTTTCAGCGCGTAAACGTGCTGATGGCGTGATGGATTTTCATGATCTGGAACAATTCGCATTGAAATTGCTCTGGGATTTTTCCACAAACCGGCCCGCCCCCGTCGCTGAACAATGGCGTGCAAAACTAAAATTCGTCTTCGTGGATGAGTACCAGGACATCAACGCCGCGCAGGACAAGATCATCACCGCATTGGCGTGTGACGGCGAAAACGCAAACCGCTTCCTCGTCGGCGACGTGAAGCAAAGCATCTATCGCTTCCGTCTCGCCGATCCCAAAATTTTCCGCGACTACGCCCGGGACTGGCACGGCAGAGCCGGCGAGACGATCTCACTTTCTGAAAATTTTCGCAGCCGGGAAACGCTGCTGAATTTCACCAACTCACTTTTCCGTCTGGTGATGCGCGCCGAGATCGGCGGCGTGGAATACGACGAGGATGCGGAATTAATATTCGGCTCGCCGGAATCACGCGAGGCTTTCGGCGCAAAGAACGATCCTGCTCCGCGCGCCAGACTTTTGGTCCGGTTCAAGAACGTCCGCAATAAAGATGGCGAAACCGAGGATGACGAACTTGCCAGCCTTGACAATACCCAGCTTGAGGCGCGCCTCGTCGCAAGGCAGTTGAAACAACTCTTCAACTCCAGGCACGAAATCTTCGATGACCAGAAAAAGATTCTCCGCCCTGTCGAATGGCGCGATATGGCAATCCTTATGCGTTCGCCGCGCGGCAAGTCGGAGATTTTCGCCAAGGAATTTGAACGCGCCGAAATTCCGCTGGCCGTTGTGCGGGGTGGTTTCTATCAAAGCGCGGAAATTCTCGATCTGTTGAGCCTGCTGGAACTTTTGGACAATCCATTGCAGGACGTGCCCTGCATAGCCGTATTACGCTCACCGCTGGTTGGGTTGTCGCTGGATGAACTGGCCGAAATCCGGCTCGCCGCACGGGATAAGCATTTTTGGACGGCCCTGAACCGGTTCCAAAGCCTCAACTCGAACGACCAAGGCCCGCTGACACCGAAAATTGGAAAATTTCTCGAACGATTTCACCGCTGGCGAAAAATGGCAAAGCAGATTTCACTGTCACAATGTCTCGAAGAAATCCTGACGGAAACTTATTATGCCGACTGGCTGCGTGCGCAATCGCGCGGCGGGCAGCGCGCGGCGAATGTGACAAGTTTCTTGAACCTGGCGCATTCATTCGACCAGTTTCAGCGGCAGGGTTTGTTTCGTTTTTTAAAATTCATCGAAGCCCAGCGGGAAAATGAAGTTGAACCCGAGGTGCCTGCCGTGATCGCCGAGAACGCAGTCCGTTTGATGAGCATCCACCAAAGCAAGGGCCTGGAATTCCCCGTCGTGGTGCTGGCGGATTTGGCGAAAAGCTTCAACGAACGGGATTTGCACGGCGAGATCATTTTCGACGAGGAACTTGGCTTGTGCCCGAAAATCAAGCCGCCACAGGCCGGCGGGCGCTACCCCAGCCTGCCGCACTGGCTGGCGCGGCGCCGGCAAAGACGCGAGCTGCTGGGCGAGGAATTACGTCTGCTTTATGTCGCACTCACGCGCGCCCGCGATGACCTGATCTTGACCGCAAGCGTCTCCGAAAAAAACTGGGAAGAAAAATGGAATCAACCGCAGCCCGCGACGGTTCAAAAGATTTCCTCGGCCAAAAGTTTTGCCGACTGGCTGGCCATTTGGTTTTCCAACCAGCAAGGCGCACCGAAAAACCTGGCCTGGCGAATCGTGTCGGATGACGAACTGGTTGATACACCTGAAATTCAAAAATCGAATTCCGCAACAACAACGCCTGTGATTGAAGGCCGCGAACTGGAAGAATTACGCGGACGGCTGGAATGGACTTATCCCTCCCTCACGGCCACACGGCGAAAGGCGAAGGCGACAGTCACGGAGTTGCGACGCGCGGCGGAGGAGGCGGACGATGAGGCCGAGCCTATTTTCCCCCGACAATCGCCTGGAAAAATCAAAAACTTAAAATCCGATACCCAATCCAAAAAACTGTCCGCATCCGAAATCGGTGCATCTCACCATAAATTTTTGGAACATTTTGATTTTAACCGGACGGACTTCGACGCGGAAGCCGGGCGGTTGATGAACGAAAGTTACCTGACGGCTGACGAGCGCGCGGTCCTGGATCTGGACGCGTTGAAAAGTTTTTGGAATTCAACGCTTGGAATGAACATCCGCGCCAATCCGCGGAATGTGCAACGCGAACTGCCCTTCACCGCCCGCTTCAGCCCGGCGGAAATCTCAAAAATCACCGGCCAAAATGTTGAAGCGGGCTTGGAAGGTGAATTTGTGGTCGTGCAAGGCGTGGCTGACTTGGCCGTGATTCTGCCGAACGAAATCTGGCTGGTGGATTTCAAGACCGATGCATTCACACCCCGCGAATTGCCGGGAAAGGTCAAAACGTATAAACCGCAGTTGCAGCTCTACGCGGCGGCGCTGGAACGAATTTTCTCACGCAAGGTGACGAAGCGGGTGCTGCATTTTTTATCCGCCCAAATTACGGAAGAGGTTTGAAATTGGGACGATAGACCGGTTCAAGAAAAATTGTGGCCGTTTATTCCATGGTGTTGCGCTCTCCCTCACCCTAACCCTCTCCCGCTGGGAGAGGGAACAGCCATGTTTGCATTTTTCTTCGTTGAGTACGGTGTGCTCCAGTCCAGCCGCAGGTTTTCATGTGAAGCGGGAGCGTTTCTCCCTTTCCCAGCGGGAGCAGCGACAGCGGCTATGGCGGGTGAGGGAGAAAATTGACGAAAACCATCGGCTACAAGTTTTCTTAAACCGCCATAGCGCGCCATTCTCTCTAAATTTACAGCGGCAGTTCATCAGCAGCGGGTGCGGAAACTGTTTCTTCTTCAATTTTTTCCGGTTCCTGAACCGGTGCATTTGCGTCCTGCAGACGCACGAGGGCCGGACGCACCAGACGACCTTGAAAACTGATGCCGGGTGCCAGCAGTTCGGCAACGGTGGAATCGGCGGGAGGATTTTCCACGTCATGGACGCGATGTTTTTGGGCGTCAAATTTTTCCCCGGCGTCCGCGCCAAACGGTGTGAAGCCGACGCGACGGGCCGCATCGCGGCAGGCATTCTGAAAACTTCCGATCTGGGCGGCGACTTCGGGCTGGTTTGAGCGCACCGCCGCAGTGTGCAGCGCATATACATGGTCGAGAATGCGCGCCACGACCTGCAGCCACTCACCCTCGGCACGCCGCAATTTTTCAACCTCCAGCCGGAGCGCGCCTTTTTCCGTGTCATTCAGTTTGACCTGAAATTCGTTGAACTCGCGGATTTCCACGGTCATGCGGTCGGCGATCTCTTTCGCGCCGGCGACGGTTTTTTCGGAGTGTCCCTTGGTCGCATCCTGCACCCGCGCCCATTGGTCGGTCGCGGCGGAAATCTGCGCGGAATATGTTTTGAGATCGTGCAGCTGCTCGGTGATGGTTGTGACGGCGTTGACCTCAATCAATTTTTTAACCGCGCGATACTCCAAAATGAACGGCAAACAGGCCAGGATGGCGCCCAACGCAACGCTGACGGTCGCTAGAATGATTTCCATTTCCGTGATGGCGTGAGCGGGACGGGTTGCCAGAACGGCGGCAACCGCCAACAAAGCGATGCCGGCGGCGATAAACGGCCACTTGGTTATTTTCCATTCGGAGACTTCGTTCATGCTGCCATTGTCCGAAAAATGTGGCTGAAGTGCAAGCAGCACGGCACGTTTCGGCTCGACTCGCGCTGAAAAATGAAAATCATTGCCCGGTGCGCATCTGTGTCATCTTCAATCCCGCCGCGCGTGGCAACAAGGCGCGGCGATTCAAAAAGTTTTTGAGCGAACTTTCACAACAGTGCGTGCTCAAGGCCACGACCGCACCAGGCGATGCGCGCCGGCTCGCGCAGGCGGCGGTCGCGACCGGTTACGACATCGTGGCCGCGGCGGGCGGCGATGGCACGGTGAACGAAGTGCTGAACGGAATCGGTGATGAACCCGGTGGTTTTGAAAAGACCCGTTTGGGCGTGCTGCCCTTAGGCACGGTGAACGTCTTCGCCCGGGAATTGAAAATCCCGCTGCGCCTGGAAGGCGCCTGGCGGGCGTTGAAACGCGCAAACGAAATGAAGATCGATCTGGGGCGCGCGGATTATTTTGAAGACGGCAAACCGGCGCAAAGATATTTCATGCAACTGGCGGGCTGCGGACTGGATGCGCGCGCGGTGGAACTGGTCAGTTGGAAATTAAAAAAAACGGCCGGGCCGCTGGCCTATGTCGTCGCCGGCTTCCAGGCGCTCACGGAAAAACAGGTGCAGATCACCGCCAGCGCGAACGGCAATAACATCTCCGGCGAACTGGTGTTGCTGGGCAACGGGCGGCTCTACGGCGGGCCGTTCGAGATATTTCCCGAAGCCGGCCTGTGCGACGGCCATCTGGACGCCTGTGCGTTTCCCAAGGTGAATATGACGATGTTGCTCAACCATGCCCCGAATTTTCTGTTGCGGCGAAAATTGTCGGAGCCGCACGTCCAAAGGTTGCGCGCGTCAAAGATCGAGCTGACCAGCAGCACGCCCGCCGCGTTTGAGCTTGATGGCGAATGGATCGGCAGCTTGCCCGCCACTTTTTCCGTCGAACGCCAAAAATTGCGGCTGGTCATACCGTAAATTAGAACGGTCCAAGAAAACTTGTAGCCGTTGGTTTCCGTCAATTTTCTCCCTCACCCTGACCCTCTCCCGCCGGGAGAGGGAACAGCCATGTTTGCTTTTTCTTTCTTTGAGTGTGATGTCCTCCAATCCAGCCGCAGGTTTTTGTATGAAGCTGGGAGTGTTTCACCCTCTCCCAGCGGGAGAGGGCCGGGGTGGGAGATGGCGTGGCAACCACCACGGCTATAGTTTTTTTTTAAATGCTCTAGCGATAATGCGGTGCGCATTTTTCAAACTAAAAAGCACTGCAAACTGACACCAGGGCGAAACTGTTGCCCGGCCAGCAGCGTCTGTACCGGCAACCCATGAAGTTTCCCGCCGTATTGTTTTGTCTAGCCGCCCTGCTAACTACCGGCTCAAATCACGCCGCAGTCATCGCCACGAATGTTCCCGCGACGCCGCTCACCGCCGAACGCGTGGCGAACCTGCCGGAATGGAAAAACTATTTTGAAAATTCGCAGCGGCAGAAGGCCGCCGACCAGAAATTTTTCCGGGACGAATTGATGGCGCACGGCCTGACCAATGCCACCCTGCCCCACGCGACCCACAATGCGAAGGGCGTGGCGCTGGACAATCCCGATGCCTGGTATCGCAGCCGCGAGGCACGCCATATCGCGGACAACCTCGTGTCGTTTCAGACGCCGGCAGGCGGCTGGAGCAAGAATACAGACTTCACGAAAAATCCGCGCAAGGCGGGCGAACTTTTCGGCGTGGAAAATATTTCGGAGCATGCCGCACCCGGCGATTTTGACCGGCCGGACGATTTGCATTGGAACTATGTCGGCACCTTCGACAACGATTCCACCACGACCGAAATGCAATTCCTGGCCAAGGTGATTTCCGCCGGCAAAAATGATCCGGGCGGCTCCGCCTATGAAAAATCGTTCGAACGTGGTCTCGATTATATTTTCAATTCGCAATTCCCCGACGGTGGCTGGCCGCAAGTCTGGCCGTTGCAGGGCGGCTATCACGATGAGATCACGGTGAATGACGACGCGGTGCTCCATGTCATTGAATTTTTGCGCGACATTTCCCCGGGACAGGATGAATTTTCCTTTGTGCCTCCGGATTTGCGCGCGAAGGCGGAAGCAAGCTGGAAACGAGGGCTCGATTGCCTCCTTGCTGCGCAGGTGAAGGTCGCGGGCAAACTCACGGTCTGGTGCCAGCAGCACGACGCGATCACCTTGCAGCCGGCGTCGGCGAGAAATTACGAGATGCCATCGCTGACCTCATCGGAGAGCGCCACGATCGTTTTATTCCTGATGCAGCTGCCCGATCCGGATCCGAAAACCGTTGCCGCCGTCCATGCCGCGTGCGCCTGGTTTGAAAGAACGAAAATCGAAGGCAAGGCATACAAACCGGTGAAAGGAAAAGGCCGTGAGTTGATCGACGCGCCGGGAGCCGTCCTCTGGTCGCGCTATTATGAAATCGGCACGGACCGGCCGATTTTCGGCGACCGCGACAAGACGATCCACGACGATGTTTCGGAGCTTTCCCTGGAACGGCGCAACGGCTACGGCTGGTACCGCGACACGCCGAAGCGTGCACTGGAACATTACTCAAATTGGGCCAAACAGCATCCCCTGCCCTGAGATTTGCACCAGTGGTGCCCTCAACTTTGGACTTTGAACTTTGGACACGGCGCTCGTAAACTTCGCGCGTGCCAGTTTTGACTTATATTTTGACCGCCCTGGGCGCTTATCTGCTCGGCTCCATCCCGACCGGCTATCTGGTCGCCAAGGCGAGGGGCATTGATATCCGCAAAACCGGCAGCGGTAACATCGGCGCAACCAACGCCATGCGCGTGCTCGGCAAACCGGCAGGAATCTTTGTCCTGCTGATGGATGCGGCGAAGGGCTATATCGCCTGCAAAATTCTGCCGCAGATCATCTTTGACCTGGTGACACCGCCCAGTTCGGGCCTGGCCATTTTTTTCCAAACCGAGCCCGACGACATCCAGACCAGATTTTTCGTGCTCGCGGGCATCTGCGCCGTCCTCGGCCATAATTACACCTGCTGGCTCAAATTCAAAGGCGGCAAGGGCATCGCCACCACCGCCGGAGTTTATCTCGCGCTGGCACCGTGGGCGGTTTTGGTGGCGGGGATCGTTTTCGTTCTCGCCGTCGTACTTACCAGATATGTCTCCGTCGGTTCCATCGCCGCCGCGGTGGCGCTGCCGCTGACGGTCTGGATTTTCTCACCGCAAAAATTGTTGTTGTGCGTCGTCACGACGGCACTGGGCGCGCTGGCGATTTACAAGCACAAGTCCAACATCCAGCGGCTCAGGGCCGGAACGGAAAACCGGCTTGGGCAAAAAAAATCGGAGGGCGCAAAGTGAGGATCACATTACTGGGTGCCGGTGCGTGGGGCACGGCGCTCGCCAAAATTTTGCAGGAGAACGGCAACCACGTCACGCTCTGGGATCGCGACACCGATCTGCTTGACGAACTCCAAAACGGCACGAATGAAAAATACCTGCCCGGCGTGAAATTGCCGAAAGACTGGAAGACCCAGCCGGATTTTGCCAAGGCGGTCGGCGGCGCGGAATGCGTGGTGCTGGCGATTCCTTCACAGGCGTTTCGCGAAGTTGTTTCCAGATTAAAAGGTCATCCGGCAATTTTCGTCAGCGTCACGAAAGGCATCGAATACGAGAGCGGCGAAACCATGAGCCGGGTTTTGCGCGAATATGCACCGGCGGAGCGCGTGGCCGCCCTGTCCGGTCCAAGTTTTGCGCGTGAAGTGGCGCTGGGCATCCCGACCACGGTCGTCTGCGCGAGCGAAAGCGAAGGCACGGCCAAGACCGTGCAGGGAATGTTTCACCGGCCCGAATTCCGCATCTACCGGAGCACGGACATCCTGGGCGTGGAATACGGCGGGGCACTGAAAAATGTCATCGCCATCGCCGCCGGGGTGAGCGATGGACTCGGCTACGGCGACAACACGAAGGCCGGTCTGGTTTCGCGCGCGCTGGCGGAAATGAAGCGGCTCGGCGTCGCGTCCGGCGCCCAGGCGGAGACGTTTGCGGGTTTGAGCGGCCTGGGCGACTTGATGCTGACCTGTTTTTCCAGGCAAAGCCGTAACCGTGACCTGGGCGAACGGCTGGGGCGTGGTGAAACAATCCAGGCGATTGTGGCGTCGCATCCCAAGCTCGCGGAGGGTTATCCGACGGCGAAATCAGCGCACAAGCTGGCGCAGGATAAGAAAACCGTCGCCCCGATCATTGACGAGGTGTTCGCAATGCTTTACGAAAATAAAAATCCAAAGCAGGCCGTGCGCGACCTGATTTCGCGGGCTTTTAAGGCTGAGGACTGATTCAAGTGCGGAATTCGGAATGCGGAGTGCGGAATAATATAATTAACGGCGATTGGTTGATTTACGTGCGGTATTGATTGAGCTTATTGCAATTGCCGTCAACTCGCCGGCTTCCTTCATCAGTTCGGACATTTTGAGCGGTTTAACTTTGCCAGCGTCAACAAGCAATTCCATCCAGTAAGCCGATTCATCAGCCTCTTCTTCGACCGTTCCCATTTTAGAAATAAAGTCCGCCGTTGATTTGCTACGGCAGGCCGCACGATAATTAGCCCCAACGGAGGTACCGGCACGTAACAATTGTCTGCCAATCACGTTGGAAGTCGTGTCGTGAGGCAAACTTTCAACCAGCTTGATAACACGCAAAGCAAATTGCTTGGTTCTGAGCTTTAAGTTTTCGTTGCTCATAAAATTTTTCACTCCGCAACCCGAATTCCGCACCGGAATCAGTTTTCCGCACTCCGCACTCCGCATTCCGCACTCCATGTTGCGATGGACGAAGTTGTGCCGCAATCCAGACACTGGGAGGAACTGAATTGAGTACCACAGTGCGGACATTGCGCTTGTGTCAGAAACGTATCGAATTTTCCGCCGCATTTTCCACAGCGCCAGAATTCTCCGATCGGCGGTGCTGTTTTGCACGACGGACAGGTGAAACCCTTCCGTCGCGGAAGCTTTGCAAGCTTTGACAGCGCCCAGGCTTCTTTCAATCCATGCCAGCTCCGCGTCGCGATAAAAACCGCCATAAGCCCGAGCCAGACGGCTGATGAAGAATCCCGGCCTGTCAAAAAGACACTGGCGGCCAAAACCACCAATCCGGCCAGACCAATGAACCCGATGATGCTGGCGACAAACAGGCTCTTTGCACGTCCGAGCACAAACCACAGCAGCGAGCGCAAAATTTGTCCGCCATCCAGCGGATAAACCGGCATCATGTTAAAAATCAACAGGCCGATATTGATCAGATAAACGTTATGCAACAGTTCATGCAGATCGGGATGCGTATCATACCAGCCCAGATGCCAGCTCGCTGAAACAAGCGCGGCCAGAATTGGAATGAGCACGACATTCACCAGCGGTCCGGCGGCGATGCTCCATAGTTGTGCGCCCGGACGTTGCGGCGGTGAAACATAAGCCACCCCGCCGAGCAGCCAGAGAACAATGTCATGAGTTTTTCCTCCGACAGAACGACACGCCAGCTGATGGCCAAATTCGTGGATCAATACGATTAGAAACAGCGAGAGATACTCGGCGATATTCCATATCAGGGACGAATAAACGTGCGTCCGGTACTGGATGGAATAGATCGCCGCTAAAAGCCACATCCAGTGGACATACACACTAATGCCCGCGAGTGTAAAAATCTTAAACGAGCCTTTATTCGTCGGTGTCACATCGCCCCCTTGATGAGCCTCAGGAGTTCCGCGTGGCTTTCAACCGCCAGGAACTGGGGAAATTCCTGCTTCACATTTTCCGGCGCATGGATGAGAAAACCAGTGTCGGCTTCTTTGAGCATCGCGGTATCGTTGTAGGAGTCCCCGGCAGAAATCACCCGGTAGTTCAATGATTTCAGCGCGGCGACGGATTTTTGTTTCTGGTTCGGCTGGCGCAGTTGATATCCGGCAATCCGGTCATTTTCGACAATCAGCCGATGGCAAAAAAGCGCCGGCCAGTTCAACTGCTTCATCAACGGCTGCGCAAATTGTTCAAACGTATCGGACAAAATGATGACCTGGACCAGTGAACGCAGTTCGTCCAGAAATTCCTTCCCCCCGGGCAACGGCTTGAGCGTGCCGATGACTTCCTGGATGTGCGAGAGTTTGATCCCATGCCGGTCGAGGATGCCGATGCGATAGTTCATCAGCTTGTCGTAGTCAGGCTCGTCGCGGGTCGTGCGGCGGAGTTCGGGGAGTTTGGTCTTTTCGGCGACAGCGATCCAGATTTCAGGCGTGAGCACGCCTTCCATGTCCAACGTGACGATGACTTGTTTCATGCGGCGCGCAGTTTTTCAAATCGTGTGCGCCGTGTCCAGCCCCGCAAAACAATTCACGGCTTGGGCGCGTATCCCATCTGGGTCAAAACTTTTTGCCCATCAGAGCCAAGAACATAGTTGATGAAATCTTTTGCCTTGGCGGATTCCTTCGGGGCGTCCGTGTAAAAACGCAACGCGCGGACATAAGAATATTTTCCATTGTTCACCGTGGCCACACTTGGCGCAACTCCATCCACACTCACGATTTTTGTGCCGGCTGCCGGCGAAGCATCAAGTCCGGAGTAGCCGATACCGTTCGGGTCTTGAGCAACCGCATCGGCAATGCCGGCATAGTTGGTAAGAAATCTGGCCTGTACGGCGTAATCCTGATTGGCCATCGCCAGTTCCTTGAAGCCGAGGTGAGTGCCGGACACGGGATCGCGAACGAACAGGTGCACCGGCGCATCCGGACCGCCAACTTCCTTCCAATTGGAAATTTTTCCCGTGAATATATTTTGCACCTGGTTGCTGGTGAGGTTGCTTACGGGGTTCGCGGCATTCACCAATATGGTAACCGTATAACTGCCGAGTATATATTCCTTAAACTCAACGCCGCGGACTTGCGCAACCTCCAATTGCTCCTTGCCGACAGCCTTGGATGACGCGGCGATGTCGCAAAAGCTGCCCATCAGCGCGCCGATGCCGTAAGCCGAGCCTTTGAACTCCATGTCGAACGCCGCGTCCGCGTGGGTCTTTTTGTATTCGGCCACCAGGCGTGGCGCAAGTTCCTCACCGATGGTGTTTGATCCGCGAATGACCACCTTGTCCTGCGCGACGGCGGAAAACAAACCCAGAAAAACGGCGGATATAGAAATTATTTTCAGTTTCATATGCATTGCTCCTGGCTGGTCGGACTTGCCGCCCATGTTCCATGAATCGTTCCGTTTTTCAAGGGGAAAATCATGACCCTCTTTTACTTGCTGATCCGCTGCAAGTCATTACTGGCCTCGGGAAAATTTGGCTGCAATCGCAAGGCTTCCCGAAAATGGACCGCTGCGTTCGTCGGGTCGCCAATATTTACCAGCGCCGCACCAAAGTTAAATTGTGCGTTCGGATAGTCCGGACGCAGGGCGGCGGAGTTGCTGAAACATCTCATCGCATCCTGCCAGTTCCCCGCGTGCGCAAAATATTGGCCGAGGTCATATTGGATGTCCGGGTTATGTGGTTCCAGCGCGGCGGCGGCTTCCAGATGTTCAAAGGCCTTCGGCTTGTCGCCAAACAACAGCAACATTATCGCGTAGTTGAACTGGCTCTGCGGAAATCGCGGCTCGGCCTCCACTGACACCTGATACAGCACCAGCGCATGTTCGTTGTCCCCGATTTTTTCGTAGGCCTTGCCGAGACAGTTCGCGGCAATGTAATTATCCGGCGACACCTCTATCGCGTGCCGGAACAACGTCACGTTATCGCGCCAGAACGAAAGTTGTATCGGGGTCAGCACACAGCAGCCCAGCAAGGCTCCGCCGGCAAGGATGAACGAAAGGTTTTTCCATTGCGGCCGGTTCGAAACGATTTCCCACCCGCCCCAGACGACCATGATAAAAAAACCGATGCTCGGGATATAGGAATAGCGGTCGGCCATGTATTGCGCACCGACCTGCACTATGCCGATGGTCGGAACAAGGGTGCCGAGAAACCAAAACCATCCAACCGCGAGATACGGATAACGCCGCCAGTTCAATACGATGGGAATCGTCCACACCAGCAATAGCACAACGGCGCCGGCTGCAACCAAAAACGGCCAGTGCTTGGGGTGCGAATAAACGATGCATAGGTCCGTCGGGCGGACCATTTTCAGGACGTAACTCGCATAGGCGATGGCGGCATTCGCCAGCCGTTCAGGCCACGGCGTCTGCCACACCGCGCCGCCACCGGATTGCACCAGATATGTCACCGCACTGCCGGCGGCGGCAAGGATGAAGAATGGGGTTTTTTCCACGACCAATTTCGAACATGCCCGGACCGTGAATGCTTCACGTTGAATCCGGTTCAAGGGCCAGCAATCCAGCAACAACAAAACAAACGGCAGCGTCACCACCATCGGCTTGCTCATCAGGCCGCAGGCGAAGAGCAACAGGGCCAGGACATAAAAAGTGACGGCCGCAGAAATTTTGTTTTTGACCGCGTTCGCGTATTTGACGTACGCGATCAATGTCAGCAGGAAGAAAAATGTGCTCAACACATCCTTGCGTTCCGAGGCCCAGGCCACGGACTCCACGCGCAACGGATGCCAGGCAAACAATGCCGCCACCAGTGCGCTCCGCCAGAGCGCACCCGTCGCCCCGCGCAAAAAGGCAAAGAGCAGCAGCGCATTCGCCGCATGCAGGAGCACGCTCACGAAATGATGCCGGCCCGCGTTCGGGCCGAACGCTGCGCAATCCGCCTGATGCGAAAGCCAGGTGAGCGGATGCCAGTTGGCCGCCTCGCCGGTCGTGAACGCCCACTTGAAATTTACCCAGGACAGGCCGGTGACAACATGCTGGTTGCCGGTGATGTATTGCTCGTCATCGTAGAGGATGAAGGGGAAATGCCCGAGCGGCCAATATAGCGCCACGGTTCCAAACGCGAGGACAAGACAGACCAGCGCAAGGAATTTTCGTTCAGTGCGCGCGTCCGGCATAAATAGGGTCGGCCATTAGAATGCGCCGCAAGTTTTTCAAAACCGCGCCTGCGTGTCCAGCCCGCCGCCGACACGCCTGAAAACGAATGATTGGGATTCGCCGGCGTTGATCAAGTTCGCTTGTTCAACTTTTCAATGTCCGCCTTGACCTTTTCAGTGCAGGTCGGACAGATACCGTGTGAAAAAGTCACATCCAGACGCGCACGGACGTATTGCTCGACGCCTTGCCAGCCGTCCTCGTCCGAGCGGACGCTTTTGCACCAGCCGCAGATGGGGATCGTGCCCGAAAGGGTCTTTACCTGTGTCAGCGCCGCCTGGAGATCGGCGATCAGTTTTTCCCGTCCGGCTTCTTGTTGCTTACGCTGGCTAACGTCGCGGAAGACCCCCATGTAGCCCCGGAAACCGATGTTGTCAGACACCATCGTGACGACGAGGAGACAAGTGAAACGGCTGCCGTCTTTGCGGATGAATGTATATTCGCCTTCATCAATCTGACCGGGGTTGAACTGGACTTTCATCGCCGCCGCTTCAAAATTCGGTTTGACCGGCTGACCGATGTTTTTGGAAAGTTTCTGCGCCATCTCCGTGATCTCCAGCGGGTCGCGCCAGAGCATGGGGGTGGCCTTGCCGACCACCTCTTTCGCCGAATAACCCAGCATCAATTCGGCGGCGTGATTGAAAGATTGTACGATGCCCTTGGGGTCGGTGCTGACGATGCCGTAATCCGCTGAATTGAGGATCGCATCTTGTAAAATAAGCGCCTGGCTCAATTTCGCCTCGGCCCGCTGGCGGTAAAGCAATTCGCGGCTGGCCATCTGGTTGGCGAACACCAGCAGCAACGCCGCCAGCACGCTGCCAACCACCATCAGGCGCGTGCCTTTGTCGGAATCCGCCTGTTCCACCGCCCCACGAACCGACAACAATTTTTGTTCCGCGGCTGAAAATTTTTTGATCTCGTCGATCACACTTCCAAAGACGCGCCGGCTTTCACCGGTCGCATCAATCCTGGAAACTCCGGCAAAACCCTCCTGTTCGTAAACCGCCAGCAGCCGCCGGTCAAAGGCAAATATGACATCCATCGCCGCCGCGAGCGCCTTCAACTCGTTTTGCTGCGCAGGATTGTCGCCCGTCAACTCGACCAGTTGGTCGAACTGTTCCGGTTCGCGTTGCAAACTGCCTTGGTACGAGGCCAGCGCATTCGTATCGCGTTGCGTCACATATCCGCGCATCCCAAGTTGCAGCGCGGTCACGTTGTCCTGAAACGCCTGCGCGTCGAGAATCACGTCCACCGTGTGCTTGCGCCAGTAGGTCGCGCTGTCCAGTTCCTCCAGATTGACCACCGAGATGAAGGCGATCATGGCCAGCAATGTCAGCGCCGCGGTCACCGGCAGCCAGCGGGCGAAATAAAAATTTTCTTCCCGGGCCGTTTGCCATGCGTGCACCAGCAGCCCGCCGCTCAAAACCAGAAACACCGCCGCGGTATTGACCGCCATCCGCGAATACGAACCCCAGCCGTAGGCCGACTGGATGCCGAAGGCAAAACCGAACAACGCCACCAGCGCAATGACCGCGACGATACACCCGCAAATCCCCACCACCGAGAAACGCCGCGGCCACCGAGGCTGCGGCCCCACGATGATGACCCCCAAACTGACAAGTATGAAGCACACCACCGCCAGCGGCGACATGCGCCCCAAGTACATTGTATCCGCCTGGATATAGGACTTGAAAAAAAGCTGGTCGATATTCAAATCCCGCTGCAACAGATATTCAACCAATGTCAGCCCGGTGAACAACAAAACCGCCCCGCCCAGCCATGGCGCGTAATAGGCCAGGCGGGTTGTCAGCAAAATCAAGGCCGTGCCCAGACAAATGAAACACAACGCCGTGTTGAACTTCATCGGCGCGGTATCCGGCAGCATCTGCACCACCGGCTGCCAGTGCGCAAACCAGCTTACAACGATCAACAAGCCAAACGAGGCGACCGCCGCCCCGGCTATGCGCGGGAATTCACGCAGCCAGCGCGACTGCAAGGTTTTGTGAAACATCTCTGACATAATGGTTTGTCCGGCGCAAAATTACCGAAACCAATCCGGTTGGCAAAACAAACTCGGCAAAAAAATAAATGGAAACTATTCCGCCGCCGGTTAAAGTGTTTTCATGTCCGAGCCGCAAGACACCACGATCGCCATCGTCTCTGTTGATAAAATCCAACGGGAATGGCAGGACTTGAAATTACGCGTGGCGCAGCTCGAGACCGGCAACGCCGCGCTGGAAATGGAAATCAAGGCGCTCCGCCAGGTGCTCGAACGCAGCGTGGAGTATCGCAAGAAATCCCACGGCGAACTCATCACACTCCTCACCACCATCGTCAGCAAACTGCCGCTCAATGACGTGGGTGTGCTGGTCTCGCGCCTGATGGACCATGCCCAGCACGTCAACGAAATCTCCGCCGCCCTCATCCACGGCAAAAGCGACGATATGTTGCAGCCGGCCATCCTTAAGGCGCTGGACAAGACCAAAAGCACCTTGCGCGACGCCATCAAGCCGCTCGTGGATGAATTGATCCTGCTCAAATCACCGTTGGATCACGCCATGCTGCAATCGCTGGTCGAAAAGCCGGACATCTTTTTCACGCCGCTGAACATCCGCGCCAGCCGCGGTTTCGTGAAAGGCCAGGTCCCCCGCGAACGCATCATGAAGGAATTCGGCGAGGAAACCTCGATCTTTTTCAAGGACCGCACGACCGACCCGAAACTCAATCCGCGCCCGAAGGCGGAGGAAATCATGGTGAGCTTCCTGCCGGATTTCGAGGAATTGCTCAAACAGCATCCGGACGCGACGGGGGCAAAACGCGATGAACTCGTCTCCCTCTTCCACCGGGTACGCGACGGGCGCAATTCACGCGCGCAGAAGATCGCCTTCCTGAAATTATCGTTCATCCTCGAACTGCTGCATTATTACGAGAACCAGAGCACGGTATCGCCGAACGAAGTTTTTGCGCAGCGGATGCCGCCGCTCATCGAGCAACTCGTGGTCACCAACGAGAACGATCCGCCGGACGAAAACCTCATCAAGCAGGCGGAAGCGTTGCTCGCCCTCGTCATCAGCCCCGACCATCGCATGGCGGTCGTGAACAATTTCGGCAAGGCCGGCGGCCTGTCCCGCACGGCGCGGTTCGTCCTCACCTTTCGCGCGCTCACGTTCAACGAACACGACCCGGTGACGTTGGATTTTTTGAAGCACCTGCTGTCCATGGACAAGACGCTGCAGACACGCACGTTCGCCCTGCCATTGAAGCTGCTGAACCAGGACGGTCAAAAGGCCGTGCTGCGCTGTCTCATCAATTCCGGCCGCGTCCGGCGCGAAGAGGCCGAGCCGATTGCCAAGGCGGTGATGCAGGAATTGAACCTGCCCGAAACGGAAGTCTTCCCGAAAACCGAGGGCTCCACGGGCGCCGGGGTTTCCGGCGGCGGCTGGGACCATGTCAAATTGCTCATCGCCAGCCGCGCCGCACCGAATGACATCACCGTCGCCATCCGCAACCGCCTGCATCAAAAATACGATTCCGACGAGGTCAAGCAGGGCTGGCTCGTGCTTGCCGAGTCCGACCCGATGACGCTTGTACGCGTGTTCTGCCTTTTACCCTATTTGCCCGACGGCCAGACCGACCCCATTGCCCGGCCCGTGCTGGAAAGCTTCTCAAACCGCCTCACGCATGAAAAATATGCCGTGATCTACAGCAAAGTCATCGGCGCTTTGAAAAATCTCTTCAAGGTCAAGGCCGACAGCCCCGCGCTGGTGAACTTCGTTTCCATCGTGAAGTGGGTCGACCCCGTGTCCGCCGAAAAGATCGCGCGCGATATCGGCATGCATGGCGTGTGATATGGTGGTTTAAGAGAACTTTTAGCCGTTTCGTTTCTGCCAATTTTCTCCCTCACCCCTGCCCTCTCCCACTGGGAGAGGGTGAAACGCTCCCTGCTTCCTATGAAAACCAGCCACTGGATTGGAGAACGCCGCACTCAAAAATAGAAAGCCGACATGGTGTTCCCTCTCCCAGCGGGAGAGGGTCAGGGTGAGGGAGAGCGTGCTGCAAACACCACGACCGCAAAATCTTCAACGCAGAAAATCGCGCTGTAACCGGGTCATCAGGTCATTCACTGCCAGTATCAACTCGCCGCGCCGCCCGGTGTCTTTCTCATCCGCCATATCCATCGGCTTGCTCATCGCGTCCACATAGCGATGCGTCAAGGCCATCGTCTCGTCGCGTTGGCCGAGCGAATGCAATAGTTCGCGCACCTCCCCTGCCCGCTTTTTGGCGGTGCCGATTTTTCTTAACGCCGCGCCGGCCGTCATCTCACCCGCTTCAACTTTTTTTAGCAGTCCACATTCAAACAACCGGCAGCGTTTGGGCCGGTCATTGTAAATTTTACAAAGCTTGCCGTCGAAGCAGGCGCACGGCTGCGGAAATGCGAGTTTGGTTTTGGACTTCTTAAACAACGTGAGGCCAAGCCGCTTCAGCTTTTTTGCATCGTCGCCCGCGCGCAGTTCCACGTCGGCGAACAAGGTGCTGTCGCAGCACAGGCCGCAGTTGGGACAGAGTTGTTCGACGCCGTTCATGGCCCGTCAAAAATAAAACGCGTGCTGCCGGAGCAACACGCGTTTTTGAAACCGGCAGGCGATAGCCGTGGTGGCCGTCCGCAAGGACTTCACGCGTTGTAACTGCCGCTGGAGGTGGTACCGCCTTTGCCGGTCCAATTCGTGTGATAATCCTTGCCGCTTGGATCGTCGATCCGCTTGTATGTGTGCGCGCCGAAGTAATCGCGTTGCGCCTGCAGTAGATTTGCCGGCAACACTTCGCTGCGATACGAGTCATAGAACGCCAGCGCCGTGCCGAAGGCGGGTACCGGAATGCCCTTCTTCGCCGCCGCCGCCACCACGTTGCGCCAGCCCTTCTGCGACTTCTTGATCTCGCCGCGGAAATAATTGTCCAGCAACAGATTCAAGAGCTTGGGATTGTTGTCGTAGGCCTCCTTGATCTTGCCGAGGAAACGCGAACGGATGATGCAGCCGCCGCGCCACATCAGCGCGATGCCGCCGTAATTCAGATTCCAACCGTACTCCTTCGCCGCCGCGCGCAAGAGCATGTAACCTTGGGCATAGCTGATGATCTTGGAAGCGTATAACGCGCTCATGATGTCCGCGATGAAGGCCTTTTTCTTCGCCGGATCCTTCGCGACCGACATTAACGGCTTCGGCCCCTTTAATTTACGCGCCGCCTTCACCCGCTCGTCCTTCAACGCCGAAACGCAGCGCGAATAAACCGCCTCCGCCATCAGCGTGATCGGGATGCCCAGGTCCAGCGAATTGATGACCGTCCACTTGCCCGTGCCCTTCTGGCCGGCCGCGTCGAGAATCTTATCCACGAGCGGCGAACCGTCCGTGTCCTTGAACGCCAGGATGTCGCGGGAAATTTCAATCAGGTACGAATCCAGTTCGCCCTTGTTCCATTCCGCAAAAACGTCGTGCATCTCCTGCGCGCTCATGCCCAGGCCGTGTTTCAAGATGTTATAGGCCTCGCAAATCAACTGCATGTCGCCGTATTCGATGCCGTTGTGGACCATCTTCACGTAATGGCCCGCGCCCTGTTCGCCGACCCAGTCGCAACACGGCGTGCCGTCTTCAACCTTGGCGGCGACCGCCTGGAAAATATCCTTCACGTGCGGCCACGCCGCGGGCGAACCGCCGGGCATGATGCTCGGACCTTTGCGCGCGCCTTCTTCGCCGCCGCTCACACCGGTGCCGATATACAGCAATCCCTTGGACTCGACATATTTCTGGCGGCGGTTCGTGTCTTCAAACAGCGAGTTGCCGCCGTCAATGATGATGTCGCCCGGTTCGAGCACCGGAATGAGTTGTTCGATGAAATCGTCCACCGGCTTGCCGGCCTTCACCAGCATCATCACGCGGCGCGGCTTCTTGAGCTTGGAAACCATTTCCGCGATGGAATGCGCGCCGAGCACCTTCGTGCCCTTCGCTTCGTTCGCGAGAAACTCGTCCACCTTTTCCGTGGTGCGGTTGTAGGCCACGACAACAAAGCCGTGGTCGTTCATGTTGAGGATGAGGTTCTGGCCCATGACGGCCAGACCGATGAGTGCAATATCGCCAGTAGGTTGCATAAAATTCAAAATTAAAATACAAAACCTGCCCGCCGCCGCGAGCAAAAACATTTTGCAATTATTGCAAACCACTGGCGGCGGCTTGCACTGGCGGCGTTCAAGAAAGCCTGCGGCCATTTGTTTGCGTAACGAATACGGCTGGTTACTTTCCCCTCACCCCGGCCCTCTCCCTTGGGGAGAGGGAGAAACGCTCCCAGCGTCCTGGCGAATTGTAATCGGTCATCGGCTCTGACGATCATCGCAAAAGCTGAAATGTCCAACTGCTGTTCCTTCTCCCCAAGGGAGAAGGTCAGGATGAGGGGGAACGTGACTCTCATAAATAATTGAACGTATAAACGGGGCCGACGTTCGGCCTACCTCCATAAATGCCTCGGATATTTCCGCGCCAGCTCCGATTTGATCTTCGGATAATGCTCGCGCCAGAAGCTGGCCAGGTCCTGCGTCACCTGGATCGGTTTCATGCCCGGCGTCAGGATGTGCACCGTCACCGGCACGCGGCCCAGCGCCACCTTCGGCGTCTGGTTCACGTCGTACAACTCCTGGATGCGCAACGAAATGAACGGCGCCTTCCCCGGCTCGTAGCTCACCTTCGGCGTGCGCCCGTTCGACAGCGTCAACCGCTCCGGTGCATGCTTGTCCAGCAACTCGCGCTGCGCGTGCGACAGCCACCCCATCACCACCGGCTTCACCTCGCGCTCCTTGATATCTTTGTAACTCACTGCCCCGTGACACAGCTCGGCGATGATATGCTTCTTGTCGTCCTCCGTGATCGCCGGCAATTGCAGGTCCGCCGCCTGCTTGCACAACAAATCCAGCCGCGCCAGCCATTGCTCCACCGAATGATCCCAGTTCGGCAACAACAACCGGCCCGCCGTCACTTCCTCCGCCAGCAACCGCGCCGCCGCTTCCGCCGGTGGCGGGTCAATGCGCTTCGCCGCCAGCGCCAGGTCGCGGAAGCGCAACAGTTCCGCCGCCAAAACCCGTTTCTCCCGCGCGTCAAATTGCACATGCACATCGCGGGTGATGTCCCCCGGAAAAAGTTCCTTCAACCACTCCACCTCGATCGCCGTCGCCAGCGAAAGGATTGTATTCACCTCGCGGTCCCGGCCTTCGACCTCGCGGATTTCCGCGACCACCAGCAAGGGCGTTTGCACTTTGCTATCGCGCGACAGCACCCCGCGCCGGCCGTGAACCAGTTCGCAGCGCAACGTCCCCTGATCCATGCGTTTCCCCACACGATCGCTGAAACCGATCAGGATGCACTTCTGCAAATTCTCGTCCTTCACCTCATTGGGCCGCGTGTCCAGGCCTTCATCCTTGGCGATGCGCAGAAATTGATCGAATAGCGGCCCGACCTGTTTCGCCGTGACCGCATGGATGCCCAGCTTGCGGCACGCGTCCACGCGAAATTGGTTGTTGAACGCAAAACTCCACGCGCGCATCACAATCCAGAAATCCGACGACGCCTTTTCGCCCAGCAAATCTTCCCGCGCCGTGTCCACCTCCTTGCCGCAGTTCCGCAGCAACAGATCGCGCCCCTGCGTCAGCGCCGCCACCAGGCACGCCTGATGCACACAGCCGTATTCCTGCGCCGCCAGCAACATCCGCGCATATCGCGGATGCAGCGGAAACGCCAGCATCTTGCGGCCGATGGCGGTGATTTGGAGTTGGGGAGCACGCGCGCCCTCGCGCGTCGTGTCCGGCGCCCCGCCGGACACATTCGAGCGTCCCAACGCATCGCCCGTTACGGACAGCGGGGCGCTGTCCGCTGCAGCCGGGGCGGCCGCGCTCCCCCTTTTTATCGCCCCCAAATCTTCCAACAATTCCTCCGCGTGCGTCAGCGAGATTTCATCCGGTTTTTCCAGCCAGCGAAACTTGCGCAGATCGTCCACGCCCGCCGCCTTGAGCGTCAGCACCACCTCGCACAGATCGAGCCGCCGGATTTCCGGCATCTCGTGCGGCGCCCGCTCGTCGTGTTCCGCACGCGACCACAAACGCACGCACGTGCCCGGTGCCGTGCGACCCGCGCGACCCGTCCGCTGGTCCGCGTTCGCCTGCGAAATCTTGTCGATCAAGAGCGTGTTGATGCCCCGGTTCGCGTCATACCGCGCCACCCGCGCCAGGCCCGAATCAATCACCAGCCGCACCCCGTCGATCGTGATGCTCGTCTCCGCGACATTCGTGGCGACCACCACCTTGCGCCGGTCATACCGCGCCACCGCCGCGTCCTGGTCCTTCGGCTGCAATTCCCCGTGCAACGGCAACACGATGAAACCGTTGGCCTCCTTCATATAACGGATGGCCTCGATGGTCTGAGAAATCTCAAAACCGCCCGGCATGAAAACCAGCACATCGCCCTCGCCGCCGGAATTGATGTAGCGCGCGAACTGTTCCGCCGCCAGCTCCCACACCGGCGGCCCGTTCAACCCCATCCGATGCGGCAGATATTCCACCTCCACCGGAAACGTCCGCCCCTCGGACGATAGCGTGGAACATCGAAAATCAGCCGTAGCAGCCGACGTAAGGAGGCTCTGACTTTTCCCAAAAGCACCCTCAACCACCTGAGGCGCGCCATCGCCAACCCGCTGCGAGCGTTTCTCCCTCTCCGCGTCGGCGGAGTCAGCGGAGCCGATGGGGAGAGGGCCGGGGTGAGGTGTACGTCCCACCATTGTCGGGTTGATGGGATTAACAACACTCAAATACCTCTCCAACTCCCCCGCATTCAACGTCGCCGACATCACCGCAATCTTCAGGTCCGGCCGCTGCTGCTCCTGCAAATCCAAAGCCCGCGCCAACGTGATGTCCCCGTAAAGATGCCGCTCATGAAATTCGTCAAACAAGAGTGCCGTAACCCCGCGCAGTTGCGGGTCATCAATCAATTGCCGCAACAAAACGCCTTCCGTCACAAACCGGATCCGGGTTTTCGACGACGTACAATTCTCGAACCGGATTTGGTAACCCACCTCATCCCCGAGCCTCACCCCAAGTTCCTGCGCCACACGCGACGCCAGCAGCCGCGCAGCCAGACGACGAGGCTGCAAGATCACCACCTGCCCGGTGCCCAGCAAACCGTGCTTGAGCAACATCTGCGGCACCTGCGTCGATTTGCCGGACCCCGTCGGCGCGGACAGAATCAACCGCCGGTCGGTTTGCAACCGCGCGACAATCTCGCGCTCAATCTCATAAATGGGCAGACGTTCAGACATCGTGTCATTTATGATATACGATTTAAGATTGATGATTAAAGAACTGTTAAAAGGGAGGTGGCGCTGAAGAGTTGAAGGGGGACGTCGACCTGCCGGAGTGCGCCCGTCCCCGGGCGCTGCAACGTGGTCAGGCCGCACGTCGTCGAATTGACCGGGGCACACAGCAGTCTGGATATTGCAGCGGCCGAGGACGGCCGCCCTCCGCGGCAGCCGCAAAGACCAGAGGTAAAGGGCTGTCGAAGTCCAAGACCTCACGCATTGGCCATGACTCACCAGTTTCACGAAAGTGTCATGGACTGCGGTGGCAAGTCCCGCGTGCGGGACGGGACGGAGCCGCGACACCGCTTTCGAGCGGGTGGCAGGCTTCTGAACGTTAGATACATTTTCTTGCGGATGAAAGCGGCGTGGCGCTTCACTTCCCGCCGCAGTCCAAGACATCGGGGTGTTGGCGATGGCCCTCATAACACGTCACTCATCACTTTGTATGGTGCTCCTTAGATTGAATCTCCCCGGAAATCATGGGTCCGGTCCCCCGGCGCGTTGCTTTCAATCGGGCGGCATCGCCGGATCATTTTTATCCCGCTGTACCGTGGTATCTCCTGAACCCGCCTCGGCGGATTTTCGTTTTCCGGTTGAATTGATTGGCCGCCACCCTGTGACATTGACTCCGTGCCGCCCGACGCAGGTTCGTGACTGGACGCTGCGATCGTTTCTCCTTCTCCTGGGGGAGAAGGCAGGGATGAGGGCGAGCTTGTTTTCGAAAGCACATTTTTTAATCCCGATTTGATTGGATTCGGTTGGATTTGGCCTGCCCGCAGTAGCTTTAGCGGAGGCGGCCCGGATTTACT
This sequence comes from Candidatus Sulfotelmatobacter sp., assembly GCA_035485115.1. Taxonomy (GTDB): domain Bacteria; phylum Verrucomicrobiota; class Verrucomicrobiia; order Limisphaerales; family UBA11358; genus UBA11358. Next base: position 589 of record DATHOG010000017.1, on the reverse strand, counting down.
TTGATTCGGCCGGAGTGCGTCCGTCCCGGACGCTGCAACGTTGCCAGCACCAGACGCATCCCGATCAGCTACGATGTTCGCATTTCCAGCTGGCTTCGGCCCCGGTGGCCCGTCCGGCCCGGACCCACCCGGTGCTTCCGGCTCGGGCGTTGGTAAGACCGCCATCGTTGGCCTATGAGAATCATGCTCATCCTCTTCCTCATCGTCATCCTCACTTTTTGGTTTGGTCCGCTCGGATTCAGTTTGTTTGGCTAAGACCGGCCCCGCCGGTGGCTCCGATTCAGCCGGACCGCGGGTCTGTGACCCGCAGAATCTTTCAACCTTCTGAGGCTGGCCATTAACCGGCGACTCTTGCTCGAACTTGGATTTGGTCGGATTCGGTCGGATTCGTTTTGATTCCGTACCCTTTGCCGGTGCCCCGTCCGGAAGGACTTTACCTTGATTAGGCTTGATTCGCCCTGATTTTCCCGGATTCGGTTTGATTTGCTCCGATGCTTTCTCTTCGGAATGGTGCCCCTCCGGAAGGAGCGTCCCGGGCGCTGCCATACGACCAGATCCAGACGCCGACGTATCTTCCAGAACCTCCACC
>DATHOG010000016.1:0-5277 GCA_035485115.1 Candidatus Sulfotelmatobacter sp. | reverse complement strand
AGCATGATGATGACGATGCCGCGCGTGGGAATCTTCAAATTATCCACCACGGGCAGGGTCGCATTTGCGCCGCCCTCGTCCGGCAAGCCCTGCCAATAAAACGCGCTTTCACGGACGGCCTCGCGCAGGCGGGAAACCGATTGTGAATTCAGCAAGCCGGGATTGTCCGATTCGAACGTGAAACAACTGCCAAAACCCACGTCGTATTCCGTGCCTTCACGCATTTTTTTGGCGCCCGTTGCGTGCCACGCCGCCGGCAGATCCGTTTTGCCGAGCAGCACCACGTTTCCACCCGCGTGAAGGTAATCACCAATGGCGGCGAAAACTCCCGGCGGCATCGTGGCCAGATCCGCGCCATTCAAGACCACCGCATCGAACGGAGTGTAAGCCAGCCAGTTGTCGCTCCAATCGGGAATCCCGGACTCGGCGCGCAAACTCTCGACCGTTTCCGGGCCGGATGAACCCGACGAGGAATAAGATGGTGCGGATGCGCTGTTGTCGCTGCTGGCGTGCGCGTCGGATGCCCACTGCGCGCCGGTCGGTCCGGCGATCTGCACGGCGTCGACGGCAATCGTGTGCGGCGGCGCCTTGCCGAAATCCAGCCGGATGGTCCTCACCTGCTCGGCCGTGTCCGGAAATGTAAATTCAATGTCCCAGCCGGTACTCGCTGAACTCACATGCGCCGACGACATGGGGATTCGTGCGACGTTGGTTCCCGTGATGCCCGTCAAAAGGATCACGCCGGAAACGGACGGGGCCTGCGGGTCGCGGATGACGATTCTGTTAATGATTTGCGGTGTGGCGTAGTCCAGTTCCAGCCAGTTCGTACGCCCGTAGCTGCGCGTATCCGGCATCCACGCGTTCGGCTGCCAGCCGCCGCCGGTCGCGTCCGGCGGGCCAACCGCCTTGGCCGCCGTGAAACCACCGCTGCTGGCATTGAAAATTTTCTCCATGGCGTCGTAATCCAGATTGCGGCTGATAAAAACCGTCGCCGCCTCCCGGCCGCCGCCATAGCCGCCGTAGAAAAAACTGCAATGGTTGTTCGCATTCGGCGCGTGGACCTCGCCTTCGTGCCGTCCGTCAATGTCCACGCCGATCACGCTGTCGCCCTGCGCGGGCAACGGCGGCTGGAGCAGATCCACGACGATCTGCGCCTCGGGTTCCAGCTTCGCCGTGCGCGTAAGCTTGCCGATATTGTTCCCGTTCGCGTAGGAGCGGTTCGGATACGTCAGCGTGATGTAATGCGTCTTTGTGTGCGAATGATTTTCCACGATCACGCGCAACTCTGCGTAGCCGTGAAACGTATTGCCCGTGTAGATCGCGCCCGGTTCGACCGTCAGATCGCCGTATTCTTCCACGGCGCGGGCGGGCCAAATTAAAAATGCAAAATTAAAAATTAAAAATGCCCGGAGCACCCGTACAACGAAGTTCCCGCTTTTTACTTTTACCTTTTGCATTTTTAATTTCCCCCGGCCAGTTCCACGTCCTTCGGCAGGTTCAATCCCGTCTCATCCAGTCCCCCGATCAGTTCCGTCACCATTTTGGAAGTCGTCATGCGGTCGAAGCGCGCCTGATAATTCAGGATCAACCGGTGGTTCAGAACCGGCGGCGCGACCACTTTAACATCCTCGAACCCCACGCTCGGACGTCCGCTTACGAGCGCGTGGGCGCGCGCGGCTTCTGCGATGGCGATGGCCGCGCGGGGTGACGCGCCGTAGGTGACGTATTTGTTGACCGGCGCGGTCGCTTCCGGCCCGCCCGGATGCGTGGCCGAGACGAGCCGCGCAATGTATTTTGCCACCGGCGTCGGCAGATAAATCTTTCCCATCGTGGCGAATAATAATTCCAGGTCGGCACGCTCCATCTGCCAGGTCGGCGCGGGCAGTTCGCCGCGGCGACGCCCGGAAATGATCCGGGCAAGCACGTCCGCATCCACGCTGTCGAACAGCAAACGGAACAGGAAACGGTCCAGTTGCGCCTCGGGCAACGGATAAGTGCCTTCGAGTTCAATCGGGTTCTGGCTGGCGAGAACGAAAAAGGGCTGCGGCAGGTTGCGCGTGGTGCCCAGCAGAGTCACAGAATTTTCCTGCATGGTTTCGAGCATCGCCGATTGGGTTTTAGGCGAGGCCCGGTTGATTTCGTCCGCCAGCAGGATGTTTGTGAAGACGGGACCGGACTGGAAGACCAGCTCGCGTTTGCCGGAGGCCGTCTCCTGAAGGATGTGCGTACCGAGGACGTCGCCGGGCATCAGGTCGGGCGTGAACTGGACGCGCTTGAAATCCAGCTTCATGATCTGGCCGATGGTGCGGACGAGCGCGGTCTTGCCAAGGCCGGGCAGGCCTTCCAGCAAAATGTGGCCGCGCGACAAAATGCCGATGAGCACCAGGCGGTGGACTTCCGCGCGCCCCAGCAAAATGCGGTCGAGCTGCTCCAGGGTTTTCCGCACCAGCTCCGCCGCTGGCTGCAATTCTTCCGGTTTCAGGATTTGGTCAGGCATAAAAATTGTCCGTTGCTGATTTTTCCCGCCGCTCCGCTCCAACACCGCAAATCACTTTTCGTCGCGTTTAAAAAAATTCTGCACCGCCTGCCGGTGTTCCGGCAGGATCACCTGCGCGTGGCCGGAACCGCCGCCGGCCTGGGCGTTGTCCAGCGCGCCATGCTGCGCCGTCACGTCGTCCTTCGCCAGTTCCGGGGCGGATTTGCTCACCCCCACCATCTGCGCATCCTCGATGTGCGAGGACGGCGGCAGCGTATGCTCCTGAAATTTTAGGTTCGCCTCGGAAGTGTCGTTGTCCCAATCCATCGGCGCTTCCGGTCCCCCGCCACCGGGGCCGCCGCGACAACGTTTGTGGAGCCACGTAAACAATTCCTGCGAATCGCATTTGCCGCCCTGACATTGTGAAAGATAAAGCGCGAGTCCGGCGAAATCGGGGTTGTGTCCCGCGTTCTGACATTTTGCCAGAGTCGCGGGATCAATCAACTTCAGGTTCGCGAGGTTGGTCATCATCGAATTAAAATTGCCCTTGTTCGCCTCCAGCGCGGAGAGCAATTTTTGCATCTGTTCCGGATTCAACCCGTTCGTGCCGGCGAGGCTTTGCAGCAATTCCGGGGGAATCTGTCCGTTTAAGACGCCTTCCTCCAGTTTCGCCGAGTTCATCAACGAAGCCAGATCCTGCGCGGCCTGCGCGGCCGTGCTGTTGTCCATCCCCTGCTCCGCGGCCTGGTCCATGGCCTTGGCAAGCGTCTCGGCTTCGGTCAGCGACTCGGTTTTTTGGATGGCTTCCTCGGCCGCCGTTTTGGCCGCGTCGGAATCCGCCTGCTTGATGTGGTCGAGCGCCTCCCAGGTTTTATTCGGATCGTAACCGGACGAGTCTTTTTGCAGTTCGGAGAGTTGCTTCTGCAAATCATCCGATTTCTTGTCGTCGAGAATTTTTTCCTGGGTGAGCGTCTTCACCTCGGCCTGCAACTGCTGCACGATCTGGCCGATCTCCAGCGGTCGATGCCCGAAGCGCGCCAGCTTTTCCGGCAGCAGCAAAGCCGTGGCCGTGAATGACGCCGAGATGAACAGCAGCAACATCGCGCGTCCGCTATGCCAGTGAAATTTCGGCACGGCGGCTTCCGGCAATTGACCGAACCACGCCGCCATGTCCGCAGTTTCCTCGGCCATGAGAATTCCGCCACACTGGTTCAGACGGTCGTAATTCGCCCGCATCCGGGCGAAAGCGGGTTGCTGGCGGTGCGCCGACCAGGCCGCGAAAATGACGAGCGGAATAAGGCCGAGGATTCCCAGCATGAACCATGGGTTATCCTTTCCGCCGAAGAAACGGAACGCGAGCACCACCACGCCCCAGACAAAGAACCATACCGTGGCGAACTGCACCGTGAGCCGCAGCGTGAGCAGCCATTGGAGGTGGCGGGCGAATGACCGGAGGGCCGTGGCGTGGGAAGAATTCATCGCCCCTCAAATTTCCGAACGGACGTTCTGATTTTCATGGTCGTCGTTGGTTGCTGCCCGCAAAGTAGTTCCAATCATAGACCGCCGCAATGGAAAAGCGTTCGAGGAAAATTTTATTGCTGCGCCACAGGGCAACCCCATAACCTTTTATCAATGAATCCGAATGAAGCGCCATCGGTTATCAATCCCACAAGCCCGGTGATTCAGTTCAATTTTGGCCTCTATGACCTGGTCAAATGCCGGCTGTGGGCACAGTATCATCACAAAATTCTCATCGTATTTATGCTGATGTGCAGTTTTTTTGTACCGGTCATGGACTGGAATGCACCGCAAATCAAAAACCATCCCCTTACGGAAAGAGTCTTCGTTTTTATTTTTACAGGCGTTACGGTTTTTTGCTTAATCACATTCATCAACGTGTTGTTTGCATTCATTCTGGCCGCCACCGCCAAAAACAAAGGCTTGGTTGGCACCCATGAAATTGAACTCGGTCCGGAGTGTGTGACTGAAAAAACCGCCGACAGTGCGGCATCCTATCGCTGGTCGGCTTATCACAAAACCCGCCGTTCAAAAAATTATTTATTCCTGTTCGTCAATGAAAACAATGTGCTTTATGTCCCCAAAAATATTTTCCCGTCCACGCAAACGATGGAACAATTCCTGGAAGTGATACGCAGCAGGTCAGGCAACTGTTAATCGACACCAAGCAAAATCCTTTACTCCATTTTCCCCAATCCGCAGAATTGAGTTGTGTTGACCGCAAGTGAATCAAAGACGTCCGCGCCCGTATCGGCGAACGTCCCGTCTGACAATCCGTTGCTCGCCAAAGTTCTGGCCGCCACCACGCGGTCACAGGGTTACCTCTTGTCCGAACAGAAGCCCGAAGGGTACTGGGTGGGTGAATTGATGGTGGATGCCACGCTGGTGTCGGACATGGTGGTCTATCATCACTGGGACGGCAGCGTGGACAAGGAATGGCAGCGCAAAGCCGTCAACCACATCTTCTCCAAGCAGTTGCCGGATGGCGGCTGGAACATCTACTACGGCGGCCCCTCAGAAGTGAACGCCACCATCAAGGCGTACCTGGCCCTCAAGCTCGCAGGGGTGCCGGTCACCGATCCGCGCATGTTGAAAGCGCGCGAAGTCGCGCTGCATTTTGGCGGCGTGCCGCGCATGAACACCTTTTCCAAGCTGTACCTCGCGCTCATCGGCCTGTTCCCGTGGGAATTTGTCCCGACAATCCCGTGCGAGGTGCTGCTCATCGGCAAATGGTTCCATGTGAATTTCTGGGACATGAGCAACTGGTCGCGCGCCATGCTCGT
>DATHOG010000015.1:0-12152 GCA_035485115.1 Candidatus Sulfotelmatobacter sp. | reverse complement strand
GTCCAAGACGCACCCGAGTTGGCAATGGCTCCCGAATTTCGCAAAGCGTTTTGGAATGCGGTGGCGAGGCGGAGCCGCGACACCGCTTTCGAGCGGGCGGCAGGCTTCTGAACGTTTGGTAAATCTTCTCGCGGACGAAAGCGGCGTGGCGTTTCGCTTCCCGCCGCACTCCAAAACATCGGTGAGTTGGCGATGGTCTTCGAAATTCCCGAAGCGTCCTGTATGGCGTTCGCCCGGCAGCTTCTTGGTCGCGTCGATGTCCGGCTTGCGGCCGGATGTTTTAATCCAAAAAAATCAGGCGAGTTCGACTTTGAATTTGCGGCCCAAGGCGAGCGCGGCGCGTTCGAGCAGTTGCAGCGAGACGGCGGAGTCGTTGTCGGCAAAGAGGGGTCAATGGCCGTGCGCGGGGCTTTCATGCGTCCGGCGAGCGTGGTCCGGGAAATCCGGCGGCGTTTCATTTCTTCCGCGATCTGCCGGGTCACGACGCGTTTGAGCGCGCCGGCTTCGCATTCCGCAAGCAGGTTTTCCTGCGCGAGGAAGTCGTCGAAGTTCGAGCCGATGTGCCGGTCTTTCATAAAATCAAAGTATCATGCGCAGCCGGGTCTTTGCCAGTTCCAAATCTTCGCGCGGCGTCTTCTGCGATTTTTTGATGAAGCCGTGCAAAAGAATCATCCGCTGTCCGCCGGTGGTGAAAAGGATTCGCGCAATGCCTTGAGTCAGGCGGACGCGGACTTCCCACAAGCCTTTGTCGAGTTTACGAACCAGCGGCATGCCGAGCGGCCAGCCGAATTGCACGGTCTTGATATCTTCGCCGATGATTCTACGGTTTTCGCGCGGGAGTGATTTGAGCCAATCGCGGACAGGTTCACGCCCGGTTTCGGTTCGGAAGAATACGACGGATAAAATTGGTTCAGGCGCAACCATCAAGGCTTGAAAAATTGATCAATTTTCTTCCGCACGGCCTCATCCATCTTGATGAGTGGCGGCCAGGGGCGTTTGAAACCTTCGCCGGGCAGTTTCTTGGTCGCGTCGATGCCGAGTTTGCTGCCGATGGCGATTTCGCTGGTGGCGTGGTCGAGCACGTCGGCCGGGCCTTTCGTGAAGATGCTGTCGCGTTGCGGGTCGGTGTTGGCGGTGAGGTGGAACAGCACTTCGCTGGTGTTGTGGACGTTCACGTCGGCATCCACGATCACGATGTATTTGGTGAACATCATCTGGCCCATGCCCCAGAGGCCGTGCATGATCTTGTACGCCTGCATGGGGTAGGTCTTCTTGATGCTGACGAAGACGAGGTTGTGGAACACCCCTTCCGCCGGCAACGCGATATCCACGATCTCGGGGAAATTCATCTTGAAGATGGGCAGGAACAATTTCACACTCGCGCCGCCGATATAAAAATCTTCCATCGGTGGAATGCCGACGATGGTCGCCGGATACACGGCGTCCTTGCGATGGGTGATAGCGGTGACGTGAAACACGGGGTACGGCTCGGGCAAGGTGTAATAGCCGGTGTGATCGCCGAACGGGCCTTCCTCGCGCAACGGTTCGGTCGGGTCCACGTAACCTTCGATGACAAAATCGGCGTTGGCGGGGACTTCGAGGTCGTTGGTCTCGCACTTCACGAGTTCGACGGATTTTTTGCGGAGATAACCGGCGAGCAGAAATTCGTCCAGGCCGTCCGGCAACGGGGCGGTGGCGGCGAAGGGAAACATCGGGTCGCCCCCGATGAAAATGCTGACCGGCATGCGCGTGCCGCTTTCGTAATAACGGCGCCCATGGCGTGCGCCGACTTTCTGCAACTGCCAGTGCATGCCCGTGGTTTTGTCGTCGTAAATCTGGATGCGGTACATGCCGACGTTGCGTTCGCCGGTGTCGGGGTCTTTGGTCACGACGCAGGGCAGGGTGATGAAACGTCCGCCGTCCAAGGGCCAGCAGCGGAGAATCGGCAGGTTGAGCAGAGTTGATGGTTGAGAGTTGATGGTTGATGGATTTTTCCAGTCGGGCGCTGCGGGCCAGCTATCAACTCTCAACTTTGGGCTATCAACTAAATGAATCACATCCTTGCATGAACCGCTTTTCACGGATTTTGGTTTCGCGTGACGCAAATCCAGCGCGAGCGAGAGCAGTTTGATGGCTTCCTTGAAACTGGTCGGCGGCTTGGCCTTCATGAGCGCGCCGAGTTCGTTCGCAACTTCCTCGACGGAGTTTGCGCCCATGCTCATGGCCATGCGCTTGTGCGAGCCGAGGGTATTGATGGCGACGGGAAACGGCGAGACGACGCCGTTGACGGTGGGTTTTTCGAACAGGAGCGCCTTGCCGCCGCCGGGCAATTTCATTTCGCGGTCGGCGATCTCGGTGATCTCGAGTTCGGTGGCAACGGGCTGCGAAATACGCTTCAATTCGCCCGCCTTGTCGAGGGCGTTGACGAAATCGCGGAAGGAATCAAAAGCCATATTCCCGCGAGATTAACAAAAACAAAAGGGAAGAAAAGGATTAGCCGCCCTTCGCCTTCACCCGTTTCATGAAACTTTCCGTGCGGATGGCGGCGCGTGTGGACAAGCCGCGCACGGAATCATTTGAAGAGCTGGTTTTCCTCGGCGGTGAGCGGCGGCCAAACTTTAAGTTTTTGCGTTGCCGCCAGAACACGTTGATAACTGCGCGTGTCGAACGAGACAAAGGTTTTGAAATTGCCCGTCACAGCGGCGGCCACATGCAAGGCATCCAGCGAACGGAGTTTTTTCCAGCGCGGACAGAAGTTGATGATCAATCCAGCGGCACGTTTGGCAACCAGGTTGCCATCCAATTCCAGCGGATAAAGTTTTTTACCGCCGGCCACATCCTCCTTGACCCAAATCCAAAGTTTTTCGGCATTTTCGGGGTGGCTCGTCCAGAATGATTTTGCCAGTTCCGGCCAGTGCAGAAAAACCAGCGGCAGGCGCGGCTGTTGGGATTCGATAAATTGTCGCGTCGCCGCCGTGTTCGCATCCAAACCGTAGGCCGATGCGATGAAGCTGGTGTCGGCGTAGATCATCGCTCGCCGGATTCCTCGCGCAGTTCGGCCAGGGTCTTGCGTGCAGGCTTGAGGCGGAGGTCCCGGCTCTTTTGCCAGTGGCTTTCCCACGTTTCCGGCTCGGGCGCGGCGGCGGCCTCAACGACCAGTTTTTGCAGAAATGAATAAATGGTCTCGCCCCGTTTGCCGGCGGCTTTCTCAAACCGCCGGGCGACCTTGTCATCAACGCGCGTTTGCAGAAGTGTCATACACTCTACTGTAATCTTTTGATGTAAAATGTCAACCGCCCTTTGCTTTCACACGCTTCGTAAAACTATCCGTGCGGATGACGACGCGTTTGTGGAGGCCGCGCACGACGACTTCGTGGTCGTCGCGGGCTTCGACCTGGAACTGGACTTTGACGCCGTCAACGGCCATGACGCGCGCGGTGCAATGGATCGTCTGGCCGACGGGCGTCGGGGCGAGGTGCTTGATGTCGATCTCCACGCCCACGGTGCGTTCATCGGCGTCGAGATGCGGGGCAAGCGTGTGGCGCGCGGTGCGTTCAAGGAACTGGATGATGTTCGGCGTGGAGACGACGGCGGGCATGCCGTCGCCGGCAAATTCCACGGCGTGCTTCATGTCCGTGAGGATATGCAGTTCGCCGGTTTCACCGATCTTCGGGCGCGATTTCATTTCAAAAAGATTTTAACCACGAAATACACGAAATACACGAAAACAAAAATTCACTGAATCTCCTTTCGTAGTTAGTGTGTATCGGGGTTGAAGACAAAAAAGCGGCAACCCTGGATGACAGGATTGCCGCTTTAAGTATTCAATGATTATTTCTTGATCAGATCCGCGACGAGGGCTTTTTCTTCCTTCAATTCATTTTCCGTCGCGGCGATCTTGGCCTTGCTGAAATCGTTCAGCGGCACACCCTGGACGATTTCGTAGTCCTTGCCGTTGCTGCGGATGGGGTAGCTGAACATCAGGTTCTTTTCGATGCCGTAGCTGCCGTCGGAGCAGACGGCGACACTGAACCAGTCGCCGGCGGGCGTGGGGTGCGTGAGCTTGTAGACGGTGTTGCACGCGGCATTGGCGGCGCTTGCAGCGCTGGAGAGGCCGCGCGCCTTGATGATGGCCGCGCCGCGCTGCTGCACGGTGGCGATGAAATCCTTCTCCAGCCATTCGCGATGGCTGATGACCTCGGGCACGAGGCGGCCGTTGATCCTGGTGTTGTAGAAATCGGGATACATCGTGGCGCTGTGATTGCCCCAGATGGCGAGGTTGGTGATGGCGGTGTTATCCACGCTGGCCTTTTGGGCGAGCTGCGTCTTGGCGCGATTTTCGTCGAGCGCGGTCATGGCGAAGAAGCGGTTGGCCGGCACGCCGGGCGCGTTGTTCGCGGCGATGAGCGAATTGGTGTTGCAGGGGTTGCCGACGACGAGCACGCGGACATCGTTCGCGGCATTCTTGGCGATGGCGTTGCCCTGGCCGGTGAAAATCTTGCCGTTGGCAGACAATAAATCTTTTCGTTCCATGCCCGGGCCGCGCGGTTGCGCACCGACGAGCAATGCCCAGTTGACGCCTTTGAAAGCTTCATCGGGGTTCGATGTGGCGACAATGCCCTTGAGCAGCGGGAACGCGCAGTCGTCCAATTCCATACAGACACCTTGCAGTGCCGCCATCACTTTTTCATCGGCACGTTCCAGCAGGTGCAGGATGACGGGCTGGTCGGGGCCGAGCGCCGCGCCGGAGGCGATGCGGAAGAGAAGGGAGTAACCGATTTGGCCGGCAGCGCCGGTGACAGCGACACGAATGGGGGCTTTGGTCATAAATTTTTTGGAAGGACATTATGCGTTTGCTGCGGTTTTGAAGCAAGTTTTCCGCGCCCGAAAAATTTGTCTTGGAAAAAAAATTATTCAGCGTAAAAAGGATGCGTTCTTTGAAACGCGGAAATTTAATTTCCGCAAAAAACGCAGTCCAATGTCAGGGAACTCCGTGTAAATCGGAGACGGTTGCGCCACTGTAACGGCTACAAATTCCAATGCCACCGGAAACGGGAAGGCGGAATGAGGTTTGAGGCCGGAGTCAGGATACCGGTTGGAATGCGCTCGTCGGCTTCGGCGTTCCGAAGCACTTCTCCGCAAAGAGAAGGATGAGGCCAGCCACACGAACTGTTTTCGCGTGGATTCCTGATTTGCCTTCATTTCTTGATTTGTGGAAGTGAAGGCGTTTTTGTTTTCATCCTCATCGTCATCCTCATCCTCGTCCTCGCCGGCGAAGTTTGAGGAAGAGCATGAGGATGAGGATGACGATGATTTCGTTTCCTCCCTGGTCTCCCAGCCCAACCGTTCCGTGATTTTTTCACGGGATAAAAATGAAAGACCAGAATGAAAAGAATAGTCGCAGTTGTCGTCGTCAGTTTGTTCGCCGCGTCCGCCGGCTTTGCCGACACCATCATCAACGAAAAATTTTCCGCCGACCCGTTGCAGAATGGCTGGCAGATCTTTGGCGATACCAACCTGTTTCAATGGGATTCCACCAATCAACTCATGGACGTGACGTGGGACTCCTCGCAAACCAACAGTTATTTTTACCATCCGCTCGGGCGCACATTTACGCCGGACGACGGCTTCTGCGTGCAGTTCGATTTGAACCTTACCGACACGGACGCCACCAATTACTTCCAGCTCGCCATCGGCCTTTGCAATTACACCGAAGCGACGAGCGCCAATTTTTCCCGGGCGAATTTCACCTCGCCCGACCTGTTTGAGTTCGACTATTACCCTGATGGCCCCGATAGTTACGGTCCATCCATTGATGCCACCTTGATCGATGCCAACAGCGGCCTATATTTCGCCTTCGACAACTCGCAGCCGATGGCCACGAACACCGACTATCGCGTCGTGCTCATTCACCCCCCCGGTACGTCAATCATCACCTGCACGGTTTACACCAACGGCCAGGTCTTCAGCTGGCTGCCGGCCATCGACAATTATGGAACCGCCGGCTTCAACCTCGACACGCTGGCCATCATGAATTACACGACGCTCGACGACTTCTACGGCGACTCATTGCTCGCCCACGGCACGGTGAGTCATCTTTCGTTTGCCTCGCCGCTGCCGATCGGCGCGATACAAACTCCCGCCGCCGGCCAGGTCCAGTTTGGCAGTGATACCAACTGGCTTTACACGCTCGAACAAAGCGCCGATTTCCAAACCTGGTCGTCCGCGGCGCCGACCGTTTCCGGCAATGGCACGAATTTGATGCTGCAGGCGACGAACCCGCCCGCCGACAATTCCTTCTACCACGTCCGCGCCGATCTGCCATGACGAATGCGCTGAAATTTTTCGACCCCGCAGCCTGTCCGCTGTGCGGCGGGGCGAACGCGTGCCAGCGCTGTTCGCCCGCCGTGCACAAAGGCCCGTGCTGGTGCGCGAGCGTGGAGATACCCGCCGAACTGCTGGCGCGCGTGCCGGAAAATTTCCGCAACCGCGCATGCATCTGCCGGTCGTGCGTTGAAGAATTTCATTCGCAAAAAAACAACTTTTCGCTGCGTCCCGGGCATCGTGCGCCGGGGCGCGGCGAAAAGGCCTTTACGCTGGTCGAACTGCTCGTCGTCATCGCCATCATCGCGATCCTGGCCGCGATGCTGCTGCCCGTGTTGAGCCGCGCCAGGCTCACCGCGCAACGCGCCGACTGCGTGAGCAATCTGCGCGAACTCGGCCTGACCACACAGTTGTATCTTGGCGACAACAGCGACCATTTTTTCTTTCGTTCGATACCGGCAACCACGGCCGGGCAGCAATGGTGGTTCGGCTGGCTCGCCGCCGGCGCGGAGGGCCAGCGCGGTTTTGACCTGTCCACCGGCGTGCTGTTCCAATACCTGCACGGCAGCGATGTCCGGCTGTGCCCGTCGCCGGTCTGGAGTTCACCGCAATTCAAATTGAAGGGCACGAACGTGATTTTCAGCTACGGTTGCAATGCGTATCTGTTTGCCGCGCAAAACGCCGCGCAAAGCCTGGTTCCCGTGAACGCCAGGGTTCTTTCACATCCGTCTGACACCGCATTTTTTGCCGATGCCGCCCAGGTGAACAATTTTCAACCGCCCGCATCCGCGAGCAATCCGATGTTCGAGGAATTTTATTATCTGGATCTGGAGACGAATTACGCGAACCCGAACAACACGCCCAACGGCCACTTCCGCCACGCGCAGAAGGCGAACGTCACATTTGCCGACGGCCATGTGGCCCTGGAGACGCCCGTGGCCGGCTCGACTGACAAGCGATTGCCGCAAGTATGCATCGGCCAGTTGCGTCCGGAAATCCTGACGCCCTGAACCGCCGCCGGCTCAAATCAATAATCCTCCGGTCCGGTGCGTTGCGGGTTGAAACTGGCTGCGCGTTGTTGTGCGTCGGCGAGTTGCTCCGGTGTCAGTTGCGAGGCGAATTGTTGGATGGTCACGCCGTTGCCGTGATTGATGCTGAATTTATCGCCGGCCAGCAGCATCCATTTATAGGCTTCCACCGGGTCTTGCTGCACGCCGGTGCCATTCCAATACATGTCCGCCAGCCAGGTCGCTGAATCAGGAATGCCCTGGTTCGCGGCGGCGAGAAACCAGTTCGCAGCCGTGGCCGGGTCCTTGTCCACGCCGTCGCCCCATAGATAACGCAGGCCGAGGCTGTGCTGGGATTCACCCTGGCCCTGGTCCGCCGCCGCCGTGAACAATTTGATGGCCGCGGCGGGGTCGCGCGGCACGCCCTGGCCGAGCACATACATGACGCCGAGGCGATGCTGCGCGACGGCATTGCCGGCATCGGCGAGCGGCTTCAATAATTTCATCGCCTTCTTGAAATCTCCGCGTGCCCACGCGTCGCTGCCCAGATCAACCGTGAATTCAGTGATGTTCGAGGCGAGTTCGGATTGCGCGGCCTGTTGCTCTGCGCGCAGGGATTTTATCTTGGCCAGGATTTGCGCCGGGGTCACCGGCGTGCCGTCGGCGTTGACTCCCAGTGCCTGATCGGCAGCCGTCCGCCGCGCTTCATCGTCCTTGTGCAGTTGCCCGATCTCGTCGCGCAGCGCCGCCACTTCCTGATGCAGGCCGGCGATCTCGGCGGAATAATTTTCAGCGGCCTTCTGGTGGCTGAACAAAACGATGCCGCCGGATACTGCGACCGCCAGCAACACGATGACAATAACGCTGGTTCTCATGATGGTTCACCTTGTTTTAAACCGACCCTGTAATTTGTATTTCCGTCCGGTATTGGTGTCAATGCCGCAATGGACAGGGTATTTGGTAGGGACGGCGCGCTGCGCCGTCCGCGCCCGTATAGCGGGCGCAACGAACGTGGTAAAATACGCGTTTTGTACATCTGTTCCGGCGGCTTTACCGCCGGGGACAGCGCAGCGCGCTGTCCCTACCAGCCAATCGATGGACAGCTCATTTCTTTTTTTTGGGCAGGCTTTCAAAATCCAGCGTGTGGGTGGGGTCGCGGCGCGGGCGGATCAATTTTGCGATGGCACCCGTCCAGCCGGTTTGATGGGACGCGCCCACGCCGCGGCCGGTGTCGCCATGAAAATATTCATGGAAAAGGATGTAATTCTTGAAATGCGGGTCGCGCGCGAGCTTCGGATGATATTTGAGCACGGGCCGCTCGCCATTTTCATCCGGGCGAAACAAGTTCACGAGCCGGTCGGAAAGCTCATGGGCGACCTCGCTAAGCGTCAGGAATTTTCCCGAGCCGGTCGGGCACTCGATCTTGAAATCGTCGCCGTAGTAGTGGTGGAATTTTTGCAACGACTCGATGAGGAGGTAGTTCAGCGGCAGCCAGATGGGTCCGCGCCAGTTGGAATTGCCGCCGAACAGGCCGCCCTGGGATTCCGCCGGCCAGTAGCGGACTTCGTGGACCGCCCCGCCGCATTCCAGCCGGAAGGGGTTTTCCTCATGGACCTTCGAAAGCGCACGCAAGCCGTAATCGCTCAAAAATTCCGTCTCGTCGAGCGCGCGGCGCAGCAGGCATTTCATCCGATGCCCGCGCAGCAGGGAAAGCAGATGGCGTTCGCCTTCGCCCGTTTCCTCCCAGCGCGAGACGAGTTTGGCCAGATCGGGGCGATGGCACAGGTACCATTTCATCCGCGCGTTAAAATCGGGCAGGCGCTTGAGGAGGGCCGGTTCGAGCGTTTCCACGGCGAAGAGGGGAATGAGCCCGACCATCGAACGTATTTTCAGCGGGACTTTTTTCCCGCCGGGCAGGCAAAGCTCGTCATAATAGAATTCATCCTTCGCGTCCCACAATGCGAGCCCCTCCTCGGGCATCTGGCCGTGACCGTCGGTCACGCCGTTGATGGCGGCGGCGATATCGAGGAAATGTTCGAAAAA
Organism: Candidatus Sulfotelmatobacter sp.; assembly: GCA_035485115.1. GTDB lineage: Bacteria > Verrucomicrobiota > Verrucomicrobiia > Limisphaerales > UBA11358 > UBA11358. Next base: position 2,778 of record DATHOG010000015.1, on the reverse strand, counting down.
TTTGGTCGCAATATCCTCGTACACGCGGTTGTGGCGCGCCAGTTCCAGCGAGATGCGAAGCAGGTTCAGGCAATACATCGCCATCCAGCTCGTGCCATCGGCCTGGTTGATGAACCCGCCGGTCGGCAGGGCGGAACTGCGGTCGAACACGCCGATGTTGTCGAGCCCGAGGAATCCGCCCTGAAAGATATTACGGCCCTGCGCATCCTTGCGGTTGACCCACCAGGTGAAATTCAAAAGCAGCTTGTGGAAGACGCGCTCGAGAAATTGCAGGTCGCCCTTGTCGTTTTCATCGATGTCGCGCCGTTGCTTGCGGTCCATCTGGAACACGCGCCAGGTCGCCCAGGCGTGCACCGGCGGATTCACGTCGCTGAACGCCCATTCGTAGGCGGGCAGCTGGCCGTTCGGGTGCATGAACCATTCGCGCGTGAGCAGGTCGAGCTGCCGCTTCGCGAACTCCGGGTCCACCAGCGCGAGCGGGATGCAATGAAACGCCAGGTCCCACGCGGCGTACCACGGATATTCCCATTTGTCCGGCATCGAAATGATGTCGGCATTGTTCAGGTGCATCCACTCGGAATTACGCCCGCGTTTGCGATCCGCCGGCGGGGCCGGTTGCGCGGGGTCGCCGTTCAACCACGTGCGCACGTTGAAATGATAAAATTGCTTCGACCAGATCATCCCCGCGAGCGCCTGCCGCTGGATGGAACGCAGGTCGTCCTCCTCCAGCCCGTGCTGCAGCTCGGCGTAAAATTCATCCGCCTCGGCGATGCGCTTGGAAAAGACCGCGTCGAAATCGTCGAACGGCTGGAGTTTGCGCTGGCCGTCCTGTGACTTGCGCGTGGTGGCGGCGGTGGCGGCGGAACTTTGCAGCCGCAGCTTGATCTCCTGCGAGCCGCCGGCGGGAATGTCCAGCGTGTAATGGGCGCACATCTTGGTGCCGGCACGCTTCGGGTTCACGACGTGCTCCTTGCCTTCGATCAAAAATTCGTGGAAGGCGTCCTTGAAATAACCGTGTTCGCCGGCGGTGCCATTCAAACGGGATGTGTTGGTCTCGTTTTCGGTGAAGAGCAGGTCCGGCAGCGTCGTGCCGCCATCGATCGAGCTGGCGTAAAATTCATAATTGCCCAGCTCCTCGTGTTCCACCATCACCGCCGAGCCGCCGCGGACGGCGCGCAGACCCGGTTTGTGACTTTCCTTGTCCCAGGACCACGTGTTGCGAAACCAAAGATGCGGCAGCACATGGATCGTCGCGGTCTCCGGCCCGCGGTTATGGACCGTCACCCGCATCAGGATATCATCCGGCGCAGCCTTGGCATATTCCACGAAGACATCGAAGTAACGGTCGTCGTCGAAGATCCCCGTATCCAGCAGCTCGTATTCGTTCTCCGTTTTTCCGCATTTGGCGTTTTCCTCCACCAGTTGCGCATAGGGAAATTCCCGTTGCGGATACTTGTAGAGCATCTTCAGGTACGAATGCGTCGGCGTGGCGTCGAGATAATAATAGATCTCCTTCACGTCCTCGCCATGGTTGCCCTCGGCGTTGGTCAGGCCGAACAGCCGTTCCTTGAGGATCGGATCCTTGCCGTTCCACAAGCCGACCGAGAGACAGAGCAGTTGCAGGCCGTCACTGAAGCCGGCGATGCCATCCTCGCCCCAGCGATACGCGCGGCTGCGGGCGTGGTCGTGCGGGAAATATTCCCAGGCCGTGCCGCCGGGCGAATAGTCCTCGCGGACCGTTCCCCACTGGCGCTCGGAAAGGTACGGGCCGAACAGTTTCCATTGCTGGAGGCCGTTCTTTTCCTTGTCGAGCCGGATTTTTTCAGCACTGACGGGCATGGGTATTACCTATCCGCGGAGCGGACGGGGATAAAAGTAGCGGTGCAGACGGCAATTGCAATTTCCAACTCCGCGAACCTCTGTGTCCTTTGCGTCTCCGCATTAAGAATCGGACCCCGCTGAACGCAAAGGTGCAGAGAATGCAAAGCCGCGCAGAGGAATTTTTTTCCGTTAAGCGAACATATGCGAACATACGCGAATTTATCCGAACATAAGCGTAGATTTTTCCATCTGAGGTCGGTTGCCATCTTGAAAAACTGCGGACGCTTGCTTGACACCCGCGAAAGTCGACGGTCATCGCCAGCGCGCCAGCGTCTTGGACTGCGCCAGCCCTCTGGCGCTTTTCCATCGCGAGCCCATCGTGTCAATGTGCCACAAGGCCGGTTCGGGTCATGACGCAAGGTAGGGCGCGTCACTCCGTGCGCGCCGTCGTGGTAAATCCGTGCGCGTTCGTTCCAAGAGACGGCGGGCAGGGGACTGCCCGCCCTACCAGCCGCGCCGGTCTGCCGAAACTTCTGCATTCTGCATTCACATTTCTTCATTTGGATTTTATTTGGTGGCCCGTCCGGCTCGGACTGGTAAGACCGGCTTCGCCGGCTCATAATGGGTCTCCCCGGAAATCCCGGGTCCGGTCCACCGGCGCGTTACTTTCAACCGCCCGGCATCGCACAATCTTACAGTTCTTGCTATCCGGCGGTCCCTCCCGAACCCGCCTCGGCGGATTTTCGCTTTCCGGTTTGATTTGGTTGGATTCACCCGGAGCGCGGGTCTGTGACCCGCAGGAACTTTCGCCAGTCGGATCGTGGTCGCCTTTTACCTCTCGTTTCGCATCCGTCGATTCAGGTTGCTCTGCATCTTTTGTCTGGTCACCCGGTAGCGCAGGCGTCCCGCCTGCATTCCCCGAAACTTCTGCCTTCTGCATTCTCACTTCTTCATTCG
>DATHOG010000014.1:0-5172 GCA_035485115.1 Candidatus Sulfotelmatobacter sp. | reverse complement strand
CGAATGAAGAAGTGAGAATGCAGAAGGCAGAAGTTTCGGGGAATGCAGGCGGGACGCCTGCGCTACCGGGTGACCAGACAAAAGATGCAGAGCAACCTGAATCGACGGATGCGAAACGAGAGGTAAAAGGCGACCACGATCTGGCTGGCGAATGTTCCTGCGGGTCACAGACCCGCGCTCCGGCTGAATCGGAGACACAGGGTGGCGGGCAATCGGTCCAGCCAATAAGCGAAAATCCGCCAAGGCGAGTCCGGGAGGGGCCGCCGAACAGCAGGAAATTTGCGATCGTGCCGTGTCGTCGGGTTGAAAGTAACGCGCCGGTTGACCGAACGAGGGATTTCCGGGGCGATCCGTTACCGTGACCAATTTATGATTTACGATACGATTTATGATTTGCAAAAAGGCGGACGGATGCCGCCGGAATGTCTGCATCAATCCGCGGTTGTTTTTACCCTCCCTGCCAAATTAATTGAAAGAATTACAAGCGGTGTTACCGCCAAGCCGTGCTTGTACAGTGCCGCAGGATAAGTTAAGCTGACAATCCGCTTATGAGTGATGTACCCGGTCAATTGACGCACAACGAAGAGCTAAAAACGGCGATCCCCACGCTGGCAGGCACCATTGCGGCCACGCTGGCCAATACCGCCGCCGATTCCTTCTCCGGCGACGACAACCAATTCCTGAAATTCCACGGCTGTTACCAGCAGGATGACCGGGATGTGCGCGCGGAGAAGAAGAAGTTCATCATGATGGTGCGCGGCCGCATTCCCGGCGGCGTGATGACGACGAAGCAATGGCTGGTTTTCGACGAACTGGCCTGGCTGTACGCGAACAACACGCTGCGCATCACCACGCGCCAAAGCATCCAGTTTCACGGCATCGTGAAGGCGAACCTGCGCGGGGTCATCAAAAAGATCAACGAGTGCCTGCTGTCCACCCTCGCCGCGTGCGGCGACGTGAACCGCAACGTGCTTGCGCCGCCGATTCCGGCCTTCACCAAGGCGCGCGAGGAAGTGTATCGCGATTGTGTGCGGGTGGCCGATGCGCTCCGCCCGGAGACGCGCGCGTATTACGCGATCTGGATCGACGGTTTCCAGCTCAAGACGGACGAGCCGTTCAACCAGGCATACGTGGACCCGCTTTACGGCAAGACTTATCTGCCGCGCAAATTCAAGGTGGCGTTCGCCATCCCGCCGTTGAACGACGTGGATATTTATACGAACTGCCTCGGCTTCGTCGCCATCGTGGAGAACGACCGGTTGCTGGGTTACAACCTGGTGGTCGGCGGCGGCATGGGCCGTTCGCACAACAACAAGCAGACCTATCCGCGTCTGGCGAGCGAGCTCGGCTTTTTCACGCCCGACAAGCTGGTGGACGTGGCGAAGGCGGTATTGACGATCCATCGTGATTACGGCGACCGCACGGACCGCAAACATGCGCGCCTCAAATATGTGGTGGAGGAACGCGGTGCGGATTGGACGCGCGCGGAAGTGGAAAAACGCGCGGACATCAAGCTGGCGCCGGCGAAACCGGGCAAATTCACCACCACCGCCGACATCCTCGACTGGCACAAGGCCGTGGACGGAACGAATTTCTTCTCGCTGTTCGTGGAAAACGGACGGGTGAAGAACGAGAAGAAGATCGCCCTGCGCGAGATCGCGGAAAAGTTTCCGCAGATCGAATTCCGCCTGACCACGAACCAGAACGTGATCCTGGCCAACGTGAGCGATGCCGACAAGGCTGGCATCAACGCGATTTTCGCCGCGCACAAGATTCCGGTGGAGAAGCAGGCGACGATTTTGCACACCGGCTCGATGGCCTGCCCGGCGTTGCCGACCTGCGGCCTGGCGCTGGCGGAATCGGAACGCGCGCTGCCCGGCATCATCGACCGCATCGAAAAACTGGCGGGCGATCTCGGCCTGGGCGGCGAGGAAATCACCATCCGCTCGACGGGCTGCCCCAACGGCTGCGCGCGGCCTTACATGGCGGAAATCGGATTTGTCGGCAAGGCGCCGGGACGTTATCAGGTCTGGCTCGGCGGCGACGCCTCGGGCACGCGACTCAACCGCATCTGGAAAGAGACGTTGAAGGACGCCGACATGGAAAAGGAATTGCAACCGGTGCTGGCGCGCTTCGCGAAGGAACGGAATTCCGGCGAACGCTTCGGCGACTGGTGCGACCGAGTGGTCTTGAACGAGCAAAAGAATTGAAATGACCTTTCGGCGCATAGTTTTTTTTGTGCTGCAAATACTGATTATTCCGTCAGTCTTTGCCGAAAAAACACCTGCGCCAACAGACGAAAAGCTTGTTTTATTCGTCCAGCAAAGAACAAATGCGGTGAAAATCACCCAAAGCCCGTTTGAAATGGGGCAGTTTGTTGTGGCGCGCTGCGTCGGGCCGTCCCCGGAAGAGGTTCATACCGCGGAGAAAGAAAAGACATTCGGAATTTCAGACCCTCATCTAAAAAAGTTCGTCCATGTATATGTTTCGCATGATGGCCAAGCTGCAATGCGGACGGATTCCGGCGTATTTCCGCAGGGCGCAATTGTCCTAAAAGAAAAATTTTCCGACCCGGAAGGCAAGCATACTGAGCTGTTCACCGGAATGATTAAACGTGAAGCCGGCTACAACCCGGAATGTGGTGATTGGGAGTTTTTTACCCTGCCAGGTGATGCTTCACAAATTTCAAGCCGGGGAAAACTTCAAGACTGCATGGATTGCCATGTCGAATATAAAAAAAGCGATTATGTGACTAAAAATTATGCGCATATTTCTTTTTATCCCAAACCAACAGGACAATGACCGCCGCTGCAATTTCAAAAGCCAACGCCGAGTTGTGCGTTGTGCAACCGTCATTGATTTTGTTAAAATAAACCCATGAGCGAACAACGCCTTCGGGTCATTGAATCCGTTGCCACCCGCTTCGCTTCTCATGCCGAGGCGGAGGCCGGCGACCGCGCGTGGTGGCATTCGCTGACACCGCTGGAACGGCTGGCGCATCTGGAAATTGCCCGTCAATACGCTTATGGATCCCAGATATCTGACCGAAGACTTTCGCGAGTTCCTGAAATGTCTCAACGCCGTTGGCGTTGAATATTTGCTCATCGGGGGCCACGCGGTCGCTTACCACGGTTATGTCCGCCCGACGACGGACATGGACGTGTGGATCGCCCTGGATCGGACGAACGCGGAGAAAGCGGTCAAGGCGGTTCGTGAATTTTTTGGCACGGAGATGAAAGGTTTGACGCCGGAGTGGTTTCTGGACCCGGAAAATGTCAGCCGCTTCGGGGTGCGGCCGTTTTTGATTGAAATTCTGACGCAGGTTTCGGGTGGCGATTTCAAGTCCGCGTTTGCCCGGCACATCGAGGCGGAAATAGACGGGGTTCGGACAAACGTGATTGCCTTGGAAGACTTAAAAGCCAACAAGCGCGCGAGTGGCAGGAACAAAGACCTCGCTGATCTGGACAATTTGCCCTGAAAATTTTTGAAATGACTGCTGAACAAATTAAAAAAGCGAACGCGGAGCTGGCCGGCAAATCGCCGCTGGAGATCGTAAAGTGGGCGGTGGCGCAGGCCGATGGCCGCGCGATCGTCTCGACGAATTTCCGTCCGTTCGAGGCGGTGATCCTGCACCTTGCCACGCAGGCGCAGGCGGATATGCCGGTGCTCTGGGTGGATCACGGTTACAATCGTCCCGCAACCTATCAGCATGCCGAGGCGTTGAAAAAAATGCTGCGGCTGAATATCCAGCCGTTCCTGCCGAAAATTTCCGCGGCGCATTTCCAGGCGGTTTGCGGTGACATTCCCTCGCCGGGTGACGAGGAAAACCTGAAAAAATTCAGCAAGCTCGTGAAGCTGGAACCGTTTCAGCGCGGCATGAAGGAGCTGGCGCCGACGGTCTGGATCACCGCGTTGCGCAAATCGCAGAACGAGAACCGCGCCGGCTTTGACATCGTTTCCTTCGACGAGACTTTTAACTGCCTGAAGGTCAACCCGATCTTGAACCTGACGGATGCGGACCTGGAAAATTACCTCAAAAAGCACACGCTGCCGAACGAATGGGATTATTTCGACCCCGCCAAGGCCGATGAAAAGCGCGAATGCGGCCTGCACATCAACTGGGGCGCAACGGCGATGAAAACCAAATAAACGGGAACGGATTTTATCCGTGTCAATTGGTGTAATCCGTGTCTAAAATAGCTTTTCGATGAGTTCATACCATCTTGACCATCTGCAGTATCTGGAGACCGAGTCGATTCACATCATGCGTGAAGTCGCCGCGGAATTCGAGCGCCCTGCCCTGCTGTTTTCCGGCGGCAAGGATTCGATTTGTCTTTTGCGCCTGGCGGAAAAGGCGTTCCGTCCATCGGACATCCCGATGCCGTTTCTGAATGTGGAAACCGGCCACGAATTTCCCGAGCTCATCACGTTCCGCGACAGCCGCGCGAAGGAACTCGGCGCGAAACTTATCGTCCGCACGGTCGATGAGGCCTTCAAAAAAGGCATCGCGCACCCCACGCCCGGTGTGGTGAGCCGCAACCAGTTGCAGATCCCCGTGCTGCTGAATGCGATCGAGGAATTTCAATTTGATTGCGCCATCGGCGGCGCGCGGCGCGACGAGGAAAAAGCCCGCGCCAAGGAACGGTTTTTCAGCTTCCGCGATTCCTTCGGCCAGTGGGACCCGAAAAACCAGCGGCCGGAAATCTGGAACCTGTACAATTCCCGCGTGAATCCCGGTGAAAACATGCGCGTGTTCCCGCTCTCCAACTGGACGGAGATGGATGTCTGGGAATACATCAAAAAAGAAAAGCTCGCCGTGCCCACGATTTACTTTTCGCACGAGCGCGAATGTTTCCGTCGCGGCGGCCAGTGGCTCCCGGTCCCGACGCCGCACGCGGACAAAACCAAACCTGATCCTTATGAAGGCGCGCGTCCGAAGCCGAACGAGCCGGTCAAGAAAATGATCGTCCGCGTCCGCACCATCGCCGACATGATCAGCACCGGCATGATCGAATCGCCCGCCGACAGCGTGGACGACATCATCGCCGAAGTTTCCGCCGCCCGCGTCACGGAACGTGGCACCCGCGCCGACGACAAAGCTTCCGAGGCGGCGATGGAAGACCGCAAGAAAGCCGGTTATTTTTGATTTCCACTGGTACACAAAAATGAAGA
>DATHOG010000013.1:0-54434 GCA_035485115.1 Candidatus Sulfotelmatobacter sp. | reverse complement strand
GGACCGTCTCCGCCAGCGACCGGTGCTTGCGCGCGTTCAACCGGGACACCGCCTTCCCCTGCGCCGATTTGGGACCCGTGGATTTTTTCGCATTCCGCCGGTTCGCCGCCACCCTCGCCGCCGATACCGTCATCGTAGTTTTAGTTTTCATAATTATTCAATAATGTGCTGCCGACATGCAGTCGGCAGATTCCTCACTATCGGAGCGCCGTCCCCCTCACGCCTGACACCTCTCGCTTTCCCGTTTGCAATTCGTAAATCGTAAATCGCATATCGTAAATTTTACCATGTCCCCGCCAACCACCCCGTTGCGCCGCGCATCCGATTTTGAATTATTTTTTCCCGGCCCGCGCGCCCCGAAAAAGCTCTAAACCAAGGCCTTACGGCAACGAAGCCCGAACGAACGCGATTTTACCCCTAAAATTCTTTGTGGTAGGGACAGCGCGCTGCGCTGTCCCCGGCGGTAAAGCCGCCGGAAAGGGGATTGCGCCCGGGATACGGGCGCGGACGGCGCAGCGCGCCATCCCTAATTTAGTTGCAGGCCAACGGATTCCAACTTGGCGGATATTGAACTCAATGGCTGAAAATGGTGGGCTGGTTTTACGAGAACAGTTTGGAGACAAGATTGAGTGTCGGAATCTGCCGCCAAAACGGAATGGGCATAAAGGGCTTATTAAACAGGAAGTTGTTTCAGTATTCGTGAAACCCGATTTAGCTAGATGCTGACTGTCGTCTCTGTCCTAGCCGCACGTTGTGCTAACTTTCCCCACAAAGAAAGGGGTCAGTCCCAACTATTGACACTTTTTCATTCGTTCTCACTTTCTGCACCCGTAAACGGGTCCCGCCGGTGAATCCGTGTCCATCTGTGGTTAAAGCCCACCTCCGTCTTTTTTCTTTTACACTTTGACTTTTTAATTGGTCAGCCCGTGCGGCTCGCACCTTGGCGTCTTGGCGGTTAAAGTTTTCCCATCGGCCCGTCCGGCTCGGACTCTGCGGACAAAGTCCCCTCTCCGTTCCCTTCTGTTAAAACTTTTTCAACAAATTCTCCACAAACGGCAGATCCGCCGGCACGGTCACCTTGGGATTCGGCGCTTTCCCGGGTACCAGCCGGACGGCTTGGCCGATCAACTCGCACGCCGCCGTGTCGTCCGTCAAAATCAGGTTCTGTTGCCGGGCGGAGGCGATGGCCCGCCGGATGACCTCCACGCGGAATGTCTGCGGCGTCTGCACCGACCACAGCTTGGAACGGTCCACCGTGCGGGAAATGGTCCTGCCATCCGCGGTTTCCTTGATGGTATCCGTCACCGGCTGGGCGGCGACCGCCGCGCCGGTCTCGCGCGCCGCCGCCACCGTCGCCGCGATCAAATCCGCCGTGGTACAGGGCCGCGCCGCATCCTGGATGGCGACGATTTCCGTCCCGGCCGGGATGGCTTCCAGCCCGTTCCAGACTGAATCCTGCCGTTCCGCCCCCCCGGCAACCAGCCGGAAACTTTTTTGGAAATGGAACTGCGCCGCGAGCTTTTTGAATTCGTCCTGCAAACCGTCGCGCACGACGAGGATGATGTCATCGATGCACGGCGCGTCATTGAACTGTTTCCAGGTATGCGCCACGACCGGACGGCCCGCGACCTCAAGCCAGAGCTTATCCACGTTTGGACCCATGCGCGTGCCCTTGCCGGCGGCGACGATGATGGCTGAAACCATGCGCGCAGTTTAATGCCCGGCCAAAAAAAGAGAACGCAATTTTGCGGCGCAGCCGCCGCTTTTGAACCGGACTTGCAAAATCACCCTGGCGGACGATAATTCCCACATGAGTTCCGCCGCACAGGAATTGATTGGCATCGTGGACGCGCTGCCCGCCGACAAGGCGCGTGAGGTGCTGGACTTCGCGCGTTTTCTCCAGCAGCAGTCCGGCGATACGGAGTGGGAGCGCATCATCGCCGCCCGCCGCACTTATCCGAAGCTGGAACAGTTCGCCGCCGCCGCGTTGCGCGAGGACTCATTCATCCGCTCCACCTGAGGCTTCGCGTAGCCGCTACCACCCCTGAACCGGATTTGCAATACCATGGGAAGCGGCTAGGTTGTCGGCATGAAATTTCGCGTTCATATCGAACCGGACGAGGACGGGATTTTTGTGGCGGAATGCCCGACGTTGCCTGGTTGTATCTCCCAGGGTGAGACGCGCGAGGCAGCGGTGCAGAATATCCGGGATGCCATCGCCGGTTATCTGGCCAGCCTCGAAAAACATGGCGAGGCCGTGCCGCTGCCGGTGAATGAAGAAGTGGTCGAGGTACCTGCATGAGCCGGTTGCCGGTGTGTTCAGGGGCGGATGCGGTGAAAGCCTTCCGGCAGGTGGGTAACGAAGTCGATCATCAGACGGGCAGCCACATCATCCTACGGCATCCTTCCCAACGCCGGCTGACCGTTCCCAACCATCGCGAATTGGCAAAAGGAACTTTGCGGGCGCTGATCCGTGAGGCCGGTTTGACAAAGGAGTAGTTTGCCCGACTGCTTTGAGTTTGGCAGCAGTCGAACCGCTTCAACTTTTTAACTCTTCAACTCTTTAACCATCTCAATCCCACTCGCCGGTCTGGAGATACGGCTTCAGCTTTTCCTTCAATGCCTCGCGCCCGCGGTGGATGATCGATTTCGTCGCCGAGAGCGAGCAGCCGAGGATTTCCGCGATCTCCTCGTAGCTCACCTCGTCCCGGCGGCAGAGCAAAATCGCCGTGCGTTGGTTTTCCGGCAGTTCCGCCAGCGCCTCCTCGATCTTTTTCGCCAGCTCGCCGTACAGCACGTTTTCCGTGGCCAGCGCGATGTTCTTGTCCTCGAACTGCCGCGAAGGCTGGTCGTCCGTCTCGCCGTGCGTTTCCTCGAGCGATTCCGCCGGATGCCGGGAACGCCGGCGGATCTCGTTCAGGCAAAGATTGCGCGCGATGGTGAACAGCCAGGTGGAAAATTTCGCCGTCCGTTCGTAACGCGCCCGGGATTTCCAGACCTGCACAAAGGTGTTTTGCGCCACGTCCTCGGACTCGGTCTCGTCGCGCAGGGTGCTGAAAATGAAATTCATCACCGGCTGCTTCCATTTCTCCACCAGTCCCGTGAACGCCGCGCGGTCGCCGCGCTTTACGCGCAGCATCAGGGCGGCATCAGGGTCGGGAGTTACCGGCATTCTGAAAGTGTAACCAACACCGCGCAAGCGACAAGGTTGCAAACAAATGGTAAAGGGGAATCTTCCTCGTCCTCGTTCTCCTCCTCGTAATCTTTGTGTGATGTAGCACCCGCATCCCGCGGGTCGTTTCGGGCGTCCCGCCCGAAACCGCCTGCAACTGCGGCAAACAATTTCAGTAAATCGAACAGTCTTCGTGCGCGCATCGCTGCAATTCGGCGGGATGCCGAATTGAACCCGCGGGACGCGGGTTCTACACGCAACTTTCCGGCTCTGAACACTTGAAACTTGAAACTTGAAACCGGATGATATGCGCCCGTGCAAAACCTGCTGAAAAAGATCGAAGCCGCCGCCGACGCGCGTTTGCTGTTCCCGCCCGGGACAACGCCGGTGGAAAAACTTGCGCGCTACAAAACTTATCTCAAGGTGGAGACTCACCGGCTCAAGCTCCTGCACCGGGCGGGCGAGGCCGGAAACATCATCTGCCGGGCACGGGTCACGATCCTGGATGCGTTATTGAAGCATTTCTGGGCGGAGGCGCTGGAAAAGATTCCTGGCGCAAAAAAGGAAACCCCGCCCGTCGCGCTCGTGGCCATCGGCGGTTTCGGCCGGGCGGAATTGAACCCGCACAGCGACATCGACTTCATGTTTTTGCATGAAGGCCTCGTGTCCGGCGGCAAACCGCAGCCGCCCTTGTCCGAGCTGTTCGATGGAATTTTATATCCCCTGTGGGACCTGGGCTTCAAGGTCGGCTACTCCGTGCGCGATATCGATGATTGTATCAAGGTGGCGAACACCGACATGCAGTCAAAAACGTCGCTCATCGAGTCGCGCCTGGTCATCGGGGACGAGGCGCTGTTCAAAAAATTCCAGGCGGCGGTCGTCGCGAAATGCGTCGTCGGGTATGAAAGTAAATACATCGCCGCGCGCATGGAGGACCAGGCGACGCGCCGCAGCAAGCACGGCAACTCCGCCTGCATGCAGGAGCCGAACATCAAGAACGGCTGCGGCGGCCTGCGCGATTTTCAAAACCTGTTGTGGATGTCATTCTTCAAGTACCGCACGCGTTCGCTCGCCGACCTGCAGGAGCGCGAATTCATCACGCCCGCCGAACGCAAACAGCTCGAGGCCGCCTATGAATTCCTCCTGCGGGTCCGCACGGAGATGCATTACCATCTGAACCGCCAGCAGGACGTGCTCGGCAAGAACATTCAGCCCGCCGTCGCGCACAATCTCGGCTACACCGACCGCTCGCCCAGCAAACGCATCGAAAAATTCATGCGCGACCTGTATGTGCACATGCGCAACGTTTTTCTCACCACGCGCACGCTGGAACAACGCATGGTCCTGCTTTCCCCCGCGCAAACGGGCAAAATCAGCAAGATCCGCAGTCTGTTGCCCGCCGCCAAACCGCGCCCGCTGCCGGAACCCGTGGACGGTTTCATTTTTGTGGATGATGAGATCCGCGCGGCGAACAACCGCATCTTCCGCGATTCCCCGCGGCGGCTCATGCGCGTATTCCTGCACGCACAGCAGCGGCATCTCCGCCTGCATCCCGACCTCGCACAGCTCATCCGCAGCCAGATCAGTCTGGTGGACCGCGAATTTTTGAACGATGAGCACGTGCGCGAAACTTTTTTGACCATCCTGGAAAAACGCGGCGAGGTCGGCCCCGCCTTGCGCGCCATGCACGAGGTCAACCTGCTCGGGAAATACATCCCGGAATTCGGCAAGCTGACCTGCCTCGTGCAGCATGAATTTTATCATCAATACGCCGCCGATGAACACACGCTCGTGTGCATCGAGCAGCTCGACCGCATTTGGGAGGCGAAGGAACCGCCGTTCAAATATTACGAGCCGATCTTTCAAGGCCTCGAACGGCCCGGCCTGCTCTATCTCGCATTGTTGCTGCATGACGTGGGCAAGGGCGCGAAACATGAACAAGGGAAGCACGCGGACGTCGGGGCGGCGCTGGCGTTGCGCGCGGCCCGGCGCTTGAACCTGGATGAAGGCGCGACCGGCCTGCTGAAATTTCTTGTGGAGAACCATCTGGCCATGGCCAGTATTTCCCAACGGCGTGACCTGGACGATTCGGCGGTCATCCGCGATTTTTCACGGCTGGTCGGCACGCCGGAAAGGTTGAGCCAGTTGATGTTGCTGACCTTCGCCGATTCGCAAGGTACCAGCGACAAGCTGTGGAGCGGGTTCAAGGATTCGTTGCTCTGGCAATTGCACAACCGGTCCGCCGCGCTGCTGGCCGGCGGCACGGAATTCCGCAAGGCCAATGAACAGGCGCGCGGGGAACTGCGCGATTTGGTCCGCGAACTTGCGCCCAGCCGTATTTCCGACGAGGAGGTCGCTGCGCATTTCGCCGCCCTGCCCCAACGCTATTTCGAGATCCACACGGCGAAGCAGATCCAGGACGACCTCGAGCTGGCGCACCGCTTCATGCACCGGCTGGTCGCGGAAGGCAACCGCGCGCTCGTGCCGGCCACCGCCTGGATTGACGAACGCGACCGCGGCTACAGCCTCGTGAAGGTCTGCACCTGGGACCGCGCCGGATTGTTCGGCAAGATCGCCGGCACGTTGAGCGCGGCCGGCTTGAACATCCTGGGCGCGCAAATCTTCACGCGCAACGACGGCATCGCCCTGGACACGTTTTTTGTGAACGACGGCCGCACCGGCGCGCTGGCCGAACGCGACCAGCGGGAAAGATTTTCCGAGCTGCTGGAAAAGGTATTGACCGGCGAGAATGTCGACCTGCCCCGGCTCATCGCGCGCCGCGCGGGCAGCCAGCCGCATTACACCGCGTATTTCGGCGAACGCATCGAGACGCACCTCCACCTCGATAACGACGCATCCGAAGGGCGCACGCTCATCGAGATCGAGACGGAGGACCGGCTCGGCCTGTTGCACGCCATCTCGCAGACCCTGGCGGAATTGCGGCTGGACATCTCCGCTGCGCGCATCGCGACGGAACGCGGCGCGGCGCTGGACAGTTTTTATGTCCGCGAAATCGGCGGCGCCCAGGTGAACCTCGAAAACCGCGGCCCGGAAATCGAAACCGCCTTGCGGGCGGCCATCGGGCAGCTCGAGGCATTCGTTTAAAAATGCCCGGCAAACGCCGCAGTTGCCACCCGCCGCAAAGTCTGTTAGAAAAGGTGTCGCCGTCATTTTGCGGCGGGTGTGGTTCAATGGTAGAATGTGGGCTTCCCAAGCCTGAGACGAGGGTTCGATTCCCTTCACCCGCTCCATTCTAGAAACTCCCGGCAAATGCTTTTTGAACCGTTCATGGCGATCTGCTGCTAAACGCCCTGCACATGGCTGGCATGGCCCTTCTTCTTTTTGACTTGTTAATTGTTCCTGATGCGGTTAGTGAACTTGCAACACCTTGTACACAATTATTATCCTGGATGCCGGGCTGGGGTTGCGCCTTGTGTGTAACAATGACGCGCGACGAAAGCGGGTTTTAACCCGTGCCGGGCGTATGCGATGGTAAATTGAGGATCAAGAAAACAGTTTTTGTTGGGGCTTTACATGATGGTTTTTGCTTTTGGCCGGTTTTGATTATGCGCGTGATGGCTGCCAATCGTTCATGGTTGCTGGCCGCGCTGCTTTATCTGGGCACTGCTGGCAGGGCGACGGCCAAGGATTCAGCCTGGTCGGTGCACGCATGGCAGTCGGATGACGGGCTGCCGAATAACATCGTCACCGGGATCGCACAAACTCCGGACGGTTACTTATGGGTGGCCAATCCAACGCGGCTCGCGCGCTTCGACGGCGTGCAGTTCGAGGAATTTCCCGCCGCAAACCTCCTCGGTGGAGCCAACCAGCGCATCGTCACCCTGGCTTGTGGGCGCGACGGCGCGCTCTGGGTGGCGACGGATCGCGGCCTGGTGGCAAGCGTGAAGGCGGGCCGCGTGCGGGTGTTCACCAACGGCCTGCCCGCGCTGTTCGTCGAGTCCATGGTCGAGGATGGTGCGGGCGCACTGTGGATAAAAAATCGCGGCGGTGGCAACATCTGCCGCATCGTGGATGGCCGGGTCACGGAAATGCCGATGGCGGGAAGCTACCGCTCGGTGACGCCGGACCGCCAGGGCCGTATCTGGTTTGTCAAAAACGGCGAGGCGGGAATCTTTCGCGATGGCCGGTTTGAAACGGTTGCGCAACTTGGCAAATCCATCGCCGCGCGTTTGACGGGCGCAAAGACCGGCGGCGTCTGGATCTGCCTCGGCTCGGAACTTTTTAGATTGGAGGAAGGCACGCCGCCAGTGTCCTGCGGCCTTTTCAAGGCGCAGTCGTCCGGCACGGAACCGCTCGCCATGCTCGAAGACCGCAGCGGCGGATTGTGGATCGGCACTTCGGACAGCGGCCTGTTCCGTTACGACGGCACGACGTTTGAAAACATTCCGGTATCGCACCCGCAAATCCTGAGCCTGCTCGAGGACCGCGAGGGAAATATTTGGGCGGGCACCGGCGGTGGCGGCCTCGAACGTGTCCAGCCGCGCGTGGTGGAACTGGAGGACGCCGCCAGCGGTTTGCCGTTCCAGGCCGTGCAGTCGCTTTGCCAGGACACGAACGGCAGCATCTGGGCGACCACGGAAAATGGCCTGCTGATCTGCCAGAGCAACGGCGTCTGGCAGACGGTTTCCACCGGCAAAAATTGGCCCGGCGGACGGGCCGCGTGCGTGACGACGGACAAGTCCGGTGCGCTCTGGATCGGCATGCGGAATCCGAAAATTTATTGCCTGCGCGACGGGCAGTTCACTGTCTTGCAATCGAGCAACGGTTTGGTCAACCGGAATTTTCATGTGCTGCTGGCCGGCAGCAAGGGCGATTTATGGATTCCCGGAAACACCCCTGAAAGTCTGCAACGGTTGCACGCGGGAATCCTGGAAAACATCAAACTTCCGCCCGATGTGCAAATCATCCACGGCATCGTCGAAGATGCCGCCGGTGACATCTGGCTCGGCACCTCAAAAGGAATTTTGCTGCGCGTGCATGACGCCACGGTCACCGATGAAACCGCCAACACGGTCCGCACACCGATCGCCATCCGTACTTTGCAGACAACCGCGGACGGCAGCCTGTGGATTGGCTACGCCGGCGGGGGGTTGGGCTGGATCGACAAAAACGGCCGCTACGCGCGCGTCACCAGCGGCGAGGGGTTGTTCGACGACCACATCTCACAAATCATCTCCGATGAACATGGCTGGCTCTGGCTCGGCAGCGACCACGGCATTTTTAAGATCCGGCAGGAGGAACTGGAGGCGTTCGCAGAGAAAAAAACCGGCCGCGTGACTTCGGTGCGCTATGGACCGGGTGAAGGCCTGGCAGGCTTGCAGGCAAACTTCGGTGATTCGCCGGGGGTGCTGCGCAGCCGCGACGGACGGCTGTGGATGCCCATGCGCACGGCACTCGCGGTCATCAATCCAAAATCGCTCCGGGAAAATTCCGGGCCGCCGCCGGCGCTGCTCAAGCAGGTCATCGTGGATGACCGGATCGCCGCGCAATACGGCGGCGACGTGCCGCTGGAAAAATTCGCGGACATAAAAGCTCCGCTCCGACTGCCGCCGGATCACCGCCATTTGGAATTTATTTTCACCGCCTTGAGTTTCAACGCGCCGGAAAACACCCGCTTCCAGTATCAGCTCCAAGGCTTCGACAACGGCTGGGTGGATGCCGGAACGGAACGCCGCGCAAGCTATTCCCGGCTCGCGGCGGGGAGCTATCAATTTCTTGTCCGCGCCTGCGACAGCGAAGGGGTTTGGAGCGCCGCCGCCGGAATGACGTTCGCCGTCGCGCCGTTTTTCTGGCAGACTTGGTGGTTCTGGTGCCTGACGCTGGCATTTTTCACGTCGGTCGTGGTGGCCGTGGTGCGTTTTGTATCGCACCGGCAATTGCGGCTGAAGGTGCAGGCGCTGGAACGGCAGGCCGCGCTCGACCGCGAGCGCACGCGCATCGCACGCGACATCCACGACGACATAGGAAATTTGCTTACGCAGGCGACGTTGTTGAGCGAGCTGACGCTGCGCGACCGCACCGAGCCGGAAAAAACCGGCGCGCACGCGCGCCAGATTTCCTCGACGATTGAACAGGTCACGTGTTCGCTCGATGAAATCGTCTGGGCGGTCAACCCCCGCAACGACACGCTGCCGCAGTTGATTGACTACATCGGCCAGTTTGCGGTCGAGTTCATGCAGACCGCCGGCATTCCGTGCCAGGTGGATTTGCCGGATCATCCGCCGCACCGCGCGGTTTCGTCGGACGTGCGGCACAATTTATTTCTGGTCGTCAAGGAGGCGCTCAACAACGTGGCCCGGCACTCCGGTGCGCGCGCGGTCTTGCTGCGGGTGACGGTGGCGGAGGAATGCTTGGAGGTGACGGTTCAGGACAACGGCAAAAGTTTTGACCCCGTTACAGTCAATGGCTCCGGCAACGGGCTGCGGAACATGAAGCAGCGCATGGACGAACTTGGCGGCCGGTTTGAAGTGGGAGAAAATTCCGGCGGCGGCACGCGCATCTGGCTGTCCGTCCCGATGCCGCAGTAAAATTATTTTTATGGCCATAACGATTTCCATCGTCGAGGACGACCGTAACACGCGGAGCAATTTAATGGCGCTGTTGAAAAGCGAGACCAGCTTGGCGCTGCTCTCCGCCTACGAAAGCGGCGAGGACGCCGTGCGCCGGATGCCGGCCGAGAAGCCGCAGGTCGCGCTGGTGGACATTCATCTGCCGGGCATGAGCGGCATCGATTGCACGGCGAAGCTCAAGGCGGCGTTGCCGGAGTTGCAGGTGCTGATGCTGACGGCCTATGAGGACAGCGACAAGATTTTCAATTCGTTGCGCGCCGGCGCGAGCGGCTATTTGCTCAAGCGGATGGTGCCGACCGAATTGATCCAGGCCATCGAACAGGTACGGCTCGGTGGTTCGCCGATGTCCATGCGCGTCGCCCGCAAGGTCGTGGATCACTTTCATCAGATCCGGCAGCCGGCTTCGGACATGGAAAAATTGAGCAAGCGGGAGCAGGAAATTTTGACCCTGCTGGCGAAGGGTTACCTCTACCGGCAGATTGGCGATGCACTCGGCATCAGCCTCGGCACGGTTCGGACGCATCTCCAGCGCATCTATGAAAAGCTGCATGTCCAGACACGGACGGAGGCGACGGTGAAATTTCTCGGCGGGGCTGATTGAACAAACATCTGACAGGCGCGGCCGGGTCTTGCACGATAATCTTCACAGGATGAAGACCCCCTCCTGCCGTCAAGGTTTCACGCTGATTGAATTATTGGTGGTCATCGCCATCATCGCAATTCTGGCGGCCATGCTTTTACCCGCGCTGGCCAGCGCCAAGCGCAAGGCGCAGCAGATCAACTGCGTCAGCAACCTGAAACAGATGTCGCTCGCCAACGCCATGTATGTCGGCGATTTCGGCCATTCCATACCCGACAATTATCATCCATCAAACGGCGGCAACGACACCACGGGCGCGTGGTTCATCAATCTGCTCGGTTATTATGCCAGCGCAACCAACATGATTCTCTGCCCCTCGGCAAAACAATCCCAGCCCGCGCCGCTGGCAAACAATCTCGTGGGCAACGCCGTCACGCCGTGGTGCAAGCAGCAGATTGACAATAACGCATACTGGCTTTCCGGCTATACCATGAACGGGTGGTTTTATTATGACGGGGCGGGTGACGGCACCAAGACTGGTGAGGCCGGGGCATCGGGTTATTACACCAAGGATTCGACGGTTCGCTCCCCCAGCACTTCGCCGGTTCTGTCCGATGGAGTGTGGGCGGACTGCTGGCCGATGGAAAGCGATGCTCCCTGTCATGATCTGTTGGGGACCATTGGCAATGGCAGTCCGAATGAAGGATCCAGCGGGGGCCGGGAAATGGCGCGCGTCTGCCTCGCACGCCATGGCAACGCCAATCCCGGCAGCCACAACACGTGGACCTCAGCCACCCAAATACCGCCGGGCGCAATCAATGTGGGAATGTTTGATGGGCACGTTGAAACCTCCAAACTGCCCAACCTGTGGAATCTCACCTGGCACAACAATTGGGGACAGCCACCCAATCCGGCCATTCAAATCGGCACGCCCTATTAAATTTTCGCCCGGACACAAATGTTTGTCCGGGCGCGTTCCAAGCTTGAACAAACATCCGACAGGCGGGCTGAGGGGTTTTCCAATATTTTTCCACCATCACCGAAAGAAATCCGCGGACGAAACGCAACCCAAAATTCTTGTCATCCATGAAAACCCTCATAAAAAAAACTGCGGTGCCAACCAACGGTTTGATGTCCTCCACCTTGCTGATGCTCGCCCTGTGCGGGTTCGGACTGGTTCCCGAAACTCGCGCTCAAAGTCTTTGGAACGCCATCGGCGGCAGCAGCGCCAACACCAACTGGTCAACAGCCGCCAACTGGACGCCAAACGCCGTGCCGGGCGCGGCCAGCAACGTGATTTTTGGGACGGCGACGATGGTCGGCTCGCTGGGGACGCCAAACAATGTCGTGGATACCAGTTTTTCCGTCGCCCAGCTTCAATTCACCAACGTCGCGAACGGCGACAATGTGACGCTGATTCCGGGGGGAAATGTTTTGACCGTCACGAACGGCCTGACCGCCGGCGTCATCGGTAACTTCAACGGCTATGACATGATTCAAGGCGCCGGCACGCTGGCCATGACAACCGGCGGCAATTTGCTGGTGGACGCGGCGGCGGGATCGGGCACGACGTCAAAGACCTCCGTTCTGGATCTGTCCGGCCTGTACAATTTAACGGTCACAAACGTCAACCGGATTTTGCTCGGCGTGGTCGGCGCCGCGCCTTACAACGCAAATAATCAGGAGGGCATTTTGTATCTGGCCATGACCAACATCATCGCCTTGAGCGGCACCGGCACGCACTCCACCAACGGGCTGCTGGCAGGCTGGAACAGCAATGCCGGCAACAACAGCGGAATCTATCTGGGGCAATCAAACCTCATTTTTGCCGACGCTGTATGCATTGGCAGTTTCAAGGCGACCGGCTGTTTCATGAATTTTCAAAACGGTTTGAACAATCCGGTGGCCTATTTCCGCGGCCGGTCGGCGGCGGCCACCAGCCGTGTGCTTTTCTGGGGCGTTGGCGACGTGACCGACACCCCCAATGCCGGCAGCGGTTGTTCCGGCACGATCGATTTCACGGGCGGCAGCGTGGATGCGCTGGTTGATAAAATGAATGTTGGCGTGGGAACCGGCGGAACCACCGGCGCGGGTGCCACTGGCACGTTGACTTTTAGTGCCGGCACAATTGACGTAAATATTTTGACCAACGGCTGGAGTTTGGGAACCGGCGGCAGTCCGGTGGGAAGTGGAACGATCAATGTCAACGGCGGCACGCTCAAGGTGAACACGCGGCTGGTCATGGGCCAGACCGGCGGCGCCGGCAGCGCCAGCGGCACGTTGAACATCAGCAGCGGCACCGTCCTGGCAAACGCCATCAGCCGGGGCACCGGCAATGCCACCGCGACCATCACCATGAACAGCGCCAGCCTGGTTCTGACCAACCTCGCAGGAACCTCCGCCGCGCCGATCAATAATTTTAGCATCGCCAATTCGACGCTGACACTCTCGCCCGTGACCGGGGCCACGAACATCTCCGTTGGCACCATCAATTCCAGCGGCACGGCCAACACCATCAATATCGGCAGCGCGCCGTTGATCTTCAGCTACCCGGCGCAATTTCATTTGATCGGCTATTCCGCGTCAACCGGTGATTTGACGACGTTTGTCCTGGGCACGTTGCCGGCGGGTACGCCAAATTATCAAGGTTACATTTCCAATAATGTCGCCGCCGGCTCGGTGGATCTGGTGCTGACCAACGGCCCGCAGGCGAGCAACCCGCCGCCGCCGCCGATATCAATCATCTGGAACGGCAAGCCGACCGGAAACTGGGACACCAACACCGCCAACTGGCTCAACGCCGGCCAGCCGGTGATTTACACAAATATCACCACTTCCGGATCGGGTGATTTCGTGACCTTCGACGATACGCTCACCGGAACGACCAATGTGAACCTGACCACGGCGCTCACGCCCGGCAGCCTGACCATAAATAATTCCATTTCAAATTACGTTTTCAGCGGCAGCGGTAAAATCAGTGGTGCTATCACGCTCGTCAAACAAGGCACCGCCTCATTGACGCTGACCGAAAATGGCGGCGACGACTTCAGCGGCGGCATCATGATCGCTGACAACGGCGGCACGTTGGTTTTGGATGATACCAATTTTAATGCCACCGGCCTGACCACCATCGGTACCAACGATATTTTGCAAATCGGCAACAATGACGCCAAAGGCGGCGTGTCGTCCGGCTCGATCACCAACAATGGAGGGCTGATCTTCAATCGTAGCGACAGCGCGCTCAGCGTAGGCAGCGTCATTTCCGGTCCGGGCGCGGTGACCAACAGCGGCAGCGGCACGGTGGTTTTGAGCGTGGTAGAAACCTTGACCGGCCCGGTGGTCGCGAACGGCGGAACGCTCGCGTTTGCCGGGCCAAATCAAAGCGCCAGCGGCATTTCCACAAGCAGCGGCCTGACCATTAACACCAACGCCACGGTACAGGTCAACGTTGACAACGCCCTGGCCGGCACCACCGGCAAACTGCCGATCACCATCAACGCCGGTGGGTTTTTGACCGGGCTCTCGAGCTTGAACACCGGGGCCGGCGCCAGCAGCCACCTTGCCGGACTGCTCACGCTCAACGGCGGCACGCTGACTGACGGCGGCACGCAACTCATCCCCGCAAACGGCACCTGGGATCTGGAAGGCGGCGTGGCCGTTCCCGGCGGACAGTTCACTTCCATCATCGCCTGCCTCGACGTGGTCCCGCACCAGACCGGCGGCACGATTTTTAACATCACTAACGGCACCACCGCCAGCGGCATTGACCTGCTCGTCAGCGGCACTTTGATTAATGGCACCACCATGCACGACACCAGCATCATCAAATACGGCCCCGGCGTCATGGCTCTCGACAACAACAACACCATCACCGCCGCAACAACGGTTTACGGAGGCACGCTCCAACTCGGCATGCCAGGCGACGCCGCCGCGCTTGCCACACCGCTCGGCACAGGCGGCGGCAGTGTGACGCTCAACACCGGCGGCATTTTGAGTTTTGGCAGCGGCCGGGGCGTCACCGTTACCAACGCCATCGGCGACGACAGCACCGGCACCGTGCTGTCAAGCCGGGGGACTAATTACCTCGCCGGTGCCAACACCTACACCGGCACCACGCTGGTGCTGGGCGGCGCGCTCACCTTGACCGGCGCGGGTTCGATTGGCAGCAGCGCGGACATCATCGTCAGCAACGCGACGTTCGATATCTCCGCCTCGTCCAGCCCGATGAACGGCAGCGGTTCGCTTTCGCTGACGAACAGCACGTTTGTTCTCGGCATCAATCTGGTTTCCAGCCTCAACAGCCTGGCCGTCACCAACTCCACACTGGTTCTTGCGGTCAACACCAATTCGTCCGCCGCGAACATCATCCTCACCGGCGCGGCAGGAGCATTTGCGATTGGCGGCGCGACGAACCGGCTTCAAATCACTTCGGTGCCGGGCTATGGGTCCTATCCCGCGGATATTCCGGTCATTTCTTACCTCGCGCTGGATCCCGGCGCGACGAACGGCAACAACGTTCTGACAACACTCGGCGTGAATGCGCCCGGAGTCGCTTACCTGACCAACAACATCGCCAACAGTTCCATCGACCTCGTGGTCGTCAGTCCGCCGCCCATGGTGAACATCAATCCGGCGACGGCGAATTTCAGCGCCGTCGCGACCGGCGGCACGCTTCAATTTTCGTGGGCATCTGACCACCTCGGCTGGCAGCTTTACACCAACGCCGTCGGCCTGACCGCCCCCGGCAGCTGGTTTCCCGTGCCCGGATCCGCCGCCGTCACCAACGAAACGATCAACATCATTCGGACCAACCCGAATGTGTTTTTCCAGCTGCGTTATCCGTGATGCCAACGGTCGCTTGAAGATTTTGAGTTAAATCACGCCGCCGGACTGTCCGGGTTCAGTCCGGCGGCAAATTGTTGATAAACCTTGCTCATGTCGGAATTTTTGAAGCTGCGATTTGCGCCGGCAATTTTACTTTTCGTCGCCGGAAGTTTCTGTCTTGCGCAAATGCCGCCGATTTTCAACGTCAAAAATTTTGGCGCGGCGGGTGATGGCGTCACGCTGGACAGCCCGGCGGTCAACTCCGCCATCGCCGCCGCCGGCGCGGCGGGCGGCGGGACGGTGACTTTTCCCGCCGGAAATTATTTTTGCGGCTCGATCCATCTCACGAACAACCTCACGCTATATTTGAGCAACAACGCGGTGATTCTGGCCTCGCCCACCAACATTGACGCGCCGGAAAGCAACCCTTATTCGGTTTATCAGGATTTTGGGCACAGTTATTTTCACGACGCGTTGATTTGGGGCGAACATCTGACCAATCTTGCTTTCGCGGGGCCGGGCAAAATTGACGGCAACGGCAACCTGGCGAACAATTCCATCACCAACAATCAGGGTGACAAGGCGGTGGCGCTGAAACTTTGCACCAACGTGGTTTTTGCCGGCATCACGATCACTCACGCCGGACACTTTGGTATTTTGGCGAACGGATGCCTGAACCTGACGGTGACCAACATCCAACTGCTCTGCTCGTCGGGCAATTATCATCGCGACGCCTTCAATTTGATCAGCAGTTCGGATGTCATCGTCAGCAATTGCATCATCCAGGGCAGCGACGATGCGATGGTTTTGAAAAGCGATTACGCGCTTGGCATGGCGATCAACAGCCACGACATCACGGTCACGGATTGCCAGATTTTTTCCACCCAGAACAATGCCACGCAATTCGGCTCCGAAACCGTCGGCGATTTCACGAACGTCACCTGGACGCACCTTCAACTCACGCAGGCGGGCAAGGCGGGCATCGGGATCACCTCGCAGGACGGTTCCATCATTGACGGGGTGACTTATGACGACATCACCATGTCCAACTGCGCCTGTCCGATTTTTTTGAAATTGGACCTGCGTTCCGGACAAGCCGGCAGTCCGAATCCCTCGGTCGGCCGCATCCGCAACATCAGCATCAGCGACGTTACCGCCGTCCATTCCGTTTCGATTGACACCGGAATTTCGCCGCGCACGAACACAGCGACGATTGACGGTTTTTCCAGCACCACGAACATTCCGATCAGCAACATCATGTTCAGTAACGTGAACATTTCCACCATCGGCGGCTATCCCGCCACGGCCCTCGCCAATTATCCCGTGCAAGATGACAATTGGACGCCTGATTCCATGGGTGTGCGCCCGTCATTCGGCTGGTATTTGCGTTATGCCCAAAACATCAGCTTCACAAACTGCCAGGTGCATTTCGACCACAACGACAACCGGCCCGTAGTCGTTGCCGACACCGCGACAAATATTCTTTTCAGCAATTTCAAGGCCGACGTCGGAACCGGAAATACAAACTTCGACATTAGTTTTCTCAACAACGCCGGTTTTATTGCGACAAACTGTGTTGCGACAACCAACGCACCCGTTCCCGATTCGCCGTTGCGGATTTACGCCAGCAACGCTGCGCCGGCGGTTGTCCTTCCGACAAACTATGTCGCTTTCGCCTTTGAAGCCGAATCATTGCCTTACGTCGCGAATGGCGCGGCCGCCGTCCTGCAAAACGACGCCAACTCCAGCGGCGGTCACTGGCTAGCGTTGGAAGCCACCGGCATCGGGCAGTCCATTGATTACACGGTCACGAACCTTCCCGCCGGCACTTATGACGTCCAGATGTCGTGGAAAGGCAACACGGAGCGCGGTATCAGCACTTTTGCGCTGGACGGAACGGTTTTGGGAAGCGGTCTGGACCAGTATTCTTCGACACAGACTTATCCAACGACGGATTACGGCATCGTCGCTTTGACGAACAGCACCAGCCACAGCATCCACCTCGCCGTGACTGGCGAGAATTCGGCGGCGACCGGCTACTGGATTTCCACCGATCGTTTTATCTTCACCCAGCTTCAAGCCGGTTTGCCGCAACCACCGAAAATCGGCGGCATCAGCGCGTCCGGCGCGAATCTGGTTTTCCGCGGAACCAACGGCATCCCGACAGCGACATATTATGTGCTAACTTCCACCAATCTCGCCCTGCCGCCGGCCAGTTGGAAAGCACTGGCGACCAATGTTTTTGATCCGGGCGGGAATTTTATTTTCAGCAACGCGCCCAACCCCGGCGTGCCAGACCAATTTTACCTGTTGAAATGTCCGTTGCTCGAACTGCCTTGAGCAAAAAGGTCTGCCAATCATGAAAAACAAATTTATTTTCCCGATTCTGCTCCTCGCCGTCTGGATGCCGCTGCAAAACAGCGCGGCGGAAACTGCGAACCCCTTCACGCCGCCGGATTTCCCTGCACCAAATTTTCCTGATCAGACTTACAACGTGAAGGATTCCGGCGCGACCGGCGGCGGAATCATCAACGACACGCCTGCCATCAACGCCGCAATTGAGAAATGCAATTCAGCCGGCGGCGGCACGGTGATTTTTCCGGCGGGCAAATACGCGGCGGGTTCGATTCATCTCAAAAGCAACGTCCGCCTGCTGCTCGACAAGGCTGCGGTCATATCCGGGCTGGCGGGAGCCTTTGAAGCCGCTGAACCGAATCCGTTCAGCAAATATCAAGACCGCGGTCACAGTCATTTCCACGATTCGCTTATCTATGGGGAGGATGTCGAGAACGTTGCCATCATCGGCGGCCAAATCAACGGGGGAGGCGGCGCCATTGGCCACGGCGACCCGAAACCCGGCAATGGCGACAAGCTGATTTCCATCCGCACTGGCAGGAACCTGGACTTTGAAAACATCACGCACGAAAAGGGCGGGCATTTTTGTTATCTGCTCAATGACTGCACCGGCGTCACGCTCAAGGGCGTCGTCATCAAGGAATCGCGCGACGCGGTGGATTTGATGGGCTGCAGCGACGTGCAGATCCACGATTGCAACTTCACCGGCTGCGTCGACGACACGATTGGCGTGAAAAGCGATTACGCGCTGGGCCGGAAAATCAACAGCGCGAATATCTACGTCTGGGATTCCTATTTCGAATCCGGATGCAACGGGCTGCAATTCGGCTCCGAAACGGCGGGTGATTTTCACAACGTGAATTTCTGGAACATCAAGATCGGCCGCGCGATGAAGGCGGGCATCGGCATCACGAGCGGCGACGGCGCGGTGATCGACGATGTCAATTACAGCAACATCGTCGTGAAAGGCGCGGCGTGTCCGATTTATTTTTTGATTTGGGATCGCTTGCGCACCGGCGAACCGGACGCCAAGGTCGGCACGATCAAGCACGTTCACCTGCAAAACGTGACCATCACCGATTGCGCCGCCGGACGGCAAGGACCGGTGCAGACCAGCGCCATCGCCGGGTGGAAAAATTCCAGCTTTGAAGACATCACGTTTGAAGATGTGAAAATAAATTATCCCGGCGGTGCAACGAATGCCGCGGCGGCGGACATCGTCCCGCCGTATCCAAAAGATTATTCACCGCATAGCTTCGGCCCGCGCCCGGCTTCGGGATTTTACATCCGCCATGTCAAGGAACTGACTTTTAAAAATGTCGAAATCACCTTCGACCAGCCGGACGCGCGCCCGGCGTTTGTGGTTTCCGACGCAGACGGTTTGACGTTTGATAATGTGAAGACGCAAAAATCCACCGCTGGCGAGACTCTGCGGCTGGAAAATGTAAGCCGCTTCACCGTGCAAAATTCACCGGGCCTGGCCGACCGGAAGGCCGAAAAAATAATCGCCCAAGCCAAAGAGTAATCCCGTCTCGCAGTCAAGACTGACGACAACGAAAGAGCCGGGTATTGTGTTTTAGACATTTCCAGCCCTCTAATTATAAGGGAAATTAACGAGGGTTCGATTATCTTCACCTGCTCCAACCATTGCAAACAAGTAACTATTCGGTTATTTTATTCGACGTGATGCGCAATTAATGCGCACCACCGCCCGGCAATTCAATTGTGAAACTAAAGTCATAACGTGAACGTCTTCTGCTTTTGCGGGTCGAAGTCACCGAACATCCGGTGGTGACATAATTATGTATCTTGATATTTTACCGTCTGATGCAATTGTTCCGACTGATTTAAATACCGTTCCACGGAGCCAACAATGTCCAATTTACAAACACAGCCAGACACTGACAAAACCACTTTTGGATCCCCCCCAACCGCACCCCGCCGGAAATCTCAGTTGGGCTGGTGGCTGCTCATTTTAATCCTAATTCTGCTCATATTGGGGATCCTTTACTTTCTGCACGCCCGGGCCAAAGCTTCATCCGGAGCAGCGTCCGGGCGTGGCGCGGGTTTGGGCCCCACCGTGGTCAGCACCGCGAAGGCACAAACGGGCGACATCGGGATTTACGTCAACGCACTGGGCGTGGTGACGCCGCTCAATACGGTGTCCATCAAAACCCGCGTGGACGGCCAGCTCATGAAAGTAAATTATCAGGAGGGTCAATTGGTTCACGCGGGCGATTCGCTGGTGGAAATTGACCCCGCTCCGTATCAGGCTCTGCTCGACCAGGCCATCGCGAAAAAAAACCAGGACCAGGCATCGTATAATTTGCAGCTTGTTGAATTGAAACGCGAAGCCGCCCTGCTCGCCGCCAAAATCGATTCGCAGGATACGTACGATCAGGTGGCCGCGCAGGTGGCGGAACTGGCAGCCACGGTGAAATCGGACGAGGCCGCGATTGTCAGCGCGCAAGTTCAACTCGCTTACTGCCACATCACCTCGCCGATCACCGGGCGGGTCGGCCTGCGGCTGGTGGATGCGGGCAACATCGTTCAAGCCAGCGACACAAGTCCGCTGGTCATCATCACCGAATTGCAACCGATCTCCGTGATCTTTAATGTGGCCGAGGATGACCTGCCGCAAGTTCAGGAGCAGTTGAAGGCGGGAAACACGCTGACCGTGGATGCCTTTGACCGCGCCCAGACCAAAAAAATTGCCACGGGAACGTTGTTGACCGTCGATAACCAGATCGATCCAACCACCGGCACGGTGAAGTTCAAGGCCGTTTTCACCAACGATGACGAGGCTCTTTTTCCAAATCAATTCGTCAATGCGCGATTGCTGGTGGATACCGAGGAAGACGCGACCCTGCTGCCGAACACGGTCATCCAGCGCAACGCGGACAGCGCCTTCGTTTATCTCATCAAACCGGACACGTCCGGCACGAACCAGAGCGGCACGAATAAAACCGAGGTCGTAGCCGCGCAGACCATCACTGTGGGCACAACCGACGGCAATGTTTCGTCGGTGACGGGAATTGATCCGGACACCGTCGTCGCCGCGGATAACTTCAACAAACTCACCGATGGCGCGAAGGTGACGCTTCGCCCGGCGAACGGCGGCGGCGCGGGCAAAGGCAACTGGCACAAGAAAGATTCGCAGTGAGTCCGTCCCGCCCATTTATCTTGCGACCGGTGGCGACGTCATTGCTGATGGTCGCCGTTTTTCTGACCGGCATTGTCGCCTACCTGCAACTCGCCGTTTCCGCGTTGCCGGAGGTGGATTATCCGACGATTCAAATCGTCACGTTTTATCCCGGCGCGAGTCCCGATGTCTCCGCGTCCACCATCACCGCGCCGCTGGAGCGCCAGTTCGGCGAGTTGCCCGGGCTTAACCAGATGACTTCGATCAGTTCCGGCGGCAGCTCCATCATCACGCTGCAATTCGAGCTGACCCTGAACATCGATGTGGCCGAACAGGAAGTGCAGGCGGCCATCAACGCGGCGCAAAGTTATCTGCCCGCCGGCCTGCCGTCCCCGCCGATTTACAGCAAGTCCAATCCCGCCGACGCGCCGATCATGACGCTGGCCCTGACGTCCAAATCGCTGCCGCTCTCGCAGGTCGAGGATTATACCGATACGCGGCTCGCGCAAAAAATTTCCCAGGTGACGGGCGTTGGTCTCGTCACCATCAGCGGCGGGCAAAAGCCAGCGGTGCGGGTACAGGCGAATCCCACCCAGCTCTCATCCTACGGGATCAGCCTGGAAAGCCTCCGCAGCTCCCTCCAATCGGCCAGCGTAAACCTGGCGAAAGGAAACTTCGACGGCGCGCGACAGTCCTATGAAATCAACGCCAACGACCAGCTCCTGACCAGCAAGGACTATCAATCGCTGGTCGTCGCGTATCGCAACGGCGCGCCCGTGGTCCTGTCCGATGTGGCGAAGGTGGTGGACGATGTCGAAAACACCAAGCTCGCCGCGTGGGCCAACAGCACGCCGGCGGTCATCTTGAACATCCAGCGGCAGCCCGGCGCCAACATCATCCAGGTGGTGGACCGCGTGAAGCAAATGCTGCCGCAACTGAAGGCCAACCTGCCCGCGTCCATCGACGTTTCCATCCTCACCGACCGAACCACGACAATTCGGGCCTCGGTGAATGATGCGTACGTATCGGGAATTTTCACCATCGTGCTCGTGGTATTGGCGATCTTTTTGTTCCTGCGAAGCATTCGGGCGACGATCATCCCGAGCTTCGCCGTGCCGCTCTCGCTCGTCGGCACCCTGGGGGTCATGTATCTGCTCGGCTACAGCCTGAACAACCTCACGCTGATGGCGCTGACGATCTCCACCGGGTTTGTGGTGGATGACGCCATCGTGATGATCGAAAACGTTTTTCGCTACATTGAGGAGGGGGAGAAACCGTTGCAAGCCGCGTTGAAGGGCGCGGAACAAATCGGCTTCACGATCATTTCGCTGACCATCTCGTTGATCGCCGGACTCATTCCGCTGTTGTTCATGGGCGACATCGTAGGCCGGTTGTTCCGTGAATTTGCCGTGACGTTGAGCGTGACGATCCTGGTTTCCGCCGGCATTTCACTGACCCTCACGCCGATGATGTGTTCATGGCTGCTCAAGGCGAAGGCCGACGAGAAAAAACACGGCCGCTTTTTTGAAAAGACCGAGGACATCTACAACCGTATCGTCGGTTTTTACGGGCGCACGCTGAAAACGGTATTGGACCACCAGACCCTGACGTTGTTCGTGGCCATCGGGACGCTCGCGCTGACCATCTTCCTCTACATCATTGTGCCAAAAGGATTTTTCCCGGTGCAGGACACCGGCGTGATCCAGGGCATTTCCGACGCCGCGCAAAACATATCCTTCAAGGCGATGGCGGAGCGGCAGCAGGCGCTGGCCGGGGTGATCTTGAAAGATCCGGCGGTCGACAGTTTGTCTTCGTTCATCGGCGTGGACGGCATCAATGCGACGCTCAACAGCGGACGCATTCTCATCAACCTCAAGCCGCTCGAAGACCGGAAAATCAGCGCGAGCGACGTGATCCGGCGCCTGCAGCCCCAACTGGCGAATGTCGAAGGCATCACGCTCAGCATGCAACCGGTACAGGATTTGACGGTCGAAGACCGCGTGAGCCGGACGCAGTATCAATACACGCTCGAAGACGCCAACGCCGACGAATTGAACGAATGGACCACGAAGGTCGTGGACAAATTAAAGACGCTGCCGCAGCTCCGCGATGTCGCGACCGACCAGCAGAATCAGGGCGCAGAGACGACACTGGTGATTGACCGCGTGACGGCCTCGCGGCTTGGCATCACGCCCCAGGCGATTGACAACGCGCTCTACGACGCGTTCGGCCAGCGGCAGATTTCCACCCTTTTCACGCAGCTCAACCAGTACCACGTCATTTTGGAAGCCGCGCCGGATTTTCAACGGAACCCGTCAAAGTTGAATGATATTTATGTGCTGTCCTCCTCGGGCGGCGCCGTGCCGTTGGGTACGTTCGCACATTTTGAATCCGGTGTCGCCGCCCTGGCGATCAATCATCAGGGACAATTCCCGGCGGTGACGATCTCGTTCAACCTCGCCCCGGGTGCGGCGCTCGGCGAAGCGACGAAGGCCATCGAGGCCGCGCAAAAGGAAATGAAAATGCCGTTGAGCGTGCAGGCGTCGTTTCAAGGAACGGCGCAGGCGTTCATCGCGTCGCTCGCGAACGAGCCGTGGCTGATTCTCGCGGCGATCATCACCGTTTACATCATCCTCGGGGTGCTTTACGAAAGCTACATCCATCCCATCACGATTCTTTCCACGCTGCCGTCCGCGGGTGCGGGCGCCATCCTGGCGCTGCTTATTTCCGGAACCGAACTCGGCGTGGTGGCGTTGATCGGAATCATCCTGCTGATCGGCATCGTGCAGAAAAACGCGATCATGATGATCGACTTCGCGCTCGATATGGAACGGAAGGAAAAGCGCCCGCCGACCGAGGCGATTTATCAGGCGTGTCTCCTGCGCTTCCGGCCGATATTGATGACGACCTTCGCCGCGCTGTTCGGCGGCCTGCCGCTGGCATTCGGCCGCGGCGTGGGCTCGGAATTGCGCCAGCCGCTCGGCATCGCCATCGTTGGCGGCTTGATCGTAAGCCAGGTGCTGACGCTTTACACGACCCCGGTGATTTATCTGTGGTTTGGCCGGCTGGCGGCAAAAGTTTCACGCCCGAAAGAAACCGCCGCCGATGACACGGCGGCCACCGGGCCGGTGGCATGAACATTTCCGCGCCATTCATCCGCCGCCCGGTCGGCACGGTGCTGCTGACCGCGGCGATCGCACTGGCGGGCGTGGTGGCGTATATGCAATTGCCGGTTGCCCCGCTGCCCCAGGTGGATTTTCCGACCATCAGCGTGGGCGCGGCGCTGCCGGGGGCGAGCCCGGAAATCATGGCGTCCTCCGTCGCCGCCCCGCTCGAAAGGCAGCTCGGACACATCGCGGGCGTGAACGAAATGACTTCGTCGAGCACGCTCGGCGCGAGTTCCATCACGCTGCAATTTGATTTGAACCGCGACATCAATGGCGCGGCGCGCGACGTGCAGGCCGCGATCAATGCCGCGCGGGCCAATCTGCCGGCGAATCTTCCGAGTAATCCCACCTACCGCAAGGTGAATCCCGCCGACGCGCCGATCCTGATCATCGCGCTGACTTCGGACGTCTACGACCGTGGCCAGCTTTACGATGCGGCCTCGACGATCATTGAGCAAAAACTGCTGCAGATCGACGGTGTCGGCTCCGTCAATGTCGGCGGCGGGGCGTTGCCGGCGGTGCGGGTGGAGGTGAATCCGGCGTTGCTGAACAGCTTCGGCCTGAGCCTTTCTGACGTGAGCACGATGCTGGGGCAACAAAACGCGAATCTTGCCAAGGGCCAGCTCGCCGACAACCAGACGACGCTGGATATCCTCGTCAACGACCAGTTGCTCAAGGCCGCTGACTATAAAGACCTGATCGTGGCAGTAGCCACCAACGGCGCGCCGATCCGGCTTGCCGACGTGGCGAATGTGGAGGATAGCGTGGAGAATGTCCGCGCGGCCGGTTATCTGAACGCCAAGCCCGCGATCCCGTTGATCATTCTGCGGCAGCCCGGCGCAAACATCATTGATACGGTGGACCGGGTGAAAGCCGCGCTGCCCTCGCTCAAGGCATCCATCCCGGCGGGGATCCAAATGGATGTGGTGCTGGACCGCACGACCACCATCCGTGCGTCGGTCCGCGAAATCGAGCGCACGCTGCTCATCGCGATTGCGCTGGTGATTCTCGTCGTGTTCATTTTTCTGCGCAGCCCGCGCGCGACCTTGATTCCCGCCGTCGTCGTGCCGGTTTCCTTGATCGCCACCTTTGGCGTGATGTATCTGTTCGGCTACAGCGTGGACAACCTGTCGTTGATGGCGTTGACGATCTCAACCGGCTTCGTGGTGGACGATGCCATTGTCGTCATCGAAAATGTCTCGCGCCATCTGGAGGCCGGTCTGCGCCCGATGCAGGCGGCGTTGCGCGGGGCGCAGGAGGTCGGTTTCACCGTGCTGTCCATCAGCATTTCGCTCGTGGTGGTGTTCATCCCGATTTTGCTGATGGGCGGGATTGTGGGCCGCCTGTTCCGCGAGTTTGCGGTCGTGCTTTCCACGGCCATCCTCATCTCGCTGGTCGTTTCGCTGACCACGACGGCGATGATGTGTTCGCGCCTGCTGCGACATCGCAAGCCGGAGGATCACGGGAAACTTTATCACGCGAGTGAAAAGGTTTTCACGGGATTGCTTCGCGGATACGAACGAAGTTTGACGGTGGTGTTGCGGCATCCGGCCATCACCCTGATTTCGCTGCTGCTGACCATCGCCCTGAACATTTACCTCTTCGTCATCGTACCCAAGGGATTTTTCCCGCAGCAGGACAACGGCACGATCCAGGGCGGCGTGCAAGGCTCGCAGGACATTTCGTTTTCGGCGATGCAGGCGGCATCCCTCAAGTTTGTGCGCGTCATCACCAACGACCCGGCGGTGCAAAATGTCGTCGCCTTTACCGGTGGACAGGGGGCGGCCAACAGCGGGTTTATTTTTCTCGCGCTCAAGCCGCTCAATGTGCGCAAGGTCGGCGCGGACGTGGTGATCGCGCGTCTGCGGTCAAAACTTGGCGCGGTGCCGGGCGCGTCGCTTTTTTTGCAGGCCGGGCAGGATCTGCGGATCGGCGGGCGTCAGGGCAATGCGCAGTATCAATACACGATTCAAAGTGAAAATCTGGATGACCTCGTGAAATGGGGTCCCATTTTGCTGGGCCAGATGCAAAAACTGCCCGGCTTCACCGAGGTCAACACCGACCAGCAAAACAATGGACTGCAGGCGTCGCTGGTTTACGACCGCGCCACCGCCGCGCGGCTGGGCATTTCGCCGCAGACCCTGGATCAGACGCTGTATGATGCCTTCGGACAGGCCCAGGTTTCGACCATGTATGCCTCGCTGAACCAGTATCACGTCGTGATGGAGGCCGCCCCGCAATATTTGCAGGGCCCGCAGGGACTCAACGGCATTTACATGCACGCGACCAACAGCAGTGCGATGATTCCGCTGGGTGCCGTCGCGCATTACGAACCGACCACCGCCCCCATCGCCGTGAACCATCAGGGCCAGTTCCCGGCGGTCACGCTCTCGTTCAATCTCAAGCCGGGATTTGCGTTGGGCGATGCCGTGAAGTC
This sequence comes from Candidatus Sulfotelmatobacter sp., assembly GCA_035485115.1. Taxonomy (GTDB): domain Bacteria; phylum Verrucomicrobiota; class Verrucomicrobiia; order Limisphaerales; family UBA11358; genus UBA11358. Next base: position 28,167 of record DATHOG010000013.1, on the reverse strand, counting down.
GATCCAGGAGATGGAACAAAAAATCAAATTGCCCGAGACGGTTCACGGCAGCTTTGCGGGAACCTTGCAGGCTTTTCAGCAATCATTGAGCACCGAACCCATGCTTATTCTCACCGCGCTCATCGCGGTGTACATCGTGCTGGGGATACTCTACGAAAGCTTGATCCATCCGATCACGATCCTGTCCACCCTGCCCTCGGCGGGCGTCGGCGCGGTGCTGGCGCTGCTGATTTTCAAAACGGATTTGAGCATCATCGCCGTCATCGGAATCCTGCTGCTCATCGGCATCGTGAAAAAGAACGCGATCATGATGGTGGACTTTGCGCTCACGGCGGAACGCGAGGAGGGCAAAAACTCGCGCGATGCCATTTTTCAGGCCTGCATATTGCGCTTCCGGCCGATTGTGATGACCACGATGTCCGCGCTCTTCGGCGCGCTGCCGCTGATTTTGAGCAACGGCGTCGGCTCGGAACTGCGCCGGCCGCTGGGCATCACGATTGTCGGCGGGTTGATCATGAGCCAGGCCCTGACGCTCTATACCACGCCGGTGGTTTATCTTTATCTGGACCGCATGCGCTTGTCATGGAAGCACCGGCACGACAGCAAAACTAAAACCCTGAACCCGGGCGATTTTGAAGGCGAACCGCAAAAGGTGTGAGGCGGGTTTCGTCCCATGGCAGCCCGCCCGGAAGGACCTCTGCGCCCTGGCGTCTTGGCGGTTTAAAAAAAAATTTCCCGTTAAGCGAACATAAGCGAATTTATCCGAACATACGCGAACATAAGCGTAGATTTCTCCATTCAATAAGCGAACATAGGGAACGCGCCCGTCCGGCTCGGACCGGGACTGAATGGCTCGATTAAGACATTCAGACCCACGCCCCGCGCCGTGGCCCTTTTCCCGTTAAGACCGGCTTCGCCGGCTATGTCAAAGAACCGCCCGCAAACCACCCGAACTCCGAAAACCGGAATCCGTTCCCACCATACCCAACATAGTTTACTTTGTCAACAATAAAACTTCCTGTGTTTACCATAACTAAAACCGTCACCAGCCGTTTATCCGTCCGGCTCGGACTGTCCCGACGGGACAATTGAAAATAGCCCGCCGTTTCAACGGCGGGTATGCATCATCAAATCGGTTCAAGTCCCGCCGGGACGGCCGCAGGGCAGCAGGGAATCCTCCCTTGCCACGCCGTAGTTTCAACGTAGGCGGGCTTGCCACGCCGAAGTCCGACGAAGGCGGGCTTGCCACGCCGCAGTTAAACGAAGGCGGGCTCGCCACGCCGAAGTTTCAACGTAGGCGGGAGGGACGGCGCGCCCTGTCCTCAGAAGCCTTGGCGAAGGAGGATGCGCCGTCTGCGTCCCGCCTGCGGGATCGCAAACCCCACACCCTTTCCCCCAATCGTAAATTGTATACCGTAAATCGTAAATTCAGCCGCACTCCACCGCCCCCTTTCCGGCTATCAACTATCAACTATCGCCCATCACCTTGTTTCCGGCCCTGCCTTACCCCTTTTTAATTTTTAATAGGCTGGCCGCTCCAACCCGAACCCCGGCAGCAGGTTGCTGCCCTCGCCGCAACTGGCGTTCCGCCGCATCGCCGCCCGCGTGCGGCAGGAGTACGCTGAAGACGTACAATAAGACAGCCCGGGATTGGTGCGCGCTGGTGGCCGTGCGCAAGCACCCCCGGATCTGGCCAACAAAAAATTCCAACCCTGAAAGGAAATCTCTGCAAAAAGTGTAGTGTCGAGGCTGCGCCTCGACTGCATCCTCGCCAATCCCTGCATTTCCGGCCACAGGCCGGACACTACACCGTACTGCGTGCGGCTTTTGCAGAGATTTCTGAAAGTGGTTGCATAATCTTGACCTTGTAGCAGCCGGGGTGACGAGGCTCATACTGATGGAGCGAGCCGTTTTTTAACTAGCAACCTGCAACTTTTACGCCTGCCCGGCTCGGACCCCGGCACCTACCACTGTTAATAAGTCATACAAAATTATTTTGACATACTTTTATATTTTGGTTTAACTTCATAACATGATTTCTACTTTGAAGTTGGACACCGTCAGTTTCGGCACCAAAGGCCAGGTCGTCATCCCCCGCCGCCTCCGCAAGGAATTCGAGATCGAGGATGGCACCAAGGCCACCGTCGTTTCCACGCCCGAAGGCATCCTGCTCAAACCCATCACCCGCTCCTACATCCGGAGCCTGCGCGGCTCGCTCAAGGGCTCGGGCGTCATGAAGGCCATGCTGGAAGACCGCAAACGCGAACGCGAACTGTGACATGGCCACCAAGGTTTTGGACAGTTGGGCGCTGATCGCCTTTTTTGAGGACGAGCCGGCGGCGGATGCCGTGGAGAAAATCCTCGAACAGGCCACCGCGGAAAAGCACAAACTGCTGATGAGCGTGGTCAACTGGGGCGAAGTCTATTACAACACCGCGCGCAAGGTTTCCGCCGCCGTCGCCGAACAAAGGCTCCAGGAAATCGCCTCCATCCCCATTGAAATCGTGGGGGTGGATCAGCATCTGGCCAAACTCGCGGCGCACTTCAAAGCCACCAAAAAGATGTCCTACGCCGACTGTTTTGGGGCCGCGCTGGCCAAATTCAAAAACGCCGAGTTCGTCACCGGCGACCTCGAATTCAAGGAAGTCGAAAAGGAAATCAAAATCCACTGGCTGAAATAAAGGTGGATGCGACGCGTCGTCGCAAACTTCAACCGGCATCCCGGCCTTCTGCATTCAACATTCTCACTTCTTCCTTCCCTTGATGGCCCGTCCGGCTCGGACCTCAACCAAGTTGATCGTCTATCAATTCGACCTTAGCCGGAACGATGCAGTTGAAATTTTGGGAGCACAGCCGCCCCGGCTGTTGTTCGGCGCGCCCTCGCGCCGAACCTGAGCGGCGGGAAGCACACCAAACAGTTCGTTGTTCGCGCGCGTCATCGTGGGTCGCGAGGGCGCGACCCGTTGCGCCCGGGGCCGGCGCGCTCCCTTTTCAACTGAATCGCTCCGGCCTAACAGCCGAGGTGACGAGGCTCATACTGGTGGAGCGAGCCGTTTTTAACCAGCAACCTGCAACTTTCAACCAGCAACCTGCAACTTTCAACCTGCAACCTGTAACTTTTACGCCTGCCCGGCTCGGACCCCGGCACCAGGGTGGTGTGCCAGTCAGGCTCTGACCCCGTCCGGGTCGGATAGTGCCCGTCCGGAAGGACCTTGTAATCCGCCGCCTTCCGGCACAAAATCCCCGCATGGCGAAACCACGGAAAAAGCTCTCGCCAGAGCAAATGCGGGAGTTCATCCACTCCTTGCGCGGCTCGCTCAAGCGCAAGCCGGGCGAAAAACCATTTGCCGAATGGTGGGCCGATCACAAACGCAAGGAAATCGAATTGGAAGAACGGAGATATCAGCGCCTCGCAGCTCTTGGGAAACGGGCCGAAAAACGTAACTGAAAATTTTTTATGGCTGGGCAAAAACGAGATTGGACTCGCGAGGAACACATCCTGGCTTTCAACCTGTATTGCAAAATCCCCTTCGGTCAGATCCACATGCTCAACCCGCGCATCATCGAACTCGCGCGGATGCTCAAACGCAGTGTCGGTTCCGTCTCCCTAAAACTTTCTAATTTCGCACGGCTTGACCCGGCGTTGCAGGCGCGCGGTATCAAAGGCATGAGCCACGGAGCCAAGGGCGAGGTGGAAGTCTGGCGCGAATTTGCCGAACATCCCGAAACACTCGCCTTTGAAAGCGAACGCCTGTTGGCCGACCGACTCGGCCAGCCCATCGAGCAAGTCGCCGACGTGGACACCGGCGACCTGCCGCCCGCCGGACGCGAACGCGAAGCCGTAGTCCGCGTGCGCGTGAACCAGAGTTTTTTCCGCGACCGCATACTTTCCGCCTACAATTTCCGCTGCTGCGTCACCGGCCTGACCGTCCAACAGCTGCTGACGGCCAGCCACATCATCCCATGGGCCGAAGATGAAAAGAACCGGCTGAATCCCCGAAACGGCCTATGCCTGAACGCGCTTCATGACCGCGCCTTCGATCGGCACCTGATGTGGATTGAGGACGACTATGTCATCCGTTTTTCAAAACAGGTCAAAAAAGCCGAAGATGCGGCACTTAGTTGGCTCACCAGTTTTGATGGTTCGCGACTTTTGCTGCCAAAACAATTCACGCCCGACAGTGAATTTCTGAAACGTCACGCGGAAAGAAGGCCGAAGTCCACGCGTTTGGACGCCTAATGAAAGCAATTCCGATTATGACTCATAGTCTATTCAAATTATAAGGAAAGGTTATAGACTATGAGTCATGGCACCACGGCGACCTGTACATCCAACTCTTGCTGCGTTTGGACGAAATGTCCGTAAATACCGTGAAGAATTAGATTTTTCCCAAGAAATTCTGGCTGAAAAAGCCGACCTCGATCAAACCTACATCAGTGGAATTGAACGGGGGCTTCGAAATCCAGGCATCAAAAATGTAGCCCGGATTGCCAAGGCGCTTGGAATCACAACTTCGGAACTTTGCGTGGAGGTGGAGGCATGACTGTCACCACTCCAACCAAGGCCACAAAGTCTGTGGCGAAGCCAAAATATATTGACCTTTTTGCCGGTTGCGGGGGGCTCAGCTTGGGGCTGCACTTGGCGGGCTGGAAGGGATTGTTTGCAGTAGAGAGAAATCCGGATGCTTTTTCGACGCTCAAGGCCAATCTCATTGATAATAAAAAGCATTTCGATTGGCCAAGTTGGCTGCCGCAACAAGCGTGGGACATCAACAAGCTCCTTGCTAAATTTCCTGAACACCTAATTGGTTTGCGCGGCCAAGTGGACTTGGTCGTGGGCGGACCGCCGTGCCAGGGATTTTCCATGGCTGGACGCCGAAAGGAATCGGACAAACGCAACCAACTGGTTCACTCATATTTAGAGTTTGTTGAGATTGTTCAACCACGCGCCATTCTTTTTGAAAACGTTCGCGGTTTTACGATGAAGTTTGATGTCAATGAAGCCGATGGCATTGATTACTCGGAACTTGTTGTTGGAGAGTTAAAAAAGCTCGGCTATCCCGATGCCCATGGCGAAATCATCGACATGTCAAAATACGGTGTTCCTCAACGCCGCGAACGATTTATTGTAATCGCTACGCGCGACAAATTGGCGAAGGATATTTTTGGAAGTTTGGGTGAAATTCGGACGGAATTGTTAAAGGCCAAGAGGATCTCGGCGACTAACACGGTTTGGGATGCACTTTCTGATTTGGAAAATAAACACGGAACCATCCCATGTCCGGACAAGAAAGGGTTCAAATCTGGTGTCACCGGAGTGGCAATGTCGGATATCCAACGATCGCTTCGTCTCGGACAAGATTTACCTTCGCCCAATAGCCACCGTTTTGTGAACCACAGGTCGGAAGCTAAAATTGTTTTCAAAAAACTTTTGGATTCAGCACCAAGGACAAAAACAATTGCTGGCGAAGATCGGGCAAAGTATGGCCTAAAAAAACGCAGCGTGAAGGTGCTTGATCCTGATGACATGGCTCCAACCGTCACTACAATTCCAGATGACTTCATTCATTATTGCGAGCCGCGAGTGATGACGGTCCGTGAATGTGCCCGCCTTCAATCATTCCCAGATTGGTATCAATTTAAAGGGCCATATACCACTGGCGGAAAACGTAGGGTCAAGCAAACACCTCGTTACACTCAGGTTGGGAACGCGGTCCCTCCGTTATTCGCAGAAATAATTGGCATTGCCGCTAGGAAGGCAATTCAAAATGTCTAACGTTCAATTCAGGATTAGCTCTGCACTCAAGACCATCATTGGTAAGGAGCTTATCACCGATGATTTCATCGCCGTCTTTGAATTGGTCAAAAATGCGTTCGATGCACAAGCAAAACGTGTTGATATCACTTTCGATTCACTTGGAACTCCAGATGCAAAGATAATTATTCAGGACAATGGCGACGGCATGAACAAGGAAGACATTATCGGGAAGTGGTTGTTTGTTGCATACTCCGCCAAAAAAAGACAGCAAGATTATCGAGATAAAATTAACGCTGGGCGCGTATTTGCTGGAGCGAAAGGAATTGGCAGGTTTTCTTGTGACAGCCTTGGGGAAAAGCTGAGGGTTTACACTAAAAAGAAAGGTGAAAAAGGCTCTTGGAATGTTCTGGATGTTAATTGGAGTCGTTTTGAAGCCGATCCCGAAAAAGAATTTCAAAACATCCCGGCTCAACATACAACGCAAGCCAGCATCCCTTATGATTTGCGTCACGGCACAATTCTGGAGATAGAAATTTTGCGCAATGGGGATTGGAATCGCGACAAGCTCTTGGAATTACGGCGCTCCTTGGAGCGGTTGGTTAACCCGAATCAGGAAAATGACGCCGACAATTTTCAAATTCACCTTCATTGCCCCACAGAACTGTCCGAAGATATGCGCCTCAAATCTGAGGCCAGAAAAAGCGGGGAAGAAATTGAAGCATGGCAACTAGTTAACGGGCCGATAAAAAACTTTGTCTTTGAAACACTTCATTTGAAGACGGCGCAAATAGTTGTGCAGGTAGACCCGTCGGGGGAGACAATAACTACTCGTCTTACGGATCGTGGTCGCGACATTTATGTTTTACTTGAGAAGAACCCGTTTAACGGAAAGCTCCATGATATTCGAATTCATTTATTCGCCCTTAATGCAGGGGCAAAAAATGCTTTTACACGACGCATGGGTGTGCGTCCTGCTGAATATGGCTCGGTATTCCTTTACAAAAACGGCTTTAGGATTCATCCGTTTGGAGATCCCAGCGATGACAAGCTTGGGATAGACAAGCGACACCAGCACGGTGTATTCAGGACATTGGGCACTCGAGATTTATCAGGCAGAATTGAAATCAATGGCATAAACCCCAATTTTCAAGAAACCTCAAGCAGGGATGGGGGTTTAATTCAGACCGCAGCCTTTCATTATCTCCTGGAATTATTTATTGATTACGCGCTTAAGCGTTTGGAAACGTTTTTTATTGATATTGCAAGATTTGGAATTGGAACCGGCGAGCTTCCAGATTCAAAAACAATGTCTAAGAGCGAAGTCCAGCAGGTAATTTTTGATATAATTGCAAAGCTGACGCGTTCCAAAGACGTAATCAAAATAGAATATAATTCTGATTTTCTTAACATATTAAAAAACAAGTCTGCTGAAAGTGTTTCGGCATTGCTTGGAAACTTAAAACGGATAGCAGCCCAACAAGACTCGCCTGAATTATCCAAAGAAATTTCCAAGGCGGAGGAGCAGCTTAAAAATATTTCAAAGGCAAAAGAAGAAGCAGAAGAAGGAGAAAGGCGTGAACGAGAGCGTGCCAAGGCCGCAGAAGAAAAGGCACGCGAGGCCCAAGCAAAACAAGTTGAAGCCGAGGAAGCTGCGCGTAAATCTGCCATTGCGACTCAAGAAGCCGAACGTGGGAAAAAACAACTCAATACCCAAAATGTATTTTTAAAATCTGTTCTTTCAAAAGATTTAGAACACGTTGTATCACTTCATCACAGCGTTGGACAAGATGCTCTCGCAATAGAAAATTATGCCCAAGAGTTACTATCTCTACTACGCGGTACGAAGCCCCCTAGTCCAGAACAATTGAAGGTTTCACTAGAGCGCATCAGCAAGATTGCAAAAAAAATTGGCACAATCACAAAATTTGCAACTCATGCAAATCACATAGCTGCTCAAGAGGAGGCTGTTAGCGATTTGATTGAATACATTCGTGAATATTTGTTGAATGTTTATGGAGGTGTTATAGCCGATAACCATAAGAATTGGATTCCAATAAACTTTCAGCAAGCAGATCGGGCGGCATTTGTAACAAGATTTGCGCCAATAGACATAAGCATTGTATTCGACAACTTGCTTAGCAACGCTCGTAAGCATCATGCCAAAAGAATTGATGTAAAAGTTGTTGAATGTTCACCCGAAAGGCTTGTTGTGAGTTTTGCAGATAATGGCGATGGCATTCCCAGACGGAACATGGTTCATTTGTTCAAAATTGGATTTACTACAACTGACGGCTCCGGCCTTGGTTTGCACCATATTCGCGAAATAATGACTGAAATGGAAGGCGGTATAGCGGTTAATCAGGAGAAAAAACCTGGCGCAGAGTTTGTTCTTACATTTCCAAAAAGATGAAAACTGACTTCTCAATCCTATGGGTGGATGACAACCAAGATTTTGTTAATTCTTTGGCAGACCCTCTAAAAACATGGATGGACGAGCAGGGTTTTTCATTGGTGGTATATCCACATAAGGGCGAGACTGGTGTCGAAGCTGACCTAAAAACAAAAGAAATCGAGTTGATAATTTTGGATTACAAGCTGCGTGGAAATAAAAAAGGGAACGAAATCATCAAGAGCATCCGCGACAAAAATTATTATCACGACATCGTTTTTTATTCTGGCGGTCCAATTCCAGATGAAGTTTTTGCAACACCCCTTGACGGGGTTTTCACCGCCGACAAGAAGGACGCAAAAAACACCATCAAACAATTGATCGCATTGAGAATTAAGCGTGTTTCTGATTTGGCAACGTTTCGAGGATGGGTAGTGGCTGACTCGATTGAATTAGAAGGCGTTTTAGGTCGAGTGATCGCAAAGTGTTTTAAGGAGCAAAAAGATATTTTTGTGAAATGTGTGTTGGGGCACGAAGGACTCTTTGATTTTGGCAAAAAACACATGGTTCTAAACAATTTGTTACACGACAGAATCGAGGAGCTTACCAATGCCGGAATTCTTCCAGCCCTCGCAAAAGTTCAGGCTTGCAAAAAGACGCTCGACGCATTTTTTGATGATGTTATTCACATTAGAAATGCTCTGGCACATCAGATTGCTGAAGATGGTGAAACGGGGCATAAGAGAATTAAGGTTAAAGGCAAAGGGAAGGAATTTCTTAATACCCCGGAAAATCTCATTAAGATTCGCAAAGATTTGAAAAAACATCGTGATAATCTTCTCGAGCTAGAAGCCTCTTTATGAGCCTTTTTTGTGGATGGACTTTCTGACCAAGATTCAAAGATCAGAACGAATGTCCCTCATCCGTTCGCGCGGCAACAAGGACACCGAACTGGTGCTGGCCAAACTTTTACGCGCCAACCAAATCACCGGCTGGCGACGGCACGTCCAAATTCGCGGTAGGGCCGATTTACGATTGGGGAAAGGCGTCGGAGGGGATTCAAAATTTCAAGCCGCGTTGCGGCGGGGTTCACATATTGGGGCGGCGCGGCAACGCCGCCCTACCAGGCCATTTTCAGTTAAGCCCGATTTTGTATTTAAGGAAGTGCGCCTCGCACTCTTCGTGGACGGCTGCTTCTGGCACGGCTGCCCCCGTCACGCCACCAAGCCCAAGACCAATCGCGCCTTCTGGAATAAGAAGTTGGCCGGCAACATCGCGCGCGACCTCCGCGTAAACCGCACCCTGCGTCGCGCCGGCTGGCGCGTCATCCGCATCTGGGAATGCCAATTGCGTCAAAGGCCGCTCGCCGGTCTTGCGCGTATTCGCCGGGGACTGGCGGTGTAGCGTCGAGGCTGCGCCTCGATAAATTTTGAACACAGCATTTCCGGTTCCGCATTGGCGGGACCGGACACTACACCTCCTCATTTTCAATTCAAGATTGGCATTCCCCTTTCGTGTATTTCGCGCCTTTCGTGGTTAAGAATCTGGCTCCCGTCTCCGTTCCCTCCGTTACTTTCTGTAAAATAAGTGCCGGGAGTGGGGAAATCATCCTCGTCGTCGTTTTCAATTCAAGATTGGCATTGCCCTTTCGTGTATTTCGCGTCTTTCGTGGTTAAGAATCCGGCTCCTGTCTCCGTTCCCTCCGTTACCTTCTGTAAAATAAGTGCCGGGGGTGGGGAAATCATCCTCGTCGTCGTTTTCAATTCAAGATTGGCATTCCCCTTTCGTGTATTTCGCGTCTTTCGTGGTTAAGAATCCGGCTCCCCTCTCCGCTACCTCCGTTACCTTCTGTAAAATAAGTGCCGGGAGTGGGGAAATCATCCTCGTCGTCGTTTTCAATTCAAGATTGGCATTTTCCTTTCGTGTATTTCGCGTCTTTCGTGGTTAAGAATCCGGCTCCCGTCTCCGTTCCCTCCGTTTCCTTCTGTAAAATAAGTGCCGGGAGTGGGGAAATCGTCCTCGTCGTCGTTTTCAATTCAAGATTGGCATTTTCCTTTCGTGTATTTCGCGTCTTTCGTGGTTAAGAATCCGGCTCCTGTCTTCGTTCCCTCCGTTTCCTCCTGTTAAATTTTCCCCAATCGTAAATTTGATCGCAGATCGCCTCCGCCGGGTCAATCCCTCTTGATAGGGATTGAAAAAGCCGGACGATTTGACCCATCCTTGAAACATCCATGCGCACAAAATTCCTTCCCGGCAACCGTGATCAATGGATTCTTGCCTCATGGATCCTCCTGTTCTTCGCTTCCATGCCCTCCGTTTTGGCCGCGTCGTTTTACACGGAAAACCTGAACGATCCAAAAGCCGTCCCGCTTTCGCCGTCCGGCGGCGACGACACGGCGGCGCTGCAAGGCGCCGTGGACCGAGTTCAAGCCACGACGCGGCAGGGAATTGTCCTGCTCGCGCCGGGCCAATATCACCTGACCAACACGATCTATATCTGGCCGGGCATCCGGCTGATCGGCTGCGGCGCGGAACGTCCGGAGCTCGTCCTGCCCGCCAACACCCCGGGCTACGGCGATGCCACCCGCGAAAAAGTCCTGTTTTTCTTCGCCGGCCGGCGTCCGCGAAATGAGGGCGACCCCGTCCCCGACGCCGGCCCGGGCACTTTTTATTCAGCTCTCGCCAATGTTGACCTCAAGATTGAGGAAGGAAATTCCGGCACGGTCGCCGTCCGTTCGCGCTATGCGCAACATTGTTTTCTGGCGCACATGGATATCCATCTCGGCCCGGCGCTGGCCGGCATCCACGAGGGCGGCAACGTGGTCGAGGACGTCCATTTCTTCGGCGGCACCCACGCGGTTTGGACCTCCAAACCTTCACCCGGCTGGCAATTCACATTTGTCGATTGCTCGTTTGAAGGCCAGCGCGCCTCGGCAATTTTTGAACACGAAGCCGGGCTGACGCTCATCCGGCCGCAATTCCGCAATGTTCCGACGGCGGTTGAGATCGAAACGAACTGGGCGGACGAACTTTGGGTGAAAGATGCGCGGCTCGAGGACATTTCCGGTCCGGCGTTCGTTTTCGGCATGGAAAAGAGCCCGCGCAATGAAATCAATTTGGAAGGCGTCACTTGCAGCAACGTCCAGGTTTTTGCCGCGTTGACGGACAGCGGGAAAAGTTTCACCGCGCCATCAACGATTTATGCGGTCAAGAATTTTTCCCACGGACTCGATTTTGCGGACCTGGGAACCGTGCCGGAAATTGAAACCCGCTTTGATGCCCGGCCGCTGGCCGCGATGCCCGGGCCGGTTGCTACTGATCTGGCTCCGTTGCCGGCGGGTGATACCTGGGTCAATGCGCACGACCTCGGCGCGAAAGGCGACGGCCAAACCGACGACACCGTCGCGCTGCAAAATGCGATCGCGAATCATCGCGCGATTTATTTTCCGTCCGGGTTTTATATCGTGCGCGACACCCTGAAATTGCGGCCCGATACCGTTTTGATCGGACTGCATCCGGGCGCCACGCAGATCATTTTACCGGACCACGCGCCTGCGTTCGCCGGCACCGGCGATCCCAAGGCCTTGCTCGAAGCGCCCAAGGGCGGCAGCAATATCGTCATCGGCATCGGGCTTTACACCGGCGGAAATAATCCGCGCGCGGTCGCGGCCCTGTGGAAAGCCGGGGCCGGTTCGATGATGAACGACGTCCGTTTTCTTGGCGGCCACGGCACGCCGTTGCCGGATGGCCGGCGGGAAAATCCTTACAACCCCGATCACACCGGCGATCCCAATCCCGACCGCCATTGGGACAGCCAATATCCCAGCCTCTGGGTCACAGATGGCGGCGGCGGGACGTTCCTTGATCTTTGGACGCCGTCAACCTTTGCCCGGGCGGGAATGCTGGTATCCGACACGGATACGCCCGGCCATGCCTACCAGATTTCCAGCGAGCATCACGTCCACAATGAAATCCAAGTGCGAAACGCCGCCCACTGGAGTTTTTATGCCCTGCAGACCGAGGAAGAATGGGGCGAAGGCGGCCGGTGCCTGCCCGTTGAGATTGATTCATCCCGCGACATCACGCTTGCGAATTACCACAGCTATCGGGTCATTTATATGCATCAACCGTTTCCGCAAGCGGTCAAAATTTCCAAATCGCGCGACCTTCATTTCCGGAATCTCCATTGCGATAGCAACAGCAAGGTCAGTTTTGACGCGACCATTTTTGACGAAAGCCACGGGGTGGAACTCCGCGACCACGAATTCGCCTCGCTGGACATCTCCGGCAATGCGCCATCCAACCAACCGCAAACGCCTTCGCCCGTGGTCGCCCCCGGCGCGAAGGTGGAAAAACTTGCCGTCGGGTTTTTTAATATTTCCGGCGGCATGGTGGATTCACAGGGCAATTTTTATTTTGTGGATGCGCAGGATCGGCGGATTTATCGCTGGGATTTCGCGCGGCGGCAACTATTCACCAATCAGGTTTCCTTCCAACCCGTCAACGCCTTGGTGGATCAGGCCGGCAATTTGTTCGTCGTTTCCGATGCCAGCGATGGAACGGTTTATTCGGTTGATCCCGGCGGCAAAGCCGCCTTGCTGAAACCTCAACCGCTTTCGGATCCGGCCGGAAAAAACCTGTATCTGCCCGTCAGCGACTGGGTCTTGAACCGCGATTCACTTTCGCATCCCACGGCTCAATTTGTTTCGCCGGACGGCACGACCGTCCTGCCCGTCGGCGAAAGTTTTCTCACCGGCGAAACCAGTTGGGGCGTCAAATCAAGCCCCCAAATCCGCTCGTTCGGCTTTGGCCGGGCCGTGCCCGGTCGGCCCTTTTATGTCACCGATGAATCCAACTTGAGAACGTGGCAAGCCGATGTGAACGCGGATGGCAGCCTGACGAATTTTGTGCTGTTCGCCGAGCAAGGCGGCGAAAGCGTGACCACCGATTCGCGCGGCAATGTGTACCTCGCCGCCGGCCGGATTTACGTCTATGACCCCGCGGGCAAACCGATCGGCACCATCGAAGTTCCCGAGCGTCCCACCCAGTTGATGTTTGGCGGCCCGGACGGTAAAACACTTTTCATCACGGCCCGAACATCTCTGTACGCGGTCCGCCTGCAATAGCCGGCAAGCTGATTATATTTGGGCAGGCCGCTCTGCCCTTCAGCCTCGGACCGCGCCCCCAACTTCTGCATTCATAATTCTTCCTTCTTCATTCAAACGGTCTCCCCTAAACTTCATCCGATGTGGTACGAAATTTCCAACGTCAACGAGGTGGCTTCCCCCGCCCTGCTCATCTACCAGGAGCGGGTCGAGGAAAACCTGCGCCGCATGATTGCGATGGCGGGCGGCCCGCAGCGACTTTGTCCCCATATCAAAACGCACAAGCTCCCGGAGCTGATCCGGATGCAGACGGCCTTGGGCATCAAAAAATTCAAGTGCGCCACCATCGCCGAGGCCGAGATGGCCGCCGCCGCCGGCGCGCCCGAGGTCCTGCTGGCCTACCAGCTTGTCGGTCCCAACATCCCGCGGTTCATTCAGCTCATTAAAACCTTTCCGCAAACCTCGTTTGCCACCATCGCCGACGATGCTGCCGTCATTCGCGCCCTCTCGGATGCCGCGGTGCTGGCGGGTGTCCGCATCAAATTGCTTTTGGATATCGACTGCGGCATGCATCGGTGCGGCGTGCCGGCCGGACCCAAGGCCGCTGAACTGTACCGTCTAATCGCGTCGCTCCCGGGTCTGGAACCGCAAGGTTTCCATGTTTACGACGGCCACATCGAGGACGAGGACCCGGCAGTCCGCGCCCGGAACTGTGAAGAGGCCTTCGCTCCCGTGGACAAATTGCGCCGCGAACTTTCGGATCTGCCGGTTCCCCGGATCGTGGCCGGCGGCACCGTGTCATTTCCCGTGCACGCCCGCCGGCCGGAGGTCGAATGCAGTCCGGGCACCTGCGTGCTATGGGATTTTGCCTACGGACCGGTATTTAAAGACCTGGATTTTTTGTATGCCGCCCTCGTGTTGACCCGGGTGGTCAGCAAACCCGGCGGCAACCGTCTTTGCCTGGACCTGGGCCACAAGGCGGTTGCCCCGGAGAAGCCGCATCCGCGCGTCCATTTCCTTGACCTGCCGGATGCGCAAGTCGTGGTCCATAGCGAGGAACACCTCGTTCTGGAAACCAGCCGGGCAAACGAGTTTGCAATTGGCGATGTTCTCTACGGCGTGCCGCGTCACGTCTGCCCGACCGTTGCTTTGCATGCGGAAGCTGTCATCATCCGTGGCGGCGCCGCCGTCGACCACTGGCAGATCACGGCGCGCAACCGGAAACTGACAATTTAATCATCATGAATCTTGAATCGGTTGAGAAACATCACATCGCGCTCAAATCGCCGCTGCTGGTCATCAAGGCGCCCAAAGGCGTCCTGGGCTGCGGTTATTTGAACGTTGAAACTTTCAACCAAACCGGCGAAGCCGGCGTCATCATCACCGGCGTGCGCACCCACGACGACATGATGAAGGCCAAGGTGGTGGCCGTTTCCAACACCGCAAAGGCCATGGGCATCACCCCCGGCATGACGGGAGCCGAGGCGTTGGACAAGCTAAGTTGACGGGCATGTCGGACACGGCGGAGACCGGGGCGTCTCAATTTTAATGTAGCACCCGCGTCTCGCGGGTTATTTTCGGCGTCCCGCCGAAAATGCGCGTGGCCATCCATAAAAATTTAAGTCAACCGGAATACTCATTTCGCAGCCACTGCAATATTGCCGGAATCAATTTTAGTCACTGCCAATATTTCTTGTGATTTTACCTTTTCAAGGTTTTCCCCCAAACTGACGGGCATGTCGGCCGCCCGCTTAAAATTTCTGAACCGGATCTTGCGGTTTTTTTCAGGCATTTTGGAAATCTTTCGGGCTTATACCCGTCACGAAAAAATAATTGCGGCGATTGGCGCAGGTTTCCTGATGTCGCTTGCTGTTTTCTGTTTGGTCCGGCACCCGGCAGTCGCCCAACCGGCCCCGGCGGATCCCCGCGTTTATCTCAGCGATGTCTGCGACGAGATGTCCAAACAGTGGCCCAGCAACCGGACCATCAACATCGTCTGCCACGGTCACAGCGTGCCGGCCGGTTATTTTAAAACGCCGGAAGTGCGGACGTTTGATGCTTACCCGGCCTTGATGCATCAGGCGCTGTGCCGCCGTTTTCCGTACGCGGTCATCAACGTGATCGTGACCGGCATCGGCAGCGAAAATTCCGAGGGCGGTGCGCGCCGGTTTGAACGCGATGTCTTGAGCCTGCGGCCCGATGTGGTGACGATCGACTACGCGTTGAACGACCGCAGAATCGGTTTGCGGCGTTCCGAAAACGCCTGGCGGAGAATGATTGAAATGGCCCTGGCGTGGCATGTCAAAGTCCTGCTGCTGACCCCGACGCCTGACTTGAGCGCGCACCTGGATGATCCCCTCGATCCGCTTAATGAACAGGCCGGCCAGATCCGGCGGCTGGCGGGTGAGTATGGCGTTGGTCTCGTGGACAGCCTGGCGTCCTTTCAAGAGGCGGCCCGCACGAACGGCCCGCTGGCGGATTACATGGCCCAGGGCAATCATCCCAACCGCCGCGGGCACGAACTGGTTGAAGCGGAACTCTTGAAGTGGTTTCCCGAACCGCAATAAAAGACGGGGGAAGTCCCAACTGGAGCGGTTTAAGGGTGCGGCCATCACCTCCACAACCACCGCCTGAAATCTCGAGGAACCAGTTTTACCTTTTCAAATTTTTTGCCCAAACTATCGGCATGTCAGCCGCTGCCTCTAATTTTCTGAAATGGACTTTGTTGATCTGGGTTTCCGTCGTGCTGCCGCTGGCGGCCGCGGAATCACCGGAGCACCGCGCCGCGGTGCTGCTGGCGAAGATGACCCTGGATGAAAAAATCGGCCAGCTCACGCTCTTTACCGGTTATGGCGCGACGACCGGGCCGAAACAGGACCAGCAAAAGCTCGAAGACTACGTTCGCGCGGGCCAGTGCGGCAACGTGTTCAACGTGTTGACGGTGGATCAGATCCGCCGTCTTCAGAAAATCGCGGTTACGGACACCCGCCTGCACATTCCGCTGTTGTTCGGCTTCGATGTGATCCACGGGTACAAGACCATTTTCCCGATCTGCCTGGGCGAAGCCGCGTCCTGGGACCCGGCCTTGATTGAAAACGATTCGCACGTAGCCGCCGCCGAGGCTGCCGCCGCGGGCCTGGACTGGACCTTTGCGCCGATGGTGGATATTGCGCGTGATCCGCGTTGGGGCCGCATGTCCGAAGGCGCGGGCGAAGATCCTTTTCTCGGCTCGGAAATTGCCCGCGCCCGCGTGCACGGCATCCAGGGCACCAACCTTGCCGCGCCGGACGCCCTGCTCGCGTGTGTGAAACATTTCGCCGCCTATGGCGCGGCCATGGCCGGACGCGATTATAACACCGTGGACATGTCCGAACGCATGTTGCGCGAGGTTTATCTGCCGCCGTATCGCGCCGCCATCGACGCCGGCGCGCTGAGCGTGATGAGTTCGTTCAACGAATTGAACGGCACGCCCGCCACCGCCAACAGCTTTCTCCTCACCAAAATTCTGCGCGACGAATGGGGCTTCACTGGCTTTGTCGTCACGGACTATGGCTCCATCAATGAAATGGTCAATCACGGTAGCGCCCTGGACGAGGCCGTGGCCGCGGGCCAGGCGTTGCGCGCCGGAGTGGACATGGATATGCAAGGCGGTGCCTACCTGAACTTTTTGAAACAACTGCTCGCGGACCACGAAATCACCAAGCGGGAGATCGATACAGCGGTGAAACGGATTTTGACCGTGAAATTCAAACTCGGTTTGTTCGATGACCCCTACCGGCACTGCGATGAACAACGCGAAAAGTCGGTGCTCTACTCAAAGGAAAATCTGGCGGCAGCGCGTCGCGCGGCCTGCGAATCGTTTGTGCTCCTGAAAAACTCGGCGGAGACACTCCCTTTGAAAACGGGCGCGAACATCGCCGTCATTGGTCCGCTGGCTGATTCCCAACGCGATCTGCTCGGCTCGTGGTCCGGCGCGGGCGATTCTGATTTCCTCGAAACCCCGCTGGCCGCCATCAAACAGGAAAACACCAACGGCACGGTGGTTTTCGCGCAGGGATGCGACATCGACACGACCAATCGCGATGGTTTCGCCGCGGCCGTCGCCGCCGCACAAAACGCCGACGTGGCCATACTCGTGCTCGGCGAGGCCGGGAACATGAGCGGCGAATCGAAAAGCCGCACGAGCATCAACCTGCCCGGCGTGCAAACCGAATTATTGCAGGCGATCAAAAAAACCGGCAAACCGGTCGTCGTGGTGCTGATGAACGGCCGCCCCTTGGCGCTGGAAGAGGAATCACAAACGGCCGATGCGCTGCTGGAAGCGTGGTTTCCCGGCACCGAGGGCGGCCCGGCCATCGCGGATGTCTTGTTCGGCGCGGAAAATCCGTCCGGCAAATTGCCCGTGACCTTTCCGCGCAACCTCGGCCAGGTACCGATCTTTTACGCGCAGAAAAACACGGGCAGACCGTTGGACCCGGCGGATCCGCACGCAGAATACAAGTCGTCGTATATTGACAGCCCGAACACCCCGCTTTATCCCTTCGGCTACGGCCTGAGCTACACGACTTTCAAATTTTCCGACGTTCGCCTAGACCGCACCGCGATAAAGCCCGGCGAAAAGATCACCGCCACCGTGTCGGTCACGAACACCGGCTCGCGCCCCGGCGCGGAAGTGGTGCAGCTTTACCTGCGCCAGCTCGTCGGCAGCGTCACCCGCCCCGTGCTGGAATTGAAAGGCTTTCAGAAAATCACGCTCGCCGCTGGCGAAAGCCGGGACATAAGCTTCACTATCGGCGAAAAAGATCTGACCTTCCTGCGGGCCGACATGACTTGGGGAACCGAGCCGGGCGCATTCCAAGCCTTCATCGGACCAAACAGCTTCGATCTGCATCCGGCAAAGTTTAAATTGCTCCCGCAGTAAGTTTGAATTCCCAAAAGAAAGTTGGAGCGGGCGGAGGGAATCGAACCCTCGTATGCAGTTTGGAAAACTGCCGTTCTACCATTGAACTACGCCCGCATGCGTTGTTCGCAGTGGTCAAAGCATAGCGTCCGCACCAATCTTGTCAATCCGCCGCCGTTTCAAGGCAGTGTCCTTGTCGTTAGAAGCGGGGGGGCGAGCGTCCTCGCGAGCCGTCGTGAGCCTTCGGTTTAAGCGGCTCGCGAGGACGCTCGCCCCACCAAATTAGGGTTCTACCCACCACATCTCGCCAATAAAAAGTTTAACCACCGGCCCCTCGCCTCCGTCTGTATTGGCAGGTGTTTACTCAAAAAACCAATCCAGCCCGCCGCGCGTTCACATTGATCGAGCTGCTCGTGGTCATCGCCATCATCGCCATCCTGGCGGCGATGCTGTTGCCGGCCCTGTCCATGGCCAAGGAATCCGGCAAACGGATTTCCTGCGAAAACAACCTGCGCCAGTTTGGCATCACCCTCCGGATGTATCTGGACGGGGATCAGGGCATGTATCCGCCCCGCCTGACCACCATCCGCTGGCCCGCGCAATTTTATGATGACTACGGCCACAATCTGAAAATGTTGTTGTGCCCCAGCGAAACCACCAATTTTCCAGCCACGGCCGCTCCATCCAACAACGTCCCCGACGCCGCGCCGCGCAGTTATTTCCTCAACGGCTGGAATGATTATTTTTACCACGCCCTGGATGCCGCCGACTATGCGACCTTCACGGCGGGCAATTATACCACCGGCATGAAGGAGTCTGTCATCGTCCATCCGAGCGACACCGTGGTGCTGGGCGAAAAGATTTCCGCGCGCGGCGATTTTTACATGGACATGCTCATCGGCAACGGCGACGACTTCGCCGGCGCGGTGGCCCAGGACCGGCATTCCGGACGCGGCGCCGGCACGGCCACCGGCGGTTCCAACAATGTCTTCGCCGACGGCAGCGCCCGTTACTATAAATACGGCACCGCCTTCAACCCGCTCAATCTCTGGGCGGTCAGCGACGCCGATCGCATGGCCAACGCCATCAACTTCAACTGACACGCTTGCCTTGCGCGACTGCGAACGTTAAACTTGACGCGATGAATTCGCTGCTTCTGACCGGCGGTCGTGTCATTGATCCGGCCAACCACTTTGATTCCATCGCCGATGTGCTCATCACGGACGGAAAGATTTCCGCCGTCGGCAAAAACCTTTCCTCCCCCGCGGGCTGCGATATTTTTGACGCGAAGGGAAAAATTGTCTGTCCCGGCCTGATCGACCTGCACGTCCACCTGCGCGAACCCGGCCAGACCGCGAAGGAAAACATCGCCACCGGCACGGCGGCGGCGGCGCGCGGCGGCTTCACCTCCATCGTCTGCATGCCGAACACCTCCCCCGCGATCGACAGCGCGGGCACCGTCGTCCTGATCCAGGAACGCGCCCGGGAAAACGGCGTGGTCAACGTCTTCATCACCGGCGCCATCACCAAAAATATCGCCGGCGAGGAACTCGCGCCCATTGGCGGCCTGAAAAAGGCGGGCGTCGTCGCCATCACCGATGACGGGCATTGCGTGCAGAACAACGAGCTCATGCGCCGCGCCTGCGAATATGCCAAAATGTTTGATCTGCCGCTCTTCGACCATTGCCAGGACTACTCGCTCGTGACCGACGGCGTGATGCATGAAGGCTATTGGAGCCTGGCGCTCGGCCTGCGCAGCTGGCCGGCGGCGGGCGAGGAGATGATCGTCGCGCGCAACATCCTGCTGGCGGAACTCACCGGTGCAAAGATTCATTGCCAGCACCTGAGCGCGGCGGGCAGCGTAAAATTGCTGCGCGAGGCGAAAAAGCGTGGCGTACCCGTTTCCGGCGAGGCCTGTCCCCATCATTTCACCCTGACCGATGCGGCGATCGCGGGCAGCGAAAAATTCTGGGCGGACGACGGGAAAATTCTGGCCCCGTCACAAAATAACGCCCTGCCCCACTGGCCGAGCTACGACACTAATTTTAAGATGAACCCGCCGCTGCGTACCGCCACGGACCGCGAGGCGATTTTGGAAGGACTGGCCGACAGCACGATTGAAATTTTGTGCAGCGACCACGCACCGCACTGCGATTACGAAAAGGAAGTGGAATTCAGCCATGCGCCGTTCGGGATCACCGGCCTCGAAACGGAACTCGCGCTTTCGCTGATGCAACTGGTTCACACGAAACGGATTTCCCTGAACGACCTGGTCGCGAAGTTCACCGTCAACCCGGCCCGCCTGTTGAACCTGAACAAAGGCACGTTGAGCATCGGCGCGGATGCGGACGTGACGGTATTCGATGAAAATGCGGAATGGACCTACAACCGCGAGGATTCGGCCAGCAAATCGAAAAACAACCCGTTCTTCGGCTGGACGCTCAAAGGCAGAAATGTCGCCACGATCGTCGGCGGCAAAATCGTCTGGTCTGAACAAAACGAAGCGGTGGCGGTCTAAATTTGCATGAACAAGATTGTTTTTCTGGTCCCGCTGATCGCCGGCATCGCTTTTATTGGTTGCACCCCGGAGCTCAAGGTGGACATGAGCAAGGCGGTGGTCCTGGACACCAATGCCCCGCCGGTAAACCTCGCGGAAAAAATCCAAACCGCGAAAGCCGAAAATAAACTGCTGTTGCTTGAATTTGGCAGCTCCGATGCATGTCCGCCGTGCGTGGCCTTGCAGCAAAGGGTTTTTTCCACCCCGGAGTTCATGGCTTACGAACAAGCCAACCTGGTGTTTATACGGATCGACTTCCCGTTTAAAGTCACTTTACCGCCGCCGGCCCACGACACCAACGAATTGCTTGAGCAACAATTCAAAGTGTTTGGATATCCCACCTTTATCGCCTTAAATCAGGATGGAAAGGAAGTTTGGCGGATGCCAAAAAGCCCGGATGAAGGGATTGATTTAAAAATATTTTCACCGACCAATTTTATTGCCATGATTGAAGGCGTGAAAAAACACGAAAAATGACCTTCGGTTGGAAGTCCGGCAAAGGCAATTGTTGCAAAAAACCCTTTCAACAAGCCCGTCTGCTTTCCCGCAAATAAAATTAAGCGGGACAAAAAACCATTTCGGCCCGCCCATACTACTAGGACAAACATCCGATGGCATCCAAAGTGATTTTCCGCGATTCTGGGATGCAGAATTCTCAAATATAATTGCAGAATTCATATGGCGTCAATTTTGGTAAATTTGGTAGATTAGGTGACCAGCATTTTAACCTTTATGAGCAAATACTTGTCTCTTGGGAAGTTTTCCTTCGGCATGGGTGATCGCTTTGGTCATCAAGGCAAGGCGCAATTGCGCGCCTGCCAGCTTGCAACCGAACTCGGTGCGGAGTTCATCCCCGTCTGGAACAAGTCAAACCGCGAGCACACTTTTGTCGGCACGGAACCGTCCTCGTTGCGCGCGGAAGCCGACGCCGCCGTGAAGGCCCTCGGCTGGAATAAACCGTACCATGTGGACGCCGATCACATCCGTCTCGAAACGGTGGACCGCTTCATCGCGCCCTCGGATTTTTTCACGATCGACGTCGCCGACAGCATCGGCAAACCCGCCCGTGCGGAGGATGTGAAGGCGTTTGTGGGCCGGCATCCGGAACTCGTCGGCAAGATCTCCATTCCCCATATCGACCAGCCGTTTCAGACGTCGCGCGAATCCGTCGAGAAGATCGCGAACAAATTTTTGCTCGCGGTGCAGGATGCGGGAAAGATTTACCGGCACATCGCGCAGACGAAGGGCGAGGCCGGCTTCATCACCGAGGTTTCGATGGATGAGACGGACAGTCCGCAGACGCCGCCGGAATTGCTCATCATCCTCGCCGCACTGGCGGATGAAAAAATCCCGCTGCAGACCATTGCGCCCAAGTTCACCGGCCGTTTCAACAAGGGCGTGGATTATGTCGGTGACCTGAAACAATTCGAAAAAGAATTCAACGAGGACCTCGCGGTCATCGCGTTTGCCATCCAGAAATACGGCCTGCCGCCCACGCTGAAATTGAGCGTCCATTCCGGCAGCGATAAATTTTCAATCTATGAACCGATGCGGTGCGCCCTGACAAAATTCAATGCGGGCATCCACATCAAGACCGCCGGCACGACCTGGCTGGAAGAGCTTATTGGCCTGGCCGAGGCGGGCGGCGACGGCCTGGAAATTGCGAAGGAGATCTACGCCTACGCGATCGGGCACGTGGATGAATTCTGCGCGCCCTATGCGAGCGTGATCGACATCGACAAAAAGAAATTACCCGCCGCCGCCGAGGTCAACCGCTGGAGTTCCAGCCAGTTCACCGATGCGCTGCGGCACGACCAGAAGAATCCGCATTACAATCCCAGTTTCCGCCAGTTGCTCCACGTCAGCTTCAAGGTCGCGGCGAAAAAGGGCGAGCAATACTATGCCGCGCTGAAAAAGCACGAGGCCGTCATCGCCAAAAACGTCACGGAAAACCTTTTCGAGCGGCATATGAAACCGTTGTTGATTGGCACCGAAAAACCGGTTAAAACATCGGCCCGACCTGAACTCGTCCCGGCCTGACCGGCGGGCGGGAAAATTTATGGCGTTCATCCACGACGACTTTTTGCTTTCCACCAAAACGGCGCGCAAGCTGTATCACAAATACGCGGAAACCGAGCCGATTTTTGATTATCACTGCCATATCCCGCCGAAGGACATCGCGGAAAACCGGCAGTTCAGCAACCTTTTTGAAATCTGGCTCGAAGGCGACCATTACAAATGGCGCGCGATGCGCAGCAACGGCGTCGCGGAAAAATTCTGCACCGGCAACGCCACGCCCCATGAAAAATTTCTCGCCTGGGCGAGGACCGTCCCGTACACCCTCCGTAATCCGCTGTATCACTGGACGCACCTCGAACTGAAACGCTATTTCGGCATCAGCGACCTGTTGTCCGAAAAAACGGCCGAAAAAATCTGGAAGACGGCGAACGCAAAGCTCGCCACGCCCGCGCTCAGCACCCAGGGCATCCTGAAAAAATTTAAGGTCAAGGTCGTCTGCACCACGGACGATCCGGTGGACGACCTCGGCTGGCATCGCAAGTTCGCCGCGCAAGGTCATCCCACGAAGATGCTGCCGGCGTTCCGTCCCGACAAGTCACTGACGGTGAACGCCCCCGCGGGCTTCAATAAATGGGTGGAACAGCTCGCCGCCGCCGCGAACGTGGACGTGAACTCGTTCGGGGCTTTTCAAACCGCCATCACCAAACGGCACGATTTCTTCCATTCCCAGGGCTGCCGGTTGTCCGACCACGGCATGAACCATTGCTTCGCGGATTTTTGCAGCGAAAAAACCGCCGCCGCGATCTTTGACAAGGCGCGCAAGGGCGAAGCCGTTTCACCGTCCGAACATTCGCAGTTCGCGTCCCATATGATGCTGCTTTTCGGCCGGCTTGATGCGAAGCGCGGCTGGACGAAGCAGCTCCACCTCGGGGCGCTCCGCAGCAATAACACACGCCTGCTCAAACAGCTTGGGCCGGACACCGGCTTCGATTCCATCAACGATTTTCCGCAGGCGCAGACGCTCGCCGCGTATCTCGACCGGCTGGACACGGACAATACGCTGCCGAAAACGGTCATCTACAATCTGAATCCGGCGGACAACTATCTTTTCGCCGCGATGATCGGGAATTTTCAGGACGGCACGATCCCCGGAAAAATCCAGTTCGGTTCCGGCTGGTGGTTTCTCGACCAGAAGGAAGCCATGGAATGGCAGATGAACGCGCTCTCCAATCTCGGCCTGCTCTCGCGGTTCATCGGCATGATCACCGACTCGCGTTCGTTCATGAGCTACTGCCGCCATGAATATTTCCGCCGCACGCTCTGCAACCTTATCGGCCATGACATCGAGAATGGCACAATTCCGAACGATGAAAAATTGGTCGGCCCGATGATCAAGAACATCTGCTATGCCAATGCGAAAAACTACATGGCGTTTCCCGGCGTGGAATAAAAACCGCAACCACGCGACGAAATGAAAACTGTCGCCGTGATCTTCCTCGCCAGTTGCCTCCCGCTCTGCGCCGCGACGTTCAATGTGCGCGATGCCGGCGCTACCGGCGACGGAAAATCCTTCGACACGGCGGCCATCCAAAAGTCCCTCGATGCGTGCCGGGATTCCGGCGGCATCGTGGAATTTCCGGCGGGAGATTATTTGAGCCGGCCGCTGACGATCTATTCCAAAACCACCCTGCTGCTGGATGACGGAGCCACGTTATGGGCCAGCACCAACCAGGCGGATTTCATGAAGACATCCGGCGACTGGCTCAAAGCCAGAAGCAGCGGCGAATTTATCCCGTTCATCAGCGGCAAGGATTTGACGGATGTGACGTTCACCGGCGCGGGGAAAATCGACGGCAACGGCTTTGTCTGGTGGCCGGAGGCGGAAAAAGCGCGGCAGATCCGGCCCGGCTACACGCTGCCGCGGCCCAATCTCATATCCCTGGAACGTTGCACACACCTCCGCGTGGAAAATATCACGCTGGAAAACTCGCCGAAGTTTCATCTCATCCCGGGCGACTGCGACGATGTGGTGATCTCCAACGTCACGTTTATCGCGCCCGAACACGCCGCGAACACGGATGCGATGGATCCGAGCGGCCATCATTATCTCATCACTCATTGCACGGTGGACGTGGGCGATGACGACGTGGCCATCAAGGCCGGCAAAAGATCAACGGACGGAACATTTCAAAGCGAGGATTTTTTGATCACCGATTGCCGGTTTTTGCACGGCCACGGCATGAGCATCGGCAGCGAAACGGCGGGCGGCGTGCGCAACGTGACGGTGCGTGATTGCACCTTTGAAAACACGGAAAATGGCATCCGCATCAAGTCGGATACGCGGCGCGGCGGCCTTGTGGAAAATATCGTCTATGAAAACATCGCCATGACGAACGTGAATCCCGCCATCACCTTCACGACTGTTTATCAGGGTGTGTCCGCCGGAGATAAAAAACAGGACGCGGGGCAGCCGGGTCCGTCGGGCAACACAAACATCCCGATGTTCCGCGACATCCACATCCGCCACCTGACCGCGACGTGCCAGAAATCGGCCGGCGTGATTCTGGGTTTGTCACAAAGCTGCATTTCCAACGTCGATTTTGAGGATGTGCATATATCCGCGGCGAGCGGATTTGAAATCCATAACGCCAGGGGAATCCATTTCGATAATTCTTTCTTCCACTTGAAGATCGGTCCAACGTTCACGGGCGAAAATGCGGAAGTGACGGGATTTAGCATGGCAAAATAGCAAAGTGCCTAATTTTCAAATTGTTTTGCAAGTCCCCGCCGCTGACAAGCCGGGCTTTTCTGTTAGGTTTCATATGAACCAAATTTCCCCATGCCAAGCCAGCCTTGCCGCGCACGACCAGGCAAACGTATTGATTTACGCCCGCAACATTGCGGGCTCGCCAAGTTTGGCTTGAGCATTTTAAAATAAGATGTGTCCGCACGCTCTCCCTCACCCTAACCCTCTCCCGCTGGGCGAGGGAACAGCCATGTTTGCCTTTCTTTTATTGAGTACGGTATTCTCCAATCCTGCCGCTGGTTTTTGTCTGAAGCTGGGAGCATTTCCCCCTCTCCCAGCGGAAGCAGCGACAGCGGCCATGGCGGGTGAGGGAGAAAATTATCGGAATCAACGCTACAACTTATTTTAAACCGCTCTAAATTACATCGAATGTTCAACCGGACCGATATCGACGTATTCGCCGACCATACCACATGAAAAAAACCTTCTGCCTGTCACTCGCCATCCTGGCTGCAAGCTTTGCCGGCTGCGCGCATTTCAGCGGCACCAAAGCGGATTCCGCTACGGCCGGCTGGGATATGGTGCCGGAAATCCTGGGGCGCATCGTGCCGCCGACCTTTCCCGCGCGTGAATTTGACATCACGCAATCCGGCGCGGTCGGCGACGGCCAGACGGATTGCACGGAAGCGATTGCGAAAGCGATCGACGCCTGCGCCAATTCAGGCGGCGGGCAGGTCATTGTTCCTGCGGGGGAATTTTTGACCGGGCCCATCCGGCTCAAGAGCAACGTGGACCTGCACCTTGCGGCCACGAACTCCGTCTTGAAATTCAGCACCGACCCTCAAAAATATCTGCCGGCGGTTTTCACGCGGTTTGAAGGGATCGAATGCTGGAATTATTCGGCGCTGATCTACACCGTCGGCCAGACCAACGTCGCCATCACCGGCCTGGGCACCTTGGACGGACAGGCGGACGACTCCAACTGGCTGGCCTGGAAGGGCCGCAAGGGCGGCGGCGCGGGCACGCAGATGTCCGCGCGCAAACGGCTCGATGACATGAACAATAACCAGACGCCGGTGGACGAACGGCGTTTTGGCGACGGCGACAACTTGCGCCCGAACTTCATCCAGTTTCAACGCTGCCAACAGGTCATGATCCAGGGCGTGAAAATCCGCCGCTCGCCGATGTGGGAGATCCATCCCCTGCTCTGCACGAATTTCATCGTGCGCGGCGTGAACATCTATTCACACGGGGCCAACAACGACGGTTGCGACCCGGAAAGCTGCAACGACGTGCTCATCGAAGAATGCACCTTCGACACCGGCGACGACTGCATCGCCATCAAATCGGGCCGCAACGAGGACGGCCGTCGCGTCGGCGTGCCGTCGCAAAACCTGATCATCCGCGATTGCATCATGCGCGACGGCCACGCGGGCACGGCCATCGGCAGCGAAATTTCCGGCAGTTGCAGCAATGTGTTCGTGGAGAATTGCGAGATGAGCAGTCCGAACCTGGTCTCCGTATTGCGATTGAAATCGAACGCGGAGCGCGGCGGCGTGTTGCAAAATATTTTCATGCGCAACGTCAATGTCGGTTTCGCGACCAATATCTTGTTGATCGATTTTCTATACGAAGAAGGCGCGAAAGGGCCGTACCAGCCGGTCGCCAGAAATGTCGTGATGGAAAACATCAACGTCGCAAAAACAGTACGTGTGCTGAACGTGCGTGGTTTTCCGGCGTCGGAAATCTCCGGCGTGCGGATCTATAATTCGCACTTCAAGCAAATCCAGAAACCCGATGTGGTGGAAAACGCGGATGTGAAGCTGGTGGGTTGTACGTTGGAAAAAGCGGAATGAACTAACTTTTAAGACACATGCCGAGCGCCCGCACCGTCATTTTTTTAAGCGCCGCCATACTCTTTTTTGGCGTCTACGTGCCGCTGCTTGCCGCCCCCATCCTGCCGAACATCAACACCAACAACATCGTCACCGTCACGAACGCCGCGTTTGGCGCGGTCGGCGACAACGCCACGGACAACACGCTGGCGATTTCCAATGCCATTGTCACGGCGGCGGCGGGCGGAAACACCAACGGCCTGTTCGGCGGCACGGTCCGGATTCCCGCCCCCGGAATTTTTCTGACCGGGCCGCTGCTGCTCAAACGCAACGTGAACTTCCAGGTGGATGCCGGCGCGATTTTACGGATGCAGCCCATCAGCGTATGGACAAACTTGCCGGCGTATGGCGGCCAGACTTATGGCAATCTTTTTTACGCGAGCGGCCTGACCAATCTGGAGTTGAGCGGGAGCGGCGCGATTGACGGCCAGGGCGTGCCATGGTGGTCGAGTTCCGGCGGTGTCTTTTCCGGGCGGCCGTATCTGGTTTATCTGGCGGGCGGCTGCAACCGGGTGTTGATCCAGGACCTCACCATTTCCAATGCGCCGGCGCAGAACATTGTTTTCAAGAGCAAAGGCGGCAACATCACCGTTTCCAACCTCACGGAAAACGAGCCGGATTCGCTTGCGCCGGTGAATCCGTCGCACAATACCGACGGCATCGACCTCGTGGGCACCAACATTCTTATCGTGAATTGCAACTTGAGCGTGGGTGACGACGACCTCGCGCTCGGCACCAGCAGCAGCGGCACGCCCACGGCGGACATGCTTGTGACCAACTGCGCGTTCGGCACCGGCC
>DATHOG010000012.1:0-6031 GCA_035485115.1 Candidatus Sulfotelmatobacter sp. | reverse complement strand
AAAAAGTTGATTCTCAACTCGTTGTGCGTTTTTTCGCTGCTGGCTTTTGTGTCGGTGGGTTGCTCGCAGGATAACGCCGGTTCCACCACCAATTCGGTCGCGGCCGCGGTGACCAACCAGGCGCCGGCCCTTCCCGCCGCTGTTCCCGCCGCCGCGGGTTCGTTCGATGACCCGACGAAGCTTACGGCGCAGGCGCCGGAGACGTTCCGCGCAAAATTCGAGACCACGAAAGGCGCCTTCACCGTCGAAATCACCCGCTCGCTGTCGCCGAATGGAGCCGACCGCTTTTATAACCTCGTGCGCTCCGGCTTTTTCAAGGATATCGCTTTTTTCCGCGTCCTTCCCGGTTTCATGGTGCAGTTTGGTATTCACGGTGACCCGGCGGTGTCTGCCAAATGGCGCGGAGCAAACATTTCCGACGACCCGGTGAAAACCACCAATGCCCGCGGCACCCTCACTTTTGCCACCGCCGGTCCGGGCACGCGCACCACGCAGCTCTTCATCAATTATGCCGACAATGCTTTCCTCGATGGCCAGGGCTTCTCGCCTTTTGGCAAGGTCGTGGAGGGCATGGACGTGGTGGACAAGATCAATAGCGACTCCGCTGAACGCCCGGACCAGGGCGAGATCCAGGGGGAGGGCAATAAATACCTCAAGAGCGCCTTTCCCAATCTTGATTACATCAAGTCCGCCACCATCGTCAGCGGCGGCAAATAATCAGAACCGGAACGTTCAACCATCATCAACACGGAAGTTAATTACATGAACGAAATCGCCATCATCAAAACCACCGAAGGAGAAATTCAAATCGAATTCTGGGCCGACGTCGCGCCCAAGACCGTCGAAAATTTCAAGAAGCTCGCCAAACAGGGCTTTTACGACGGCACCGCCTTTCACCGCATCATCAAAGGCTTCATGATCCAGGGCGGCGACCCGCTCACCAAGGACGCGGCCAAGGAACATCAGTGGGGCACCGGCGGCCCCGGCTGGCAGATCAAGGCCGAGTTCAACGACCGCAAGCACCAGCGCGGCGTCATCTCCATGGCGCGCAGCTCCAACCCCGACTCCGCCGGTTCGCAGTTTTTCATCTGTGACGGCGACGCCTCCTTTCTCGACCGCCAATACACCGCCTTCGGCAAGCTCATCAAGGGCGAGGACGTGCTCGCCAAGATTGCTGGCACCTCCGTCGGCATGAGCGGCTCCGGCGAACCGAGCAAACCCCTCAAGCGCATCGGCGTCATCGGCATCACCATCGCCGAGGCGAAATAGACTTCGCAAAACAATTCAAAAGGCGCGGAAATTTTTCCGCGCCTTTTTTTCTATTTTTTGGCGTTTGTAGGCCTTAGCTGCGGCAGCAGCGTACGGTAGTAGCCCACGGCGAAGCCGTGGGTGAAGGGTTTTGACTTTATAAAAGCTCCGGCAGGAGCGATAGATGCAGCCGAATTCACCGCCGTTTTCTGTCGCCACGGTTTCACCGTGGATTGGTTTCTGACGCGACTCCGTCGCTGGATTGGAGCCTGCCGTGCTCAATAATAGAAAGGCAAACATGGCTGTTCCCTCTCCCAGCGGGAGAGGGTTAGGGTGAGGGAGACAGTGCGAATACAACGTATTTTAAAATTATCTAAAATGAACTTTCTGCTCAACGTGATGGGCAGATCTTTTCAATAAATTCTTCCTGTCAACCGCCTCCGTCCATGGTAAAACTGCCGCGTGGAAATTTCCGAACTCGCCAAAGTCCTCGTCGCCCTCGGTTGTCCGCCGGACAAATCGCCGGACATGGCCGCGCAGCTCGATAAACGCGCCCGCCAGCTCGCCGCCGAAAAACAGCAAACCTACGAACAGGCCATGACGCACCTGCTCACCTTGATGAAACAAGGCTGGGCCGCGCCAAAAAATTTATGATTTAGCATGGCCACGACTGAATTCAGCAGAGCAATTGGCAAATTTTACGAACCCAACCAACGGCTGTTCCCTCTCCCAGCGGGAGAGGGTTAGGGTGAGGGAGAGCGCAACGCCTGGAATAAACGGTCACAGTTTTATCGAATTGCTATAGTGTTGACCCCAATCATAAATCGTAAATCATTAATCATAAATGAATCTGCCTTGGAAAAAAGTCCGCTCCAAACCCGTCGGCGATTTTCGCATCTTCAAGCTTCGCTCCGACACCTGCATCAACCCCCGTACCGGCAAGGAGCATGACTTCTACGTGCTCGACAGCGTCAATTGGGTCAACATTGTCGCGCTCACGCCGGAGCAGGAGTTGGTGATGGTGCGGCAATTCCGCGTCGGCTCCAACACCGTCGAACTGGAAATTCCCGGCGGCATGATGGATCCGCATGAAACCGATCCCTTGAAGACCGCCGTGCGCGAGTTGCGCGAGGAAACCGGCTACGAAGGCGAAAACCCGCGGCTGCTCGGAACCATCTGGGCGAATCCGGCGATCTTGAACAATAAAACCTTCACCGTGCTGATCGAAAATTGCCGGCTAAAGCACGTCGTGGAATTCGATAGCGGCGAAGATTTAACCACCACGCTCGTACCCGTCGCGGAAGTTCCAAAACTGGTGGCTGAGGAGAAAATCGGCCACAGCCTCATCGTCGTCGCCCTCTACTACCTTGAACTTTACCAGCGCGGGTTGAAGAAGATTTGAATCCAAAGATGGTGAACGGACATCTCACCTCTCCCTTCGCGGCGCCAGAGCGCCGGGCCCGGCCCTCTGTCCGGAGTGTGGCCGTCCTCGGCCACTGCAATGTTCAATTCGTGTATGTCCTAAAATACTCGAGAGTCTTCGGCTGTTATCCTATTGCAGCGCCCGGGGACGGGCGCACTCCGCCGGCTCCGCCGACGCGCAGAGGGAGAAACGCTCCCGGCTTTCCGACGAAGCCACATCAATCTGCTTTCGCGAAAATGAATGCGGCTTCGGGTTAATAACTTGGGAGTTTTATGAGATCAACCAACGGCTGTTCCCTCTCCCAGCGGGAGAGGGTCAGGGTGAGGGAGACAGCGTGACGCAACCACTGCGGCTGTGGAATTTTATAAAAGTTTCACCCGCGCAATTTCTTCAACGCCTCCAGCGCCGCATTGCTTTCGGCGGCCTTTTTGCTTTTGCCGGAACCGCTCGCGAGTTCGATGCCGTCGTGCGAAACGGCGCAGACAAAATCCCGGTCGTGGTCCGGACCCTCCGCGGAAATCAGCTTATAATTCGGCGCGTTCGGCGATCTGGCTTGAAGTAACTCCTGCAGCTCGCCCTTGGGATTGGCGATGCCGGATAATTCCGTGAGCGTGTCGAAGTCGTCCGCGAACTCGCGCAGAATAAACTCCCGGGCGGCGTCAAAACCGCCGTCCAATAAAATGGCGCCCAGCAATGCCTCGAACGCATCGGTCAGGGCCGAGGCGCGGTCGCGCCCGCCGGTATTTTCCTCGCCGCGGCTCAGGGCCAGGTGCGCGCCGAGATCCAGTTTGCGGCCGTGTTCGGCGAGCGATATGGAATTCACCAGTTTCGCCCGCGATTTCGTCAGCGCACCTTCGTCCGCGTCGGGAAATTTTTCAAATAACGCGCGCGCCAGGACCAGGCTCAAGACCGAGTCGCCGAGAAATTCGAGCCGCTGGTTATGTTGCGTTGGCGCGTTGACCTCATGCGCGACGGAGGGGTGCGTGAGCGCGAGCGCGAGCAGGGTTTCGTCGCGGAAATTGTAAGCTAGATTTTGTTGAAGCCCGCTCAGTGACATTGCATCTGTGTCTCGATGACTGAACTCATGGATTTTCAGCCGGAACTTCGGCGACAGCCGGTTCCGGCTCCGCAACTGGCGCGGGACTTTCCGCCGGCGGATTGAGTCCGTGTTCGAGCAATTGTGCGACGTCGTGCTGGACCTGTTCGAGCTGGGACAGATGCAGGTCCGGGTCGGCGATGGTGAAGATGTCGCCGGTCCTCGGCTGTTCGTAGATGAACACGCGGCGGCCTTCCGACTTGATCTGTTCCTTCACCTTCAGGATACGCTTGCGCTCGAGCATCACGGCCAGGATGTAGGCGGCGGGCGCATGTTGCGGGTCGTTCTGCGCGATGAGCTTGCGGAGCAGCGATTCGGCGGTGTCCTTTTGGATCGCGTCCACGACCGGTGGCGGCGTTTCAAAAATTCCCTGCCATTGCGAGATGAAACCGGGGCGGGTACGGACATCACCGGCCTTCAGCGCGCACGGTTCGCAGATGTCGGACCGGCGTAATTCGTTTTTCTCGGCGAACAAAATCGTGCGGTACGGTTGCTTGTCGGCAAACGGCTGGGCGCAGGCTTCGCAGGCGGGCGCGCGGGACTGGATGTTCCACTCGTTCATGGGCGGGAAAATTAAAGCACGAACCGCGCGGCGGGACACGCAGAAATTTCAGGCATCTTTCGTAGTGGGTTAATTTGGTAGGGACGGCGCGCTGCGCCATCCGCGCCTCCCGCATGCGGTACGGGCGCAATCCCGCATGCGGGATGGTAAGATCCCCGTTTTGCCCATCCCTTCCGGCGGCAGTACCGCTGGGGACAGCGCAGCGCGCTGTCCCTACCGATCAAACTGACCCACCACCTCATCTTTAAATCATTTGCCTCCCGGCCGGGAATGTGGCATTATCTTGTCATCGAAAAGCCAATTTTTGTTACTATGAGCAAACCCAAGATTATCGCCTATTTGAAGCCGGTCTGCGGCTGGAGCAATGGCGTCCGCGCCATCTTCAAAAAATACGACCTGCCGTATGAGGATCGCGATATCATCAACGACCCGGCGCAACGCGCCGAGATGGTCGAAAGAAGCGGCCAGATGCTCAGCCCCTGCGTGGAAATCAACGGCCATATGCTGCCTGATATCAGCGGCGATGAAGTCGAGGCCTGGATGCTTTCAAACAATATTGTGACTCCGAACGACCTCGTGCCCGAGGCGCCGACGAACGAATCGTGTAGCAAGCATACGCACCTGTTCGCCAAGGCATAAAATTTGGGTGGGGAACTGAAGGCCGCATCGGATTTCCGATGCGGTTTTTTATTTGTGGCAACGCGCGCTTTCCGCCGGTAACTTTTCCACGGTGAAAATCATTTCTTCAACCGCCGCCATGCAGAAGCTGGCGCTCCACTGGAAACGCGCCGGCGTAAAAATCGGCTTTGTACCCACGATGGGCTACCTGCATGACGGTCATTTGAGCCTCGTGCGCGAGGCCCGCAAACGCGTCGGCCGGCAGGGGGTCGTCGTTGTCAGCATTTACATCAATCCCACGCAGTTTGCGCCGACGGAAGATCTGGCAAAATATCCGCGCGATCTCAAACGCGACCTGAAATCGCTGCACGAGTTGAAAACCGATGTCGTCTTTACCCCGGACGACAATGAAATGTATCCCGGGCGGCAAAATCCGAAATCCGAAATCCGAAATCCGAACTTATACAGCACCTACGTCGTCGAAGAACAACTGTCGCGCGTGATGGAAGGCGCCTCGCGGCCCGAGCATTTCCGCGGCGTGACGACGGTGGTGGCGAAGCTGTTCAACATCGTGCTGCCGGATGTTTCCGTTTTCGGACAGAAAGATTGCCAGCAGGCGGCGATCATCAAGCGCATGGTCGCGGATCTGAATTTTCCGGTGCAAATCATCGTCGCACCGACGGGCCGCGAGGCGGACGGGCTGGCGATGAGTTCACGCAACAAGTACCTCGACGCGGAACAGCGCGCGCAGGCGGTGATCCTGTTCCACGCGTTGCAGGCGGCGAAGGCGGCGGTCGCTAAAAAATCCATGACGTCGGCGCGGTTGAAAAAAGATCTGGAGGATTTCATCACCGCCGCGCCGCTGGCGCGGCTGGATTACGTGGAATTTTTCGATCCCGAAACGCTGCAACCCGTGGCGCAGGTCAAACGCGGCGCGCAGATGGCGCTGGCGGTTTTTTTCGGCAAGACACGGTTGATTGATAATGCGCGGCTTTGATCATTTCGGCGTGATCAATGGAATCATTTGACGTTCAAAGCGCCGGTAGATTTTGAAGTCGGAATCCAGCGTCAACAGTTTGCAGCT
>DATHOG010000011.1:0-8282 GCA_035485115.1 Candidatus Sulfotelmatobacter sp. | reverse complement strand
CCAGCCATTGTCCCCCGTGAGCACGCCGTCAATCGCCGCTTCCAAGGGATGGCCTTCAGCGGCGGGCGCGGAGGCTTCTACAGCGTGAAGCAAGACCGGGACACCGAAGGCGGAATGCGCCATGAGAACGAACAAGCCGACCCAGCCCCAAAATGCCAAAATCAAGGCAAGCCGGCGGCATGGCAGGGGCATGGCCGGAGAACTGATTAGCGACGTCATTTGTGGAAGCTGATATTAAGTTAGTGTCACACCGTCAAAACAAAGGCAAGGAGTTCTTTGCGGTGCCGCAGGAATAGAGTTACGAGTTCACGTAAATTGTCATTGAAGGGTGCCTCTGATACTTTTGTTGCCAGCAACCCGTTTCGTCATCCACCAGGCAAAAAATGTTTATGAAAATCTTTGTGACCCTAAACCTAATCTTTTTGTTCACCATTGGCCTGCTGGTGCAAACGGCTCGAGCACAGACGCTCCAGTTGCAACCGCTCACCACATTTGGCACCAACGGCAACGGGAGTGTTTTGCCGGGCCAGCTGCCTTATCTGACGGACGGCTCCACCAACCCGATCAGCGGCAGCAGCGGCGTGCATGAACTCCAGCGCAGCATGGCATATAATCCCACAACCGGCCATTTGCTGGTACTAAGCCGCACCAACACCGCCACCGGAGCCTCATATTATTTGGGCATCATCAACGCCACAAACGGCGCGGATGTTGGAACGCTCAACCTGGGCACCCCCGGTTTTGGCGCGAACGTCGGTTTTGATTTCAATTCGATTGCAGTTGCGGCTGACGGCACGATTTACGTCTGTGGTCTTACCAGCTCAAGTCAAAGTTCCGGCGCCTTCAACCTGTACCACTTCGCGAACGAGTCGAGTTCGCAGGATTATGTTTACAGCGGTGATCCAGCGAATGGTAATGCCAGTAACTCCGGGAACACCCGCTGGGGCGATACCATGACCGTCACCGGCACGGGAACCGGCACGAAAGTGCTGGTATCATCACGCGGCAACGTGGTGGCGATTTTGACGCCCAACGACCCGAGCTTGACCGCTGTGTGGACGGCAACGACGTTACTGACCGACGTGCCGGCCGGCGGTCTCGGATATGGCGTGGCGTTTGGAACGGGCTCAAGCAACACTTTTTGGGCCAAGGCGACGTCCGGCGCGCTCTATCAATTGAGTTACAATCTCGGTGCCGGTACAGCCACCACCCTGAACTCTTATTCCACGGTCGTGTTTCCGGGCGGGGTGGGACCCATCGGGATACTTTCCTCAAGCAGTTTGTTGGCAAGCCTGGAAACACCGGCAAGCGGCGGAGGCTATGTGCGCTTGCATGACATTTCCAATAC
This sequence comes from Candidatus Sulfotelmatobacter sp., assembly GCA_035485115.1. Taxonomy (GTDB): domain Bacteria; phylum Verrucomicrobiota; class Verrucomicrobiia; order Limisphaerales; family UBA11358; genus UBA11358. The sequence continues at coordinate 6,934 of DATHOG010000011.1, read as the reverse complement.
GGCCAATCCGCCCGTTTTGTTGGATCGGAAAGCCTGGGCGACGAATGAAGCGGTCAATGGGATCAGTGCGGGTTCGGTGGTCTTCGGCAGCATGGGCAGCACCAACATCTTATACGTTCTCGACAGTGACAACGGCATAATGGCCTTTAGCATTGTCAGTGGTCCGGCGCCATTGCTCGCGCCATACATAACGCTGAACCCGGTTAGCGAAACGGCTTCTTTGGCGAATACTGCGCTGCCTTTCATCGGCGCGGCCGAGGGCAGCGCACTGCTCCACTATCAATGGTATTTTAGCACCAATAATACCCTTCTTGCCAATGCCACCAATTCCACGCTCACCATCACCAACGTGCAACCCGCTAATTTTGGGAATTACTACTTCGTTGTAACCAACAGTTATGGTTCAGCGACCAGCGCATTGGCAACCTTGACCGAATCCATATCCTTTAAAAATGGAGTCGTCTACGAACCGTTCAATTATACTGCCGGCCTTCCCCTGCAAAACCTGGGCGGCTGGGTGACCAACACCGCCAGCGCGGCGGTGCAGGTTCAAGGTTGCTACATAGTGGCCGGAAATCTGGTCGTGCCGGGTCTGCCCGCCCCGATTGGAAACCATTATTTGTGGGCCAGCAATGTCACGGTGCGCTTGCCATTCGGCTCGCAAACCAACGGGCCGTTATATTTCTCCTTTGCCTATCGCGCCACGAACTACACCGGCAATACTTCCACTGAAGATCCAATCGGTGGTCTGGCCTATTCCAGCGGAACCACGTTGTATCCCAAGGTTGACAGTGTTTGGACCGACTCGAATCATTATTCCGTCGGCGTGGCCAAAGGAACCGGTGTCGGATTTCGGGTAACCGACTCACAGGTGTTTACCGGTACCGATACGGTCTTTATTGTCTGTTGCCTGGTCATGACCAATGGGAACACGGGCTCGGATATCATAGAATTGTGGGTTAACCCCAATCCGGCGACTTTTGGCGCCGCCACGCCTCCGGCCCCGAATTGTGTGACCAACACCGGCAGTGGCGGGGCGACGGCCGACCCCGGGGCCAACGGTGTTGACCGCATCTCATGGCGCGGCGGCTCGATTGTTCAACATGAAGTAGACGAAGTGCGCGTCGGGTTCACTTGGGCTGCGGTTACGCCGCCGCCGCCCGTTTATTTGACGGCCCAAACCAGCGGCAATAACGTGGTCGTTTCCTGGCCCACAAATGCTGTTGGATATACCCTCGTTGGGGAAACCAATTTGACAAGTGCTGCCTGGACCACGAATACGCCAATTGTAGTGCAGGGCACCAATAACACTTACACGGTGCCAGGCCCGGCTGGACAACAGTTCTTCCGGTTGACGAGGTAAGATGGCGCCGGGATACAAAGTTACAATGATGTGTTATGTCTGACCCGAAACTATTTCAAAAGCCCTTGATTCAGTCATGGCGTTCATTGTCCGGGCGACGGTTGCGCGCATTTACCCTCATTGAATTGCTGGTGGTCATCGCCATCATCGCCATCCTGGCGGCCATGTTGCTGCCGGCGCTGGCGAAAGCGAAGGAAAGGGCGAAGCGCACCGGCTGTTTGAGCAATGTCAAACAGATGGGACTTGGAAGCCTGTTGTATGCCAATGACTTTAATGGCGATCTTGAAGGGGATTCGCTTGCCGCGCCCGCAGGTGTCAAACGTGTCTTCTCTGATGACGATGAGAACTGGCAATACCCGGACCGGGTTCCCAACGTACAAGTCTTCGTTTGCCCCAGCACTTTTAACTCGGTCAGCACCACAAATGTGCAAAAGCTTATAGGTGGAGGTACGGTACTGGTGGATTTGGAGAACACGGCGACCGATAAGAATGCCACCCATGGCATGAGCTATGAATTGTTCGGGGCGATTGTGCTGGGACCCAGCAAAACGGCGCCCGCCAGCAACAGCCTTATCCACAAAAAGTCCGAGCAGTTTATCCAGAGTTACACGCTGGACGGGCCCAATTGTACCCAGGCCGGTTTGGCGGGCATGAGGCCTGGCCCCTCGGCAGTCTGGCTGCAATTCGATTCGGACAATGCCCAGGTGAACAACCAGATTGACCCGTTGGACAATCATAGCACCGGTGCAAACATTGGTTACTGCGATGGTCACGCCGCGTGGATCAAAGCCGGGCTGGCTTACCAGAATCTCTGGTGGACCAGTAACGACGAATAAACGGGATCTTTCCTGATCGTGAATCTGATTCAGACTTACGGGCCGGGGTGGACGCGGCCGAAATCCGTAACTGATATAAATAGCATGAAGTCAGTGAGGATGATGGTGCTAGCTTTTCTACTGGTCGCTTTTGGCCTGGCTTCCGCCCAAGAGCCGGCGCACACGGTTTCACAGGCAACCTTGAACACGCTTGTGACCGGGTCCAACGCAGATGTTTTAGTCGTATCCGGACCGGAGCACGTGCAGGATACGTTTTTGCGAAATGGCAAATACTGGGGCAAATGGAACTTCGGTAATGCCCAATTTCTCCAGGTTGGAGTCCAACCTTCCACGGTCTATGACATCTACCATGCGGTGAGTCTGATTCGCTTCGATTTGTCCGGATTTCAATACGCGAACGTTGAATCCGCCTGGCTGCGTTTGTACGTGCCGAGGAATCAGACGCAAATGGTGCCGGTGCCCATCCATGTCCATGCGGTCAGCACCGCCAATGCCGGGTGGAAAGAGGGAGCCTCGGAAGCAGTGGAAGAACCTGAAGCCGCCAGTTGGAATTCACGAGACCAGGGTCAGCCATGGGCCGGCGGATCGGGATTATCCGAACCCGGCCGCGATTATTCCGCCGAGCCGCTGGCAACACGAACAGCGGCTGGCCTTGAGGGTGAATGGCTCGAATTCGAACTTCCCAAAGCGCTCGTCCAGTCCTGGATGGATGACCCGGACGCCAACGCGGGGCTGCTGCTCCGAACCGATGATAATGCCGGGCCGGGTCAGTGCACGGACATTTGTTCCAGTCAACACTGGTCCGGAAAAGGCCCGCAACTGGTGATCAGGGGGAAGTTTTCCACCGCGATAGTGGCGGCGGGGGTTCACAGTGAGAAGCATTACAACCCCAGGTTTCAGTTGCCGCCAACAGGACCGGTGTATGAACGATGGCTGAACGAAAGCACGGAGAGATATGCGGTTTGGGCCAAAGACAAATCCATTAATCTTACCGGCGTACAAACGGTGTTTCCATATATGTGGGATGTGATCGTGCGCGGAGATATCATCCTTCCCAAAGCCATGTTGCCGCTCAGCAAGATCACCGAAGAGGTGCCGGCAGTGGTTGCGCGCGGGGACCGGAAGCAAGCCCGCCAAATCATGGAAGACTTCATGAAGTACATGATGGTGTTTGATTATGCCCGGGATCAGAACTGGTATGACAGCGGCCCTACGGCCGATGTCCTTTCTCCGTTGCAGGTCGCGAAATTCTTTGTCAAGGAGGGAGGAGACGATACGGGCGCCCATGCCATCTATTCCGGCATCGATGCGCAATCCAAAAACGGACGATGGGATGATTCTTCCCCGGCGGCGATCAACTCCCAGATAGAAGCCCAGCTGGACACCATCAAGCACCGGCTTAACCCCACTGCGGAGCAATTTGCCGCCATCAAAATGGTGGTCACCACGAACATGTCATTGGAATACTATCACGCCGGAGAGTTAAAAAAGAGCCTCAGCCTTGTCCGCCAGTTGATCGCCGAAGGAAACGACGGGGAGGAAATGCTAAAGGCACTTCGCAGTATGTTCTTTCATCATCGGATGTTCCTGATCCACCAATCGCTATTTAGCATGCCCAAGTATTCGGTCTTGATCGACAACGGCGACATACTCGGCTACGCCCAGTGGTTTTACGATGTCCGGGAGAAGCAGTATAGCCGGAGCCGGATAGACAAACAGCTTGCCTCTGCAACCAGGTATATGTGGAAGCCCTCCGGGTATCAGGAGGCGGAATACGCCGCCTTGACGGGCTGTGAGTGGTCCAATGAAAAACCCGGCTATTCGGGCACGGGATACGTCGTTTTCGATGACAAGGTTGACGGCCGGATTGAGTGGGACATCGATGTTAAAACCGCCGGATCGTTCCGGCTAAATATCCGATATTTGCTTCCCGCCAATGACGACAAGCCGCTCAAGCTCGAATTAAATGGAGTTCAACTGGATACAAATATTTCGTTTTCTCCGGCACCGCAAGATGATTGGGCCACAAAGACAGTGACTGTAAACCTGCCCTCCGGGCGCTCCAAAATACAACTTGGTACGCTGGGAGAGGGCGGCCCGGACATCGATTACATTGATATTCAGCCAATCGAATTAGCCAAGTGAAAAAGAGCGCTCAAAACAATTCGTGCATGACAGGCTACGGGAGCAAATCACACATTTCCTGGATGAATCAAAAGTCTTTGAAACAGGTATTTTTCGCCTTTGAGAGGCTCGCAAAACTGTCACTAATCATCATTGTCCTCTCCCAAGTCAGACTGTCGGTTTTCGCTATTCCCTCGCCGGTTTCAGGTCCGACCAATTTCGTGAGCGATGATGCTTTTCTAGGCTACGTGGAACAACAGACATTTAATTACTTTTGGAATGAAGTCAACACAACCAATGGCTTGATTCGGTTGCGCTCTGACCAGGCGAATACGGCCGCCGTTGGGGCCGTTGGTTTTGGTTTGAGCGCCATCTGCATCGGCATCGACCACGGTTGGATTACGCGCGATCAAGGACGGGCTCGAGTGCTGGCCGCCCTGAATACACTTTACAACGGTCCGCAAGGCAGCGGGGCCAGCGGTTACACCGGCTATCACGGCTGGTTCTATCACCAATTGAATCTTAACACCGGATTTCGGAACGGGACCATCGAGTTGTCGACCAGCGATACGGCCATCCTCCTGTCGGGAGTGATCGATGCCGGAATTTATTTTAACGACCCGACCAATCAGGATGAGGTGACGATACGAAATGTGTCCAGCAACATCTTCAACCGTATTGATTTTCAATTCATGCTTAAGACCAATGACAGCACGGTCTATCTACAGTGGACGCCCGAATCCGGATTCACCAACGTCAACGGTTATAAAGGTTACAACGAGGTGGCATATCTCTATATCTACGGTCTTGGAGCGCCCACCAACCCCCTGCCGGCCGCTTCATGGGCGGCTTGGGTAAGCGGGTTTAATTGGAAGACCTATTATGGTTATAGTTATGCCTATAAAGCGCAGCTTTTTGGTTACCAATATTCGCATTGTTGGATTGATTTTAATGGAATACCGGATGCATACATGCAAGGCATGGGGAGCGATTATTTTCAAAATTCAAGGCGCGCGACCCTGGCCCAGCAGGCCTATGCGATTGATAATCCCGCCGGATATCCCAATTACGGCACGAATGAGTGGGGTTACACTTCCTGCAGCGGACCGGACGGTTATGATACCGTGGGAGCGCCGGGGGGAACGGATAACGGCACGATTGCACCGACGGCGGCGGCGGGTTCCATGCCGTTTGCGCCGGAGGCATGTCTGCCGGCCATCCGCCATCTGTATGACACGTATACCAACCAGCTTTGGACGACGGAAGGATTCAGGGACTCCTTTAATATCGCCTCAAATAATTTTTTCAACTCCGCCACCCTCGCCATCGATGAAGGCCCGATCATACTGATGATTGAGAACTACCGGACCGGCTCCGTCTGGAATCGAATGATGACCAGCCCGATAATCCAGCGCGGCCTCCAGCGAGCTGGATTTACGGCTCCGCCGCCGAACACTGTTAATGCCGCGGTAATATCATCCAACCAAATCAGCGTGTCTTGGTCTGGCATTTCAACTTATCAGACAGGATACGAGATCCTGACCTCAAGTAATGGGGTGACTTTTACCGTCTCGGCCACGGTGGCATCAAATATCTATAGCGCAACTATTTCGTGGCCGTCCAACACACCCTGTTATATCGAGGTGGTGACGACGAGTCCCGCAGGGACCTCCGGCTCGCTGCAGACTGTCATTCTCAATCCGGTCAGTCCCCCGACATTGAATCCCATTAATAACTTAACCCTGAACGAAAACGCTGGACCACAAGTTGTGTATTTATCCGGCATCACTTCCGGTGTGAGTAATCAAAATCAAACGCTCACCGTTACGGCAACCTCCAGCAATACCAACTTGATTCCCAATCCAACGGTTAATTACATCAACCCCGGCACCAGCGGCTCCTTGACTTTCACTCCCGGTACCAATACCAACGGTTCCGCCACCATTACTGTCACCGTCAACAACGGTGCTGCGAACAATAATATTGTCACTCAATCGTTTACCGTGACCGTCCTACTGCCGAATACAATTCTACCCATATATGAATCGTTCAATTACCCGGTCGGCCAGCCGTTGCAAGGGCAGGGCGGCTGGGTGACCAATGGTGCCGCCACTCTTAATAATATTGAGGCCTGCTACATCACCAACGGAAATTTAAGCATGCCCGGGCTGGCTCCCCCGATCGGCAACCACTATTTGTGGGCCAGTAATGTCACCTGCCGCCTGCCTTTTGGCACTCAAACCAACGGGCCGATATATTTTTCTTTTTCCCTTCGCGCCACGAACCCTTACATAGTTCTCGGTGACGATGCCATCGCCGGTTTGACGTATTCAAACACCTCCACGTTGTGGCCCAAGATTGATCTCGAGTGGAGCAGCTCGTCCAGTTACCAGGTTGCCATAGCCAAAGGAAGCGGACTCACCTACGCCATAACCAACCAAACCAGCTTTAACGCTACCAACCTCGTCTTTGTTGTCGGCTGTCTCATCATGACCAACAACAATAGCGTCTCGACTCCTGGAAGCCCCGGCGACATCGTGGAGATGTGGGTCAATCCGGATCCTTCGACTTATGGCGACACTACGCCTCCTGCCCCGAACTGTGTGACCAA
>DATHOG010000010.1:0-28296 GCA_035485115.1 Candidatus Sulfotelmatobacter sp. | reverse complement strand
TGGGAACGCAAACGCATCAAGCACATCGTGCTCGACCCCGCTGCGTTGAAATTAAAACCCATCGTCAACGGCCTTTGGCCGGAATGACTCATTCCGCAGATTGGAAGAGGAAGAACCCCTCAAACACCCGATGCGTTCAATCGTCGAGACGCTGCGAGCGTTTCCCCCTCTCCGCGTCGGCGGAGTCTGCGGAGCCGATGGGGAGAGAGCCGGGGTGAGGTGTTCGTCCCACCATATTCGGGTTCATTCCACCCGTTTGATCCGTATCGCCATGTATGGCGTCCCGGGCAACGGAATGCCGCGCCCCTCCGAATCAGCAAACGTATAATTATCCTTTTTCTTCAACGAAAAAACCCCGGGCACCGGCGTCACCGTCATGTTCCATGTATCGAGCACTTCGGCGGTGAATTTCAGGCCGTCGGCGGACTGAAGTTTACCCAAGGGCGGCTTGGGAAGCTGGAAAAGCCAGTTCGTCGGTGTCTGTTTGCCGAAATAGATCAGATAATATTTCCCGGGCTGGCCGCCAATCGGCGAATCCTGCCACTTGTCGATCGGCTCAATGCCATCTACACGAGCATCGTCCAAAACCTTTTTCAGAAACGCAAGACGGGCGGGGCTTTCGCCCTTGAGCACGCCGCCTTTTGACCACCATAAAACCTGGTCGTCGCTTTTGTACGTTTCACCGTGGCCGCAGTAAGTGCCCGCCACCGTCGCGTTCCAAAAACGAAAAACCATTTCCTCCGCGCTCAACTGTCCCCAGCGGCTCTCGATGTTGCCCTCGTATTTCACCTCGTCATAAACGACCGGTTTACGATACACGTCGCGATATATTTCCGCGCTGTTCACGCTCACAACCGCTGCGCCGTTCTGGATGCTCGCGTGCGTGATCCATGGCAGTGTGTTGTTGAAGATTTTCTGGCCATTGTGGATGCCCAGCAGATGATGATACGGATCGTCCTGCGAAACGATCTCCCCGAACCGCACAAAATCCGATTCCTTTTTCTCCTTCATGAAATCCCACTCGTTGGCCAGCGACCACCAGACATTGCGATAGGCCGCCAGCCGCGCGATGACATAATGCAAATAACGGTCGTCCACCGCCGACGGCATCCGGTCAAAGCCCCAATGCCCCTCGTCATACGGATGAAACAGGATAATGTCCGCCTCAATGCCCAGCTTTTGCAGATCGGCTACGCGTTGTTCCAGGTGCTGGAAATATTCCACATTGAACCGGCTGAAGTCCCAGTTTGTCGTGGTCGCCAATTTATCTTTGCTTGGAAACGGATACAGGATCGGCTCGTTCGTGTTCCATTGATAATGCTTCGGAAAAACACAAAAGCGAATCTTGTTGAATGGCGACGACGCGAGCGTCTGCAATGTCTGTTCCTGCAATGCTTCCGGCTGCCATTCCCAAACATAACACGTCGTTCCCAGCTCCTCGTAAGGCGTGCCGTCCGCGTAGGCAAAATGATACGTGTTCGCCACCCGCACCGGCCCATGGTTTGCTGGTGAAGGTTCTACCGCCGTGAACCCGCCGTGTTTTCCATTCAATTGGCGGCTGCTGCTTTCGGTCCGGTAGGACCATTCGCCGGTCGTCGGCGGCATGAAACGCACGCGATAAATTCCGTCGCCATCATAAAAACCGTTCACCTCAAATGTATTCGCCCCCTGCATGAATCGTGCCGAAAATTTTACGTCGAGAAACGGATTGCCGTTTGTCGGACCGTTGAGTGCAGTCTCAAAAAACCCCCACTGTTCCACCGTTTGTTCCGCCCGAACCGGGCAAACGAGTGCCAGCAACCATACCCCCGCCATTGCTCCCACAGCGGCGGCGTTTCGTCTCATTTTGTATGCTTGGCCGTTCATGGCTGAAAAATCTTTTTCAGGTACACCGCATTCGCCCCGTAATTTTTTCTCACATTATGCACGTCATTCGTGTCGCGCGAACGCTCGATTACCAGCCAGCCACGCCAGTTCATGTGGTCCAGTGCAGCCTTCACCTGCGGCAGGTCGATGTGCGGATCATTTTGCAGCCAGGCACCGTCCTGGTCCGTGGCGTGGATCTCGCAGATCCGGTCCGCACCGAGCGTCTTCAATTCCGCAATTAAATCACGATTGTTTTGGATCGCATCCGCAAAATTGAAACATATTTTTATCGCGGGCGAATCCACTTCATCCAGCAACTTGATCTGTTCCACCGCCGGCAGTTCCGATTCCACGCCGATCACAACCTCAGCTTTTTCAGCCTGTGCGCCGGCAATTTTCAGACGTTCGACGACTTTTGAACGTAATTCCGGGTGTTTCAACAGGTCGCTCACCCCGAGCGGCAGGAACGCGACTTTCACATCCATCGCGCGCATAGTGTCCATGCAGTCCTGCGTCATGCGGGGCACTGTCGCGCGATCGGCGAACGACTGCCCATAAAATCCCGACATCGACAGCGACGAGATTTCCAGGTTCAACCCGTGCACTTTTTCGAGAAACAGCCAGCAGTTGGCTTCGTTGGTCAGCGTGTTCAAAAAAGTCTCATTCGTGCCCAGCGAGCCCATGTCCAGTTCCACCCCATCCGCGCCGAGGTCCTTCGCGAGTTGAAATTCACCAAGTTTTTGCCGCTTCAGAATCATCCAGTCGCACACGGCGACTTTGTACCGCTGTCCGGCAACCTGACTGATTGCATTCGTTCCCTCCGCCGCCTGCGCATGGAACTGCCAGCCAGACACAACCGCCAGGAACAATGCTCGAAACTTTCTCATATCACTCCTTCGTCAACCAGATAACGCCACCGGGCAAAGTTATTTTGCCACCACCCTGCACCACTTGATCGCCGATCTTCACTTCGCCCGTATTAGAATCAATTTTATTCAGACGGAACGCGCCCGGTTCATCGGACAGGTCAAGTTCCACACCTTTTTTCCCATAGATCAAAATTTGCCGGCCGGCATCGCGCAACGCCCAAAGCTCTTTGTCCGTGTCGGCAACCCACGATTTCATCTGCGGAATCGCCGCGAGCAATTTCGTATCCGTGGTGCGCGGCAGGATGGGCATCGAACCACCCGCGCAAAGGTAAGCCCAGGCGGCATGTCCGAAATTAAATCCCTGTTCGCTGGCCGCCAGGACCACTTTACCGGGAAATTTTGCCCGGTATTCCGCCGTCATCGCCGCTAGATTTTCATCGCTCGGCGGACCGCCCTTCCATTGCCGTTGGAACTGGCGCGGCGACAAGCTGTTTCCGCCGTCGGGTGCAAACATGCCGTCATCCGTCTGCCACCAATAACGAAAGGCGATGATGTCCACGACCGCCGTGCGTTTTGCATCCGCCAGAATCGCATCCTGAACATTCTTCGGTGCCGCCAGCGCGATCAACGGATGCAGATGCTTCTCATTTTCCCAGTCGCCGACGGTATCCAGCCAGAATTGCATGAACTCCGTCGGGCCGGTGAATTCCGCGCTCGTGAATTGGATCACGTTCGCCTCTTTTGTGTAATTATCCAGGTTTTGCCGGATGAAATTTTTGTGCAGCTCGCGCCGGACCGGCTGGGTCACGTCGTAAAATTGATCCGCCATGACGATCCGTTTGTCCATTTCAAACGGCGGCTCATTAAAACCGGTGTCGTTGATGTTGTTTTGGGAACGCCACGGTGAATCCACCCAATGCGCGCCGTCTTCTAGAATGTTGTGTTGAAAGTAATTTTCGTTGAACAAGACCAGGCCGCGCTCGTCACAGATGTCCGCGAAGTTTTTCAAACGCGCCCAGTACCACAGATTAAATTTGGTCAGGTCGTATTTGCTCAGGCCGTCCCACGCCGTCCCGACACCGCTGCGCGCGAAGGGTTGCTCGTAAAACGGCGGCCAGACGTCGCCGGTCATCCGGCGTACACGTTCGTGATCCTCGCGGCGACGGTCGTACCAAAGACCGTAATGATGATCGAGCGCCGTCAGGTTGTCGGAAACCATCCCGTCCGCGACCGCCCCAAGATCATCCGTTAAACCCGCACCGATGCGACCCGGGGCGAAACGTGAAAGATTGACGCCGTAATTTTTGACATCGTTCGGCAGCAAATTTCCCCTCCACCAGTTGACCTCCTGTATTCCACCTAGCAACAATTTACCGTCGCACACCAACCAGCCGTTCGTGATAGAGATTTGCAGTTTTGAACTTCCGACGACGGGATTCGAATCAGGTATTTCGTCAACCGATTTTGCGTTTTGTGCCTCCGCTGAAATTTTTGCCGGGGATAAAACTTGTTTGGCTCCATTTTTTCCCAACCGGTCGGCCAGTTGCGATACAAACAAGCTGTCGGGCTTTTCTGATTGATTAGAGTTCCGCCAGATACCGTTGCCCTCAAACTCGCCCCACGAACCGAACGCCCAGTTTTGCGCGCCCGGCGGATTCTCGCAGGAAGTTTTTGCGGAGACGCAATTCCACAAAACCGAATTCGCCGCCGACCACCCCGCCCCTTCCCCGTCGCCGCCGCGATTGACCAGGCTCAAGGCATTGCCGTCAATCCGCACATTGTCGTACAAAGTACCGCTGGACCAGCTTTCGATCGCGCCACTGTCCGCTGACGGCAGATCCGCTTCGCAATCTACAAAGGCATTTGGCCCGGCGGCGCAATGGCCGACGGAGAAATCATGCCGGCCATTTTCCGTACGACACCGCAAAAATAAAACCTCCTGCCCCATCGTGAAGAACGTGTTCCGGCGCCAGCCGCCATTTTCCGAAACCGGCGCCAGCGACCTGCAATCTTCCACGGAAATCTTCGCGCAGCTTTCATATACTGCCACCGCCGAACCGGCAAAATGTTCGAATGTCACCTGCCGCACCCATGAGTCCGCGCAATTTTCCATCGTGATGGCGAACCAGGAATGATTCTCGTCTTTCGGATTTTGCGGATCAAAAGCCGATCCAAGCCGCAGGTTTTCAACGCCGGTATTTTCAATCCGGCCCGGCCATGCATAAGTCTGCACATATCCGCCGCCAAATCTTGTCTCCAGTGCGGTCGTGACCGGCGCATCGATTGTCACCAGATTGCCTTCCACTTTTTGAACCGTGCGGTCCCAGATCAGATCGTAGTTGCCCGAATGCCAAACTAATCGCCAGTCGTTGAGCCCTCCGCCAAAATCCATGCCCAGCGTATCAATCCATTCTTTCGTGGACGGCCGGGTGATGAAAATTGTGTCGCCGGGCTTCAAGCCGCTGGCATCCTGAACATGAAAACTCATCGCGCTGACCGGGACGTATTCATCGGCGATCTGAATTTTTCGGGCCGCCGTGAAATCACCCTGCCCGGTTATGCGGATCAATGTCCGGCGATCCGTGCCGGCGGCCACCAAAATGGTTCCGTTCGTTCCAGCTCCTTCACCGCGCAACACGATGCCCGAATTGGTGATGAACAACTGCCCGAAAATCTCGTGCCGGCCTGATTGCAAAAGGATCGCGCCACGAACGCCATCAGGACCGGCCGGCAAACCGGTGACATAATCAATCGCCTTTTGGATACGCGCGGTTTCATCGCCTTGCACCGGCGAAACTACAACCCGGACCGGCGCATAGGGAATCTGCCGGTCATTACCCGCATAACCGGCGCTGGAAAAATCAGGAACACGATTACCTTGCGCATCCGCGTCGTAAACCAAATTGCCGCCCGCATTAATAGCGATGACCGGCGACAATTTTTTTGGTGCGGCATGGAGAAGATTTGGAGCAAACGCGACGCCCAGGATACAGACGACCACTCGCATATCGCATATCGTATATCGCAAATGAATCATGGCAGCTTGACGGTAATCTTTTCAAGTTTGGCGCCGCGCGCAATTTCTTTTCCGTCGGCCAAAACCAACAATCCTTTGCCGCGACCGTAGCGCGAGCCGTCCTGGTCCCAAATGATTGTGAGCACATGACCGTGATAATTCACGCCATCAACGCAGAAATAATTCCAGACACCCTCCGGCAGCAATGGGAAAACCTCTACCACGTCGTCCGCACGCGGCACCAGCCCGATGACCCCGGTGATGACGAGGTCCGCAAAGGTCGAATGATTGTAATAGCGGCTGCGACCTTCCTTGCCATTGATCCATTGACCGGTAGTTTCGTCGAGATATTCGCCGATATACGGTTTCCCATCAGCATGCTGGCTGTGGACATACGTCAAAAACACATCGAAATAATTTTGCTCCGTGACAATGCTCTGCCTGTAGTCGCGCAGAAAATTCGCCAGTGCATCAAGCGTTTGCGATGTCGCAAACGGCCAGACCGCCCCGTCCCATTCGCAATGACCGTAGCCATGCGTGCGGAAAAACGGGCTCCGCCGCTCAGCCGTGGTGACCCCGAACGGCGCAGAAAAACCTTTTACGTCGGTCAACTGGCCCCAGGCGGAATTGAATTTTTTATTGTCGTCCGGCAATTCGAACATCCAGGGAATGAAACCGATCTCTTCCCGCACATCAGCGGGTTTTCCGTTTGTATGTATGGCCTCAAAAAATTTGGCGTCATCATTCCAGAGATTTTTTTCCACCAGTTTCTTCAAATGCGCGGCTTTGTCGTCGAACCCCTTAGCCAGTTTTTTATCACCAGCCAGCCACGCGATTTGGGCGATGGCCTGCGCGTTGCCGAACATGTAGCTGTTGATGGTGGGACGGAGGTTTTTGGCCGTGCGCGAGCCGGAAATGGATTCCTCCATCGCATCCCGGACATCGAACTGCCAGAAAAGCCCGCTATCCGTAAGGTGATCCTTTTCCCATAACCCGTAATCGGCAACCAACGCCGCCAGTTGATTGGTCGTAAAATTCGCGTCGCCCGTCGTCAGATAACGTTGCCAGACTGCAACGGCTAGCCACTGGCTGTATTTGTGCAGTTGTTGCTGCACGGCTTCATCGCGTAACCAATAGGAGACGTAGTCATCCAGATAATTCTGGTCATGCAGCCAGCGGCCCTCGGCGATCTGAAAACCGAGCGCGCTGCTGACCGGATTTGGCCGGGTCAGAAACTCGGAAAACACAAACCCGTTCGTTGTCTGTTCCAGATGTTTGCGAAATGACCACCAGCGGAAATAATACATCTCCTCAACTTCATGGTCGGGACATTCAAAAAACGGAATCTCCTTTTGCAGCCAGTCCCACGAATCGGCATTGGAGACATAGTTGGTCACATTTTCATCTTCCATCGCATTGAAGTGCGCGACGTAATGGGAAAAGGTTGTTGAATCTAAAACCGTCAGATTTCCGGCGAAAGAATTTTGAACGGTTAAACATAGAAGACACACGAAAAGCAGGGAAAGGGTATGCCTTCCTGTGACGACTTCCGGGTGGCGCAAGTGTTGCAGGGTTAAATGCATTGGTTACAAATTCAACTTTGCGATTTCGGCTTCGATCTCCTTCAGCCGCGTCTTGACCAGCTCGCGCTCCGGTTCACGGAAACGATGGAACGGCTCGGCCATGAAATCGTTGCAGATGCCCATCGTATTGGCCACGCACTTGATGCCTTTGATGATGGATGAAGAATATTTCCCGATGCGATAGAACAAATCGCTGACGTGCTGGATCTGTCTCTGCAATTCCTGCGCGCGGGCCAGGTTCCCGTCACGGTGCGCATCGCAAAGTTTGACGTAAAGCTTCGGAAAAAGATTTGCGCCGCCGCTCACCCCGCCATTGCCGCCTGCTTGCAATGCGTCGAAAAGTTTTTCCTCGGGCCCGATCAACAACGGCCAGTCGGGACGATGTTGTTTGATTAGGTCGGCGGCGGCCTTGAAATAATTCAAATCGCCGGAACTGTCCTTGAGGCCGATGATGCGGGGGTTGTCCATCGCGCGCCGGACGGTGTCCAACTCAAAATGCACCTTGGTCAATGCCGGCATGTTGTAGATGTACAACGGCAACGGCAGTTCAGGTGCGAGGTGGTCGAGGTATTCCTGTAATTCGGGCTGTGCTTCGGGCAGGTAATACGGCGGCGCAGCAACCACAGCGTCTGCGCCGCAATCAGCGGCGGCGCGCGCGATGTTCAACGATTCGGTGAACGCCGTGTCCGTGATGCCGACCAGCACCGGCACACGCCGGGCCACCTGTTTGCAAACGCATTCGATCAACTCGCGGCGCAGTCGATAGCTCAAACTGGGGCCTTCACCGGTGGTTCCGAGAATGAACAACCCGCTCACACCGCCGGACAAAATATGTTCCACCAATCGCTCCAAGCCGGCGATATCGAGTTCATCGCGGTCTTTCAATGGCGTGATCATCGGCGGAACGATTCCTGACAATGGCAATTTCATTTGGAAAATTCCTCGGTATTCGCGGCGCGCGGTTTGACCGTGAGGATCAGGACAGCGGCACACAGTGCCACTCCCGCCAGCACGGTGAAGGCGACGGAGAAATTGATGTGCTGGTCGCGCATGCGGCCAAACACAATCGTTGTCACGCCGCTGATGCCGCTGGCGGCGAGGTTCATAAAGCCATAGCCGGTTGCCCGGTGTTCGGGCCGGGCGATCTGACAGAGAATCGGCATGCTGTTACAATCAAAAAATCCCCAGCCAAGGCCGAACAAAATCATCGCGCCGATGGCTGTGCCGATGCCGGGCGCGTAGCCCAGAGCGAGCAAAGCAGGCACGATCAGCATCACCCCGGTGGCGCTGGTAAAAATACGGCCGCGATTTGTCCGGCGCATCCACCGGTCGGCGATGACGCCGCCAAGAACCACACCGATGAGCGAAGCGAATTGCACATAAACGGTTGCAGACAAACCTGCCGGGCCTTGTTTCATTTGGAACGCGTCACCGAGATAGGTCGGCAACCAGTTTTTGATCGCCCAGCCGGCGATGGCCGGCAAGGTGAAATACGCCACCAAAATCCAGAATTGCGGCTGCGACCAGAGCGCGGAAATGGTCGAGCCAATGGAGACGGGTGTCTTGGTAGTGGAGGAATTTTGACTTTTTTGACCTGTATCCTTCAATGCGAACATCAAAATGACCGCGTAAATCACGCCGACTACGCCAAACCAGTAAAAACAATTTCGCCACGAACTATGGTCGGCGATATATCCGCCGATGCCACCGAGCGCGAGGCCGGTATAGAGACCGGTTTGGTGGATACCCACGGCCTTGGCGCGCGTGCTACCAGTATGAAAATCCGCGATGAGCGCGAGCGCCGCCGGATAATAGAATGCCTCGCTCACTCCCATTAGCCCGCGCAACGTAAGCATTTGTGAATAGGTTTGCGCGTGGCCGGTCGCCCAAGTCACCGCCGACCAGCAGAACAAACTGCCGATGACCGTCCAGCGGCGGTTGAACCGGTCCGCGATGTATCCGCCAACCGGACTCAGAAACGCATAGACCCACATGAAGACGGCCATGAGCGTGCCAAATTGCTCGTCGCTCGCGATGCTCGGAATATCCGCGCGGATGGAGGCGCGGATGGTTGAAACCATCTGGCGGTCAAGATAGTTCAATAACACCACCGGCCACAGCAAAGCCACGACCACCCAGGCGTAGGAGGAATATCTTTTTGCGCTCTCGTTCACTGCAAAGTATTCACATTGCTGCGCGGATCGCTCCAGTCAATTTTCTTGGCCGGATTAAGGCCGGCGAGATACTTGTCCATCACCGTGTAGCCATCGCCCTGCAAATCCTTTTGCGAAAGGGATGTGTCGTTCACATCGAGATTGAATTTCTTTTTCCACGACAACGGAATCCCATCCGCGCACAAATCCTTGATCGGTTCGCCCTTGTATTCGGGATAACCGCCGACTTGTGAAATGTCGGTGATGATGCCGTCGCCGGCGGCACCGATATTGTTTTTGGCCAGGCCTTTCATCGGCGTCGGAACGATGTGCTGGCCGGCGCCCCAAACTTTACCGGTGCGAACTTCCTCGATGACACGCGTGTCTACAGGATCTCGTTTGGGAAGAGTGCAGCCCGCGCCTTTCAACACATCTTTAAACGCCCGTTTCGCCGAAGTGATCGTCATCGGCGGCATCGGGAACGGCTGGTCCACGCGAACAGTTGCCACGAGCGATTTCACACTTTCATTCGTGCTGATGGTCGGGTCGTCCTTCGAACCGCCGTCGGCAAACTGCACGCCGCCCGCCCAATTGTCAGCGGTGACTTTTTCATTCCCTTCGACGACGTTGCCCGCGACGTAGGCCTTGCCGAAATGCGGCATGGGGTCTTGTTTTGTGACGGTGGCCGACGGTTCAAGTATCCGGTATTGGACCGGTCCCTTGTTCACCGCCGGACCAGGTTTGAAGTAATTGTTGATGATGTTGTAAAGGCTTTCCTCGCCGCCGCCGTCAATCGTGCGATGACGCCAGTTGAATAGTACGTTGTTGACGAAATTGAAATCGTAGGTCATCGCCACGCTGGGGTTGCGGCCGGTGTTACATGCGAAAAGGTTGTGGTGAAAACCGGAATTGCGGCCGCCCCAATCCCCGCCAAATGCATGGTTGTAGGTGTTCAACGCCTCGCTCGAAATCGTCCATTGAATGGTCACGTTGACCGCGGGCAGCTTCTGCGCATCGCCGCCATTCGTAGGCTGATACATGTGGCGATAGGTGTCGATGTTCTGGTCCTCGCCCCAGCTCGCCGAAACGTGGTCGATGATGATGTTGCCAATGGGGCTGCCGTAATGCACGCCATGACGGTTGAAAATGTCAGGGTTGCCGCGACGAAAACGGAGATAGCGGATCACGACGTCGTGCACGTTATCGTCAATGCCGTTGTCCGCGATACAAATGCCGTCGCCGGGCGCGGTGTGGCCATCAATCGTGATATAGGGCGCCTCGATATAAATCGGTTTTTGCAGATGGATGATACCCGCAACGTTGAACACCACGATGCGCGGCCCGGCGGATTCACATGCCTCGCGTAACGTGCCAGGACCGCTGTCGTCGAGATTGGTCACAACAAATACTTTTCCACCACGGCCACCGAAAGAATATTTGCCGCCACCTTCCGCGCCGGGAAACGCCGGCACCTTCGCCTGTGGCAAATCTGACGGCTGCGATGCCCAGGGGATGAACGGCTTGCCCTGCTTCTCCCATTCGGCAATGACCGGCGCGCAATTGGAGATCACCTGGTCTTCATAAGCCGCCCATTCGGCGTCACGTGCCTTGACGGTTTCATTGGCCACCGGCCAGTTTTCGCGGGCCATGACGCAGGACGACGCCAGGGATAACGCCGCCGCAAAAATGATTCGTTTTTTCATGTATTAATTTTTTGTGAAAGAATATTCGCCAACGAGCGAGTTCAGGTATTTTTCAAGATTGGTATAGCCGTCGCCATTGGAATCATTGTTCGCATCCGCCGGATCGGCCGGGTTCAGGCCGTGCGCCTTTTCCCAAGCATCGGGAATCCCGTCGTGGTCGCTGTCCGGCAGCACGTCATAGGTCTCATAATCCGGCCAAGGAAAGTTATTTGCGCCAAGGGCGGATTTGTCATCCGATTGCGTATCGATGAAACCGGGAAGGTTCGGGCTGGGGCGGTCGCCGTACGACGGCCCGCGCGTGCCGATAAATTCCGCCGTGCTGTTGCGCGCATCGCTGATGATGTGCAAGTCAACGACATCCTGCTTCGGAAAGTTTGCGCCGACATTCGCGAGGACGTTCGTATACGCCTCGCACGCGCTTTGCGTGGTGACGTACGAGGGATACAACTCGTGATTTACCCGAACTTGTTTTTCCACTTCATCGCCATTTTGAAAGGCTTTCCAGTTGTCGTTGTCGTAATCAAACCCCTCCATGACGTTGCCGGCCATGTAATAACTTTCCGTCCCCCACGCCGGGTTAATCGGATCAAGTTTCAAGAGCCACGTCACAAATTTATTTTTAGGATACGGCTTGTAGTAGTTATTGACGTAGTTCAATTCCTTCACACCGCCATCGGTCGTGCGCGCCGTCCAGTTGTAAACGACATTATTGCGGATATCGAGGTAGCCGGCGTATTTCCCGCCCTGGGTCAGACCACCGGCAAGACTCCAGTTCCGGTCCGTGCAGTCTGCCAGCAGATTATGGTGGTAACTGCCGATGTCGCCGCTGATGGAGCCGGCGAAAGCATGTGTCTCCAGTTTGCTGCGGTCACTCGCCCGGTAATGCGGCCCGTGATGCAGCGCCTCCGCCACGATGCTGCGCTGGAAAGTGATGTTGTGCGCGCCGCGGGAACTGGTGCCTTCATCGCTGCTCCACGAAATGGAGCAATGGTCGATGATGCAATTATCGCAACTCCCAAGCCCGCAGCCATCCATCGCCTTGTTCGCGACATCACCGATGCGGAAACGCATATAACGGATGATGACATCGTGCGTGCCAAATGCCCCGGAAGAATAGTTCGCCAGGCAGATGCCATCGCCCGGCGCCGTTTGTCCCGCGATGGTGCAGTAGGGATTATGCACCGCACAGGGCGCTTTTAATTTTATCAGGCCGGACACGCTAAAGACGATCGTGCGCGGGCCTTCGGCTTCGACTGCAGCCCGAAAGCTGCCGGGAATTGGGGTCTGCCCCGGGGCATAATCCACAAGATTATTAACTTCGATGACACGGCCGCCGCGACCGCCGATCGCAAATCTTCCGTAACCTTCCGCGGTGGGAAACGCCAGATGCCGCACGCGGAAATGCCAGATCTCGCCACGAGTAATTTTTTTGTCACGGCCGATTTCATCCACGCGCCAGAAATAATTTTGCATCGAGTCGAGTGTCGGCAGGGCAAAGGTCGTGGCGGTCAGGGTGCCTTTGAATTCGGGCGAGTCGGGGGTGGCATTCACGACCGCATTGGAGTCCATTCCAAAATAAAACCGATACGCGACTGCGCCGGCCGGCGGAACCCAGGTCAGCGCCGATTCGTTCGGCCAATGCTCATCATCATTCATCGGCGAGGGTTCGATGGCCTTGGTCCGCGGATTGACGCCGTCAATCTCGAAGCCGTTGATGATGACACTGTGATTGGTTCCGGTTTTTGCCGGTTTAAAACGGACGACCACGTCTTTTCCAGCTTCCGCATCGACTTCAAAAAAGGCCCCAGCGACCTCGTAATCATTGGTCGCGCGAAAACCGGGAACGAACTTTTTAAACTTCGTCATTCCGTCAACCTGGATGTCGAATTTTGCCGGCGACAGGTCGCGGACTTCGTTGTGATAAGTGGTGATCGTATGTTTTCCGGGGGCCAGACCATTGATGACCATTTCCATGCCAACGGAATTTTTGGAAACAATTCCGTCCGCCGCCATGCTGGCATGCCAGTCGAGCGAACCCTTATATAATACCGGCGAAAGAACTTCATTCGTTGCCGTGCGAAAAGTGACGGTGATGTCCCCGAATATTTGGGAAATGGAACTGCCTTCATGCGCCGGCCAGTTTTCCCAGTGCGGAGTAAGCACGTCACCGCGCCGGTCGGGCGGGTTAATATCCACCTTCAATTCGGCGGCCTGCAGGCCGACGGCCAGAACGAGCAATATTACTGCGGGTAGTTTCATCCAGTTATCAGACGTTTGGGGTTTTAAATAGTTATTTAAATCTATTGATTCGGGCAATAAAAAGCCGGGGCCGAGCGAACTCAACCCCGGCTTGAGACAGCCTATAAGATCACGGATATGTCAGGCGATAGAACACCGTCGGATTGGCCGGGTTGATGGTGATGGTGACCTGGTTGGTGCTGGACGAACCATTGACATAGAACCAGTTTGTGGGGGTCGCATTCAAACCGGAGCTCAACGAGTCCGTCTGGGCCAGGAGGCGCCAACCGGTGTGGTCAGACGGCCATTTCAAGGTGAGCGTGCTGCCGGAAACGGTGGCTACGATATTGGTCGGGTTCGTGTTGACACCAGCCACACCGCCGCTGACAAGGGTGATCGAGCCGCTGGTGGCCAGATTGGTGGTCCAGACATAACCAGTGCCGCCGGTCGGCAGGGTGATGGAACTGAATCCGGAAACGTGCTGGCTGAACAGGTAGAACGTGGAACCATTTGTGATCGTACCTCCGAGGTTCGTGACCACCAGGGCGCCGCCGCCCGTAAACGCATAGATCGGGGGCAGGGTAATCTCGTCGTTCGCCGGCGTGAGCGACTGGTTAATCTTCAACAAAGTTGTGCCGCCGAGTGTGACATTGTTGCTGACGGTAAACGTGCCGGGGGTTGTCGCACTTGCGCCGGCAGACAAGGTGCCGCCGCTGACGACGGTCAACGGACTGGAAATGCTGCCGGTGCCGGAAAGCGTGCCGCCGCTGACGGTGGTGTTGCCGGTATAGGTGTTGTTCCCGTTCAGCCACAATGTGCCGGCACCGACCTTGGCCACGGTAACCGTGTCCAAGCCATTGGTGATCCGGCCATTGAAGCTCGAGCTATTATTATTGGCACCGATGCTGTAGGTGCTTCCTGCCGAAACCACCAAGTTATTGGTCTGACGGCCGGTGAGAATCGTATTGGGTCCGCCTGCCAAGGAACCCAGGTTGTAGGTCAATGCGCCGCCATAGAGATTGGCCAGGGTGGCACTGCCGCTGCCAAGGTCGAAGCTGGCCGCGATGCTGCCGGTGCAGACGGTGCTGGCGTTGGTGACGTTGTTGAACTGGAACAGACCGGTGCTCGGGCCCAGCGAAAGCGCACCGCTGAAGCCATTCATGCTGCTGTTGAACACGCATATCGCGCCATTGCTGAAGGTGACCGACCCGCTGCCGGTCCAGATGCCGCTGAATACGTTCGTGCCGCTGCCCAGCGCCTGGATGGAGGCGGTAGCACCTGACGATATGGTGATTTGATTGGTCAGGGTCATACCATTGGTCAACTGCAAGGCAGACGAATTATTGAGCGTCACCGGGCCGAAGCCCGCAGCTGCTGCAGTCAACTGCAGACTGCCGGCATTGACCACGGTTCCGCCCATATAGGCATCAACCGTGTTTTGCAACTGCAGGATACCGGGGCCGGTCTTGATCAGGGAACCGGGTCCGGTCATCTGCTTATTGATGAAAAAGGTAATGGCGGCGGCATTGACATTTACGGTTCCACCACCGGCGTTCAAGACGAGTTCCGTATTTTTTCCGTTGCTCAATTGAACATTGCTCAAACCGAGATAATTCAACGTGGCACCGTCCAGGATGAGATCATTTTCCATCGCGCCAGATCCTTGGACGCCCAAGGATACTATGCTTGCGACAGCATTATAATTTGAGATGGCGAGAGTGCCGCCATCCACCACGACGTTGCCGATGAAGTCATTGGACGTGAGCAGTGTGAGCGTTCCCGAGCCGGTCTTGTAAAGACCCGTGATGCCGCGAATGTGTCCCTGACCGGACATCACATAATTACCGGCCGTATTGACGATGAGTCCCGGGTAAATGTCGGGCTGATTTGTGATCACGTTGGTATAGGTGAGCCCGTCTGTGTTGGTGATGATATAGGATCCCAAGGGTGCGACGTTGGTGGTGATATTAACCAGCGTGGAGCTGGCGCTATCATTGAACAACGCCCCCTGAAAGTCGCTGTAGGTCTGGCTGTACTTCCAGTTATTTGCGCTGCCGTTGGTATCCCAAGATCCATTACCCCCACCGCTCCAAACCAGGGTGTTCGTGGTGATCGTGATCGTGCCGTACAGGTTAAAGTTGGTCGTACCCCACACCATGTTGGGACCGGGCTGGGTCGGCAACATGGTCGGACAGAATCCCGGAGTATCTTGATAATTATAGCTAAAGCCACTGGAGTTGTCGAATATCTGGTAGACATCGCCCACAGCAAAGCTTCCGGCGCCCGGATTGATGTTGGTCATCAACAGAAAGCCGGTGTCATTATTCCAACGATCAATATTGAAATAGTCGTTCGGCGGCGACTGGCTTTTATCCACCTCAATCCGCACGGTAGTTATGCCTGCCCCTTCGCTCTGGCCGTTTTGCGGATCGTTGTTGAAATCCAAACGACAATGGAGGGTCATGTTCGAGAGGGAGCCGACGGGCGTGGCACCCGGGGAGAGAACACCATAGGAATTCATCCGGACGAGCGTAGGACTCGAAGCGGGGTCATAGCCACCTTGGTTGGGGTCGGTGATCGTGCCGGTGCCGAACAACAAACCTTCAACCGACAACTTGGGCTGATACAGATTGATATTGCCGAAGTTGGCGATCGTGCAACCGTTGGTGACATCCCAGGTCCCTCCATTGCCAGTTCCAGTGCCGACATTGATCGTTCCGTTCCCGGTATTGGTAATGGAAGAGCCGGTGAGCATCGTGATCAAATTTCCGCTGCCGGTGCTGATGGTGGCACTGTTCACCAAAACGGTGTTAAGGCCCAAAACAACCGGACCGGCCAGCGTTCCGCCAGCCGCCAAGTTGACCATGCCGGTGGCGGTCAGGCCGCCATTGATTGAGCCGGCCCAATTCAAAACGACATTGGTATAGACGGTCGTGGTGCCCAGACCCGCGCTGCCGCCCGTGCTGATGACCGTGCCCGCAGCGATGGTGATCGGTCCCTGCTCCACGGCCTCAAAATCCACCAGGTTGGTGCCCGATTTGACGACGGCCGCAGTGCCGGCAATGGTGCCACCGGAGAAATAATATTGTTTCAAATTGTTGGTGATGGTAACGCCCACGCCGGTCTGGCTGGGAACCACTGAAGCGTTGATAAAAATATTGGTGACCGAGGAGGTATCGTCAAAAGTGACCTGGTCACCGAGGTTGAAGTTGGTGACCGTGCTGGTTCCAGACAGCACCCAGTTGAGGGAAGTCGTATCCCAGGTATTGTTCTGGCCGCCAACCCAGACCAGGTTATTCGGAGGATTGGTGGTAATGTAAACATCCACCGTCTTATTTCCAGCGTTATTGAGGATATAGCCGTGATAACCGGATCCCAAAGAGGAGACAT
This sequence comes from Candidatus Sulfotelmatobacter sp., assembly GCA_035485115.1. Classification (GTDB taxonomy): domain Bacteria; phylum Verrucomicrobiota; class Verrucomicrobiia; order Limisphaerales; family UBA11358; genus UBA11358. The sequence continues at coordinate 11,478 of DATHOG010000010.1, read as the reverse complement.
CGGCATTCAAGAATGGTGACGGCGTGTTGGCGCAATAGATCACGGGTATCTGGCAGGGGAATGAATTCGTCCCGGTCAACGAGGCAACCTTGACGATGCTGGGAATCGTTCCCGGCGTGGCAAAATTGCGGATATACGCGTTGGTGATGCCGGGATTCACAAACACGGTCAAGGTGGCCGCCGACATGGACAGATTGTCGAGCAAAATACCAGCCGGATCCGGATCCACGAAGAACCGGCTGCCGAAATCCAGGTTGCCGATGGCATTAGTAACAATGAGGTTACCGCCCCTGAGGATGGTGATGTTATTTTGGCGGCCGTTGCCATCATAGTAATTCAAGCCACCGTCACAGACAATGTTGCTTACCTGGAGGGTGACATTGGACGAAAGCACAATCTGTCCGTAAGTGTTATATTGTTGCGCCGAGGCAGACGGATTGGCATCCGCCGTATAACCCAGCACCAGGTTTTTATTGACCTTGATGACCGAGGGAAGATAACCACCATTGGTCAGCCACAATCTGCCCTGGCAATAGTTCAAATAAGCCGCTCCACCCATCGATGTCCAATCGACCTTATTGCTGTGTTCCTGGTCACCCAGGTACATCGAGTTCACATCCACGGCGCCGTTACCAAAGTAAAGGTCACCTTGGACGTTCGGAGTTTGATTGGAAGTGATCATGGTACGATCACGGGCAATGTACAAACGATCGGCCAGCAGATTAATATAGCCCTGACCGGTACCGCCGCTGGCACCGGTGAAGTCCACGACTCCCTTCACATTGCTGGAGGCATCATTCGTACCGTCGTCGTCGGATACGGAGAAGATGGACAAACGGCTGGTGCCGTTGGTGCCGCGGAACAAGGTGCCGGGATTGGTGGCATTCTTTTCATAAACCGTGTACTTCACACCACCATTATTGCCACTGGCGCTGCTGGAGCCGATAAAATCAATACTGTCCAGGTAGAAGTTGTTCGTGCGTCCAAGGTAGAAATAGGTCGCCGTTGAACTGCCATTGCCCTGCTGTTCATTGTTCTGCACCGTCATGGCATAAGTACGGGTGTATCCATTGGTGTAGTTGTTCGGATCAGCATAGGTGGCCGTGATGGTGTTGGTGCGCGCGAGATAAATGTTGTTCCACATTTGTTTCACAGGCGAGGCGTAAGCGTTGCTGCCAACCCCTTGATCGTAGGCGTAACTCAACGGGTAATAATTGGGGTACGAACGGAAGTCCGAATAACCCGCACGATTGGCATAAAGTACAAAGGTACCCAGGTTGGACATGCACAACGTCGGCTGCTCGGCGTTCGGGCACAAGATGCCGAAGTTGGCCGCGCTATTACTGACGAACAAAGTACCGTTGGTGCCGGAGAAAAATACACCCAGCGAGGCGTAAGGATAGGGAGCCGGCGTGATGGCTCCGATATAATCCTGCAGAATGCTGAATCCGTTGGTGCCGGTCACGTTTAGCGTCGCCGGCGTGGTGGCTCCAATCGTGCCGCCGCCGATCCAGAAGGAATAATATTCGGCATTGGTGGCACTAAACGCATTAGTCACCGAGTTGTAGTTGGTGTAGGCATTTTGCGCAAAGCGCATGGAACCAATAGTGGTCGTGGCGGTGACATAAATATTTGTAAAAGCCACACCGGTCGCGAAGGTGGCATTGGTCTGGGAGCCGGCATCTGAAAACACCACGTCATCATTGGCATTCGGGGAACCGCCGAGAAAGTTGGTCAGCGTTCCCCAGCTATTGGTGACGCCCAAACCGTTATTATCGGTCAAACTGTTAACGGTTGAAATTCCGCCAACCCAGATGTGCGCCGCCTGCAGCACAAAGGGCATTGAATTCGTGGTCGGCAGGCCGTTGGTATCCAGACCGCTGGCATTAAGCCAGAAGGTATATACACCCTCGGGCAAGTTGGTCGTATTCAGCACCAGACATATATTGGAACTGCCGCTGACGTAGCCGCTCACGGGATTCATGTTCGGGTCCGACAGATAAATTCCCGCGTACCCGGCGGGAATACCGGAAAGATCCAAGGCTAGATTGGCATTGGTGGCGCCATACACCGTCACGATCGTGTTGTTGGTGGCCGGATTGTTATTCACGATGTTCGTCGTGGGCTGGGCAAAGAAGGTCAAATTAGTGCTGTTGACCGGCACCGTGAAACGCACCTGCGGAAATTCAAAGCGGATGCCGGGCGTCTGCTGGGCAGACGAACTTTGCGGCCACAGCGCCAGGACTGCCACCAAAACCACAAAAACCTGGAGGCATTTGATCAAGGTTGAACGACGTTGGTTGGGAACGTCCGCCAATGTTGCTGTGCCATTCTTAAGGAATGAATGTTGCTGTTTCATGGGAGTAGGGTTGGAGGTTGCGGGACTGGTTTGGAGTGGTAAAATTTTTGAAATTGGTTGGCGAACTTGCGGAAAAATCATTGATACGGCATTCCCGACTGCATCCAGTTCCAATCAACACTATTCCGCATGGTTTGTTGGCCCCACACATATTGCTGGTAGGTGTTAAATTGCTGTTTTTGGACCGGCCACGCGGTTTGTCCGCCAATGTTCAACCATTTATGAATCTCAGAATGACCATCGGCGAAAGAAAAGGAACAGGCACCGTTATGATAACTGGCAGGCAGTTCACGCCAATATTCCGAGGCCAGAGCCGCCCCCGGATCAAACATAAAGACGGCATCATCAATTGGATCCGCATGCTCATCCAAAGTCACCCAAATCTGCGACGGTCCCGGCTTATTTAAGTCGTTCATTTTCTGGGCACCGTGACCAACACCGAAACCCGATCCTTTGCCGAAATAAACCGGATCTTGCGGTTGGGGAAAATTGCCCACAACCGTCGGCCCGCTAGAGTTACCCAACACACCGTTCATGGCCACACTACGCACCCGGGGACCGACCGGACCATCAACGTTGTCGCCGGGACATTTATAAACCCCCGGCGATTTGATATAGTTCGCCATCAGCGATTGGGTGGGGTCGATTAGAGCTTGCGAATTCGTATTGACGGAGGCCGAGGTCCAATCCAAAAACTTACCATCGTACACCCAATGGGTGGAACCCGTACCATTGGCAATCAACAAGTCATTATATTCGCCGGCGTACTGGATCCAGCCCAACATCAACTGCCGACAGTTTCCCAGGCAAGCGATTCCCTGGGCCTTCTTTTTCGAAGCGCTCAAGGCCGGCAACAGCATTGCCGCCAAGATGGCAATGATGGCGATGACCACCAGGAGTTCGATCAAAGTAAAACCGGTTTTGCGCGCAAGCGCACGCGGGGACGTCGAAGATACGTTATTCAGTCGCATGACAGGATTTGGGTGACGATTAGACAATATCACACTCACTTCATTTTAGGTAATGTGAAAAGACGCAATTCATTTGCGAATTTTGCCACAACGGGGACAACAAAATGCGCAAAGTCGAAACCCGCCGGTTGCTTCCAGCGTCCATTTACCAGCACACTCCTCACATGATCAAAACACTTTCCTGCCTCGCCATCATTGCCGGCAACTGCGCCGCCGCCGCGCTCGCGCCCGTGGAACTCCGCTGTGATTATGCCGCCAACCCCTCCGGTGTGGATTCCGCCAGCCCTCGACTGTCCTGGGAGCTGGCCGGCCATGCGCACGGCCAAAAACAGACCGGCTACGAAATTCTCGCCGCCTCGTCCGAACAAATTCTCACGCACAATCAAGCCGACCTCTGGAATAGCGGCAAAGTCATCTCCGACCAAAATATTCAAGTCCCGTTCCCTGAAAACCTGAATTCCTTCGAACAAGTCTGCTGGAAAGTCCGTGTGTGGGACGAAAACGACAAAGCGTCCGCCTGGAGCCGGCCCGCAATATGGACCATGGGCGTCGTGGACACCAACGACTGGCACGCGCAGTGGATCGGTGCGGCGGATACAAACATGCCATCGCTGCTTTTGCGCAATGAGTTCTCTCTGAAGCCGAATTTGAAACGCGCGCTCATCAACATCTGCGGTCTCGGCCAGTACGAACTCACGCTTAACGGCAAAAAAATTGGCTTGCCGAGCCGTAGCAAAGAAGCGAAGGCTGGCGACGACTTTCTTTCGCCCGGCTGGACGAAATATGACCGGACCTGCCTTTACGACACGTTTGACATCACAAAAAATCTGTCGCGCGGACGCAATGCCATCGGCATCGAACTCGGCAACGGCATGTACCGGGTGCTGGGCGGCGGGCGGTTCACCAAGCTCAAGGGCTCGTTCGGCCCGCAAAAAGTCATCGCCCAAATCCGCCTCGAATACGCCGACGGCTCCGTGGAATTCATCGGCACGGATGAAAGTTGGAAAACATCCCCCGGCCCGGTCACATTCAATATGATATACGGTGGCGAAGACCTGGATGCGCGGCTGGTGCAGCCAAATTGGAACAAAACCGCTTTCAACGATTCAAAATGGACGCAGGCACAAATTGTTCCCGGCCCCGGTGGTGAATTGCGCGGTCTTTCCTGCGCCGCGCCGCCGGTCCGCAAATTTGAAACCCACCCATCCGTCGCGAGCTGGACATTGACCAACGGCGACATGGTTTTCGACCTCGGCCAGAACGCCGCGCATGTTCCCCAAATCTCCCTGTCCGGCGAAGCAGGCAGCAGCGCATCAATTTACCCATCCGAATTGACGAATAACGACGGTTCGGCAAACCAAAGTTCGATGGGGGCGGGCCATCGCGGCGCGATCTGGTGCGCGTTCACCAAGGGCACGGACGGCACTGAAACGTGGTCGCCAAAATTTTTCTATGTCGGTTGCCGGTATTTGCAGGTTCATTTGTCCCCGGCAACCACAAACGGCGCCTTACCCCAAATCAAATCCGTCGCCGGCATCGTGATCCATTCCGCCTCTGAACCTGTTGGTGAATTTGCCTGCAGCAGCGATTTGTTCAATCGCACCTTCCGCCTCGTTCACTGGGCGCAGCAAAACAACCTGGTCAGCATCCTCACCGACTGTCCGCACCGCGAACGGCTCGGCTGGCTCGAGCAGGATCATCTGAACGGCCCCGCGCTGCGCTATGATTTCGACCTCGCGCAACTGTTCACCAAGATCGTCAATGACATCAATGATTCCCAGCTCACCAACGGCCTTGTGCCCACGACCGCGCCGGAATACACCATCTTCCGCAGCAAAGGCGACGAACAGCATCTGCGCAACGACTTTGGCGATTCGCCGGAATGGAGCAGCACGCTCATCATCGCGCCGTGGCAGCAATATGAATTCGATGGCGACCTCGAATTGTTCCGCCGCCACTATGAAGCGATGACGAACTACCTGGCTTACCTTGGTTCACGCGCGGACGGCGGCATCGTCAACTTCGGCCTCGGCGATTGGTATGACCTCGGCCCCAAGAAGCCCGGCGTCTCGCAGCTCACGCCCGTAGCGCTGACCGCCACGGCGTTTTATTTTGAAGACGCAAAGGTTCTGGCGCAGGCCGCCGCATTGCTCGGCAAGAATGATGACGCAAAGCAATTCTCGGAATTGGCCGGTAACATCCGCACCGCGTTCAACGAAAAGTTTTACAACGACACGAACCACTTTTACGCGACCGGTTCGCAGTGTGCCGACGCCATTCCGCTCGTTTTCGGAATTTGCGCTGAATCCAACCGCGCCGCCGTTCTGAACGCCCTCGTGCAGGACATCCATGCGCACGACACCGCCAATACCGCCGGCGACGTGGGCTACCGCTACGTGCTGCGCGCACTGGCGGACGGCGGGCGCAGCGATGTGATCTTTGACATGAACAACCAGTCGAACAAACCCGGCTACGGCATGCAGATCGCCAAGGGCAAGACCAGCCTCACCGAGGCGTGGGACGGCGGCTCGTCGCAGGATCATTTCATGCTCGGCCAGATCCAGGAATGGTTTTATCACGACCTCGCCGGCATCCAAAACGCGCCCGGCAGCGCAGGTTTCAAACACATCGTCATCGACCCGCAACCCGTTGGCGACCTGATATGGGCGAAGGCCAGCTACCATTCCATCCGCGGAAAGATCGTGAGCGACTGGAAGCGCGACGGCGAAAGCTTTTCACTGCACATCACCATTCCGGCAAACACGACGGCGACGGTTTATGTCCCCGCCAATGCCGGCACGAGCGTGGCACTGAACAGCCTGCACGCGGAATTTTTGCACGATGAAGGCGACCGCGCGGTGTTTGCCGTCGGCTCCGGGGATTATGAATTTGAATCTACGTATTTATTACAGAAGTAGGACCATTTTCCAACTAAACGCAAAGGCGCAGAGACCGCAAAGCAACGCAGAGAAAAATAGGATCGGATTAACCGTTGAAGCGATGCGCCGTTCGCCTGGCTGACGTGAGAAGAAAAAATCGGGGACTGATAACTTTTATCTATTGACCGCGAGCCCCAATGGGCGCCCCTTTTATTATTCTTCGGGCTTCTCAACTTTGAGTTTTATGGGTGAAAATTGAACAAGTTCCTGTGACCATGTTTTTGTATCGTTCGGGTCTTTTTTATCAACTTGCAAAAGTTGGATTTTGACTTCCAAAGTATAAATGCCCGGCTTTTTTATTTTGAACAAATCCCCTGGAGCCGGAAGAGGTCGGCCACCTAACCCACGATCAAGAATTCGTTTATCAAAATGATTATTGCCAGTCGCAAGTATTGTTCCAGCATAGTCGCCTGGACGAAATTGATCAAACTTAGAACCATAGACATTGCCTAATAAAGTCTTTGCCACTTCATCGTTATTCGTATCATACATCTTAATTTGGACACAATAAACTGGACCTTTGTAATTTACATTAACCTCTCCAATACTTGAGGATGGCATCCAGACAAGCTCGTCATCAAAACGAATTGGTTCTGAAAATACTGGGCTAAAACTAGATCCAGTGTGCCTCCATGCGGACACAACTATATAAAGTCCATTTGTTTCATCAGAAACACCAGCAGCAAAAGTACTCTCTGATAGATACAATCCCATCATCATAATTGTATATATTATTGGCTTCATTTTTAATTAGAGTTACGCCACACGTTAAGCCATGAAGGGAAATCCGTCGATCCATCGGGGTCACTTGGAGACGTTATAGTGTTTGGAGAAATTGTAGTGCTCGGGTAAGTAGCCCCGAATGAATTACCCCAATTAACTTTGCCAAGAGTCACAAAAATATCATCTCCACTAGTGCTTGGGTTGAACATAATGTAATCTATAAAGGCGCCAGTGAAGTTGAATGAGTCATAACCTGCATTTGCAGGCCCATCCTCCATAGGAACTAAATTATATGCAGTTCCAGCATATGGACCAGAGCCAAACGCAACTGTTGAAATCCCGACACTTGTGTTGGGATATGGATCTTCATTGTCGCACCAATTCACAATGTGAAGAGACGGCTTAAAGAACCGCGTGCAGTCAATTGAACAAATTTGAGTGATTTTCGCGTTACCGTTAAATTTAGGCGATATCACTTGAACATTGTAATCCATATCATTGAGATGATTTGCACTGCCAAGTCCAATTTCTCCAAAATTGTAGCCAAGTAAATTAGTCTGCCAATTTACCCGCCAAATATGTGTCGGTGTTCCATCAATATTTTTTTGGTACATTACCGCTTTTGGCCTCCACATGTTGAATTGCCCGTGAGTAGCGATGGCGACGTATTGTCCGTTTTGAAACGTCAACCCCATGCCTAATACAGCATTATATGTCGCCGGCGTATTCGCGTCCGGCCCGCCCGAAACCCACCAAGCGTATGTAGGTTCAATTTGCAAACGCGTCAGATCATCAGTATAATTTAGGGAAGCATTCGGAAATGATGTTGGATCTGTAGCCCATATTTTATTCACAAAAGTTCCATCAAATGTCCATAGAATAGAATTTTCTTGTGGTGTTTCCGGCAAACCAGGTGACCAATGTGGCGTAAAATTTAAATATTGCCCCACGCAATAATTGTTATAACTCGGCACTTTATTGATCCAGAGCGGGTTGCCATTTACAGAAATGTTGAGTTTATACTTCTGTGGAATGGCGCTGGCAGAGTAATGTTTTTTGCCGGAAGCAGTAATGGTGAGGTCTTCGGGTGTGTTGTCTGGAAGGGCTTTCCATAGCACTCCATCAGCTCCGGGTTGCTTGCCCAACACCGTCAAGGTCGTAGGGTCTATTGGCGTGCTATGTATGTACGTCCAAAACATTGCCATCGCTGTTGGGTCTGGATAGTCTTGCCTCACCCAAGGCCCTCCTATGAAAAGGGGGCGGTATTCCGGTTTGGAGAATTCCGCCGCCTGGCACTGAACCCGAAACAGGTTTTGTCGCGCGACAGTTCCCTTGCCACCAGTCCATAACTTGACTTGAGTGCGCACATCAAGAGTTGCCTTCTGCACATATTGATAACCATAAAAGGGCGTTTCGTTGTTGTCCCAGGAATAGCTTTTTTCAGCATAGTAAAAACCATCTTGCGACAGGCTTTCCATGTAATCTTCGCCATAAAATGGCGAATTCATCGAAAACTCATCCGGGACAAGATCGTTAGCGCCAACGGTCACACTGCCGGGATTGGCAGTGGACCAATCATAATCAGCTGCTCCAATTTCCGTATAATCGTCCGGACCATCATATTCAAATGTGTGTGTGGCACTACCATTGAAAGTAGGGGCTGTGCTGCTGGTTTGAGCCTGTGATTGATAATCTTTGTTCCAATCCATTTCCCAATAGAGCAGGTTCCCACTGGTGTCTGTAGCTGTCGAGTTCTGCATTTCGTTGTAATTATATGAAACCACAGTCACATATGGCTGGGTTACAACGGAAGCGTTTGCGTTGTCCTGTGTGCTGTCGTCGGCCGACGTTGCCTTGGCGTCAAATGTCACGGTGCCATTGCCTAAATTTGGCACGCCCGCTGCAGTCCAGTTGTAACTGCCGTTGCCGTAATCTTCAGGATCCACTGCAGCCACCACCCCATTGACAATCACGGTAGCGCTGGAGTCATTGACCGTGCCGCCCACGCTGCCAGTGGGTTGCCATAATGCGTCACCTGTCGGCGTGGTATCTATCGTCAAGCCCAAGCTGCCGGGATATACTGTGAAATTGGTTGTCGTCACGTTGCCGGCGGCGTCAGTTGCCTGGATGCTGATGATGTTTGTTCCGTTCAGCGGCACATCTTCAATCCAAAACATATTATTGCGTTCGATCAAACCGGTGACTTCATTGGTCGTGCCATCACCGTTAATGATTTGTGCGAGGATGCTTCCCGTTTCATCGCTCATTGTGCCCCGGATCGTTATGTTAGTGCTGCTCACCACCATACCATCTTGCGGCCAAAGGAGGCTCACCACCGGTGGATTGGTGGCACTGGTATAATCCAACACAACGTTAAAATTGGTCGTGGTGGTATTGCCGGCACGATCAGTTACTCGCAATGTCAGGCTGTTTACGCCATTTGTCAATTGCACGTCATAGGCTTGGAAAAAATTCGTTGTAAAATCAGACTTGATTGTATCAAAATTCTGGTCGGTCACAAGCACATCCAGATTTGTCGCCGCACCCATGTCATTGGTAATGTCATAAGACAGGTGAAACAACGGTTTATTGGCAAAGCCCTCCAATTGTAAATATGGTTTGATCACCGTAGCTGACCCATTGACAAGATCTGGATTGGTAATGGTGACCAGTGGCGGTACACGGTCGAGGGTGAAGTCATAATCCTGCCACGTCTGCGTGGCTTCAGGCGAAAATCCTTTCAACCCCACGACAACATCATAGACGCCATCCGTGGTGCCAAGAGTCACTGTGAGGTTGGTGCCCACAAACGGCAGCCAGTTGGTCGTGCTGGTCTGGTTGAAAAAGACCGCATAGAAAGCCGGCGCGCCCGCTTGCAGGTTTAGTTGCAGGGAAACACTCGTGGAATTGACATAGTCATTCGTAGCCTCAATGGAAAACAGGATTACGTTCGGGTCGACCGGCGTGCCGTTTGTATAGCTCTGGTAATCTGAAAGCAACGTGTTGCCGCTGGCGTCGAGGTTGGTGCCATTGTAATTGTAGTTTCCGAAATATTGGTAAATCCACCAGTCCGGGATGCCGTCAAAATCGGAATCTTCATTCACCTGGTAGTGATATCCAAGGTCAGGTGAGTTGGTGTCGGGAAAGCCGCCGTCCTGTGGCGTGTAGGTGGTGACATTGGCCGCGTTGGCCACGCCAATGCAGCCAATATCCCGGAAAGTATTGTCCGCCAGATAATAATTCGCGTTTGCAGCGGATTTAAACGGATAACTGGTGCCGATGAAGGGCGTGTCTTCGCCCGGCAAGATGGTATTGGTTTCCCACCCATAATAGCCATTGTGGGAGCTGTTGCCGATGGGCAACGTCGGCGAATCCGGAGGATCAATGGCCCGCCAACCGCAGTTTGAGAACAAGGAATCATAACTGTTGATCGTGACCAAAGAGTTATAAGCCGAGTTGTCCACCAGCCAACCGCAACTATCCACCGTGCAATTTTTCAAGGTCAATGTATCGCCGCCCGCATCGCAGTCGTAGCTCGTCATGATGGCCGATGAAATGTTGCCGAACAGACAGTTGTCGAATTCCAGCTCCATGTCGTTTCCGTCATTCTCGGTGAACACCGAGTTGCAGTTCAAAAATTGGCAGTTGCTATAGATTGGATCGTATGAATTGGCCTGAATCGCCTCGTTCGCATAACAAATACGAATGTTTTGCAGGCTTGCAAAGTAGTAATTAGGACAATACAGGGCGATGTTGGCGTACGAGCCGGATGGACTGCCCCCCATCCCCAGATTTTCACCGACGCTGCAATCGTCCTGCGCCGTCAACATGGCCGGGTGGTCTGGGTCGCCCGGGCAGGTCAAGCTGCCATTGACCGCGAGGCAAGTGTTGTTTTGGGAAAACTTGATCACGGTGCCGCTTTCCAGCACCACATTGCCAAAATTGATGGGGCCGGTGATGTAATAGGTCTGGCCAGACTGGAAAGTATAGTCGCCCTGATCATCATCAATCTCATTGTAATCCAGAACCAAGCCGGGTTCTTGCTTGAAATCAGCGGAGGCGAGCAGGATGTGGTTGGTACAGGCGGCGATCGGATGCGAGGGAGGCAGCGCATCCGCGAGCGATGAGCGACTGGTGGCGAGTGAAGCGAATTTTGTATTTCCCGTTCCACGTTTCTCAATTGAGGCCTGCAAGGGCAGCGCATTCAAGTTCTCCGAAATGTTCAGCACCGGCACGGCTTCGATCAAAAAAGTCCGACCGCCGATGTGTTGCCAGCTTTTGTAAACGGAGGTAGACGCTTGTGAAGTAGTATTTGTTCCCTTGAACGCAAATGCCTTACCATGAGTCATCGTCAACTTGCCGAATTTCAAGGTGCTGTCCTGCAAGCCATACCAGTCATCGCTGCCTGCCGGGATTTCTTGGGGGTCTTCCGTGTTGAAGAACTCAGTGACCAGTTCCAACGTGCTATAGCTGGCGTCCAGACCGT
>DATHOG010000009.1:0-6992 GCA_035485115.1 Candidatus Sulfotelmatobacter sp. | reverse complement strand
TCCTGGTGACGGAACACTTTCGTGTGCCGCTGACGAGCGTGCGCCAGCCCAAGTACCGCCTGGGCATGGCGGCGGTGGAGATGATGATGGCGCTGTTGCGGGGTGAAAAGGTGGCGTCGCGCCGGTTGCCCGCAGAAATCGTCGAGCGCAAAAGCACGGCGGTGCCCAAAGCCTGAATGCCGTTTTCTAGTTGCCACCCGCCCAACCCGGATTAACTTGTGAACATGACAGCCAAATTCTTTTTCGCCTGCGGCCTGCTGGCGCTGGCCGTTTTGCCGGCCATGGCGCAGGTCACGGTCGAGGTGACGACGGATCAGGACCAGTTTTTACAGGGTGAATCGATCCCGGTGGCGGTGAAGATCACGAACCGCTCCGGCCAGCAGTTGCATCTGGGCGCAGACAATGAATGGCTCACATTCAACGTGCAATCCGTCGACGGTTTCATTGTGATGCAAAATTCCGAGGTGCCGGTGAAAGGCGCGTTTGATCTGGAATCTTCGCAGGAAGCCACCAAGCACGTGGAGATTGCGCCGAGTTTTGGTTTGAACAAGAAGGGCGGCTACAAGGTCACGGCCACGCTGCATGTCAAAGAATGGGCGCAAGACATCAACAGCAAGCCGAAGAACATCGACATTGTGAGCGGGGCAAAATTGTGGTCGCAGGAATTCGGCCTGCCGGCGACCAACCATGCGCCGGAGATGCGCCGGTTCACGCTCGAACAGGCCAGCTATCTGCGCGGGGAGAAGCGGTTGTATGTGCAGGTGAGCGACCAGACCGGCGGGCAAATTTTTGCGACCCGCGCCCTAGGGCCGGCGGTGGAATTCAACGGTCCCGAGGCATTGGTCGACCGCTATAGCATGTTGCACGTGGTCTGGCAGTCGGGCGGGCAGTCGTTCAATTATTCCCTGGTGAACGCGGACGGCGAAGTTCTCCGCACCGAGATGTATGACGACTATAATAATTCAAGGCCGCATCTCATGGTGGATGAAAGCGGCGACATCCGGGTGAAGGGCGGGGTGCGCCGGCCGCAGCCGGGCGAACTGCCGCAGGTCAGCCCGCCGCCGGAAGTGCCGGCCGGGACCAACAATTGATATTTTGGCGGACTCGCATGGGCGGCGATTATCAGCTGGTCGGTTTGAAAAATGGCGGGCAGACGTTGTTCTCCTCCAGCTACGGGGAAAAAATGCACCCAGGTCTTGGTCCGGCAGCGGAGGCTGATCTGCTGTATGTCCGGCAGTTGCAAATCTGCGAACGGCTTCAGAAAACTTCCGGCGAATTTGTGGTGTGGGACGTCGGCCTTGGCGGGGCGGCGAACGCGATCGCAACCCTGCGGGCGACCCGGGAGATTCCGGGGACGCTTCACATCATCAGCTTCGACAATACCCGCGAGCCGCTGAAATTTGCGCTGGAAAACGCGGCGGCGCTGAAATATTTGGACGGTTATGAAATTCAGGTCGCGGATTTGCTTCAGAAAAATCGCGCCGAATTTCAAAATGAAAATTTGAGGGTCGTTTGGGAATTTTATTGCTGCGATTTTCCAGCGCTGCTTCAAGCCGGAATCACAAATCGCGAATCGCAAATTCCTGCGCCGCACGCCATCTTTTTTGACGCTTTTTCGCCGGCCAAAAATCCGGCGATGTGGACGCTGCCGGTGTTCCGAAATCTCTTTCGTGCGCTTGATCCGGATCGTCCATGCGCGCTCACGACGTATTCCCGCAGCACGATGGTCCGGGCGACGCTTTTGCTGGCGGGGTTTTTCGTCGGTGCCGGCCACGCGACCGGGACGAAGGAGGAGACCACGGTGGCCGCGAACGCGCCGGGCTTGATAGCCGAACCGCTGAACGTGCGCTGGCTTGAGCGCGCCGCGCGCTCGGATTCCGCCGAGCCGTTGAACGGACCAGTTTATTTCCGTGCGAAACCCGCCCCATTGACATTGGAACAATTACGCGCCCACCGGCAGTTTCAAGGCACAATTGACGTTTGACATTGTGAAACGACTTTTCTAGAGTCGCCTTGAACATCGCCGCAGAGTCGGCCGGCGAGTGCCTGTCGGCGTGGCGGCAAAAAACCAACCTTAAACCATAAAAAACTATGGGCGCACTTATCGGACTTTTCGTTCTGGCAATTGAACTAGCCATCATTGTAGCCATCATCGCCGGGATGTGGAAGGTGTTCGTCAAGGCCGGCAAGCCGGGCTGGGCGGCCATTGTCCCCATCTACAACGTCATCGTTTTGCTGGAGATCGCCGGCAAGCCGTTGTGGTGGATCCTGCTTTTCTTTATCCCGCTGGTGAACATCGTCATGTGTGTGATTGTGGGTCTCGCCATCGCCAAAAGTTTTGGCAAGAGCGATCTCTTCGGGGTTGGACTGGGATTGTTGGGCTTTATTTTTTATCCCGTCCTCGGTTTCAGCGATGCGCAATATCAGGGCGCAAAGTGAAGCGCCGGTTTTTGTTTCATGATCCGGCACCGATCGCACGCCGTTTGTACGCGGCGGTTTTTTCGTTTTGAACTTTCGCCTTTGGCGGATTTTTTTTAGGCTGGTGTCATGAATGTTTTTGTCACCGGTGGCGCGGGTTACATCGGTTCGGTTTGTACGGAAGAACTTCTGGACGCCGGCCATCAGGTCACGGTTTACGATAACCTCACCGAAGGCCATGGCTCGGCGGTGGATGCGCGCGCGAAGTTCATCTTCGCGAAGCCGGAAGAGGAAGGAAACATCCTCGCCGCCGTGAAATCGGTGAAGCCGGACGCCATCCTGCACTTCGCCGCCTTCGCGCTCGTCGGCGAGTCCATGACGAATCCCAGGAAGTATTTTCACAACAATTTCGTCAACGCGCTTAAACTGGCCGATGCCGCCGTGGAATGCGGCGTGAAAAAGTTCGTCTTCAGCTCGACGTGCGCGACTTACGGCCCGCCGGACCGGGTGCCAATGACGGAGGACCTGCCGCAACGCCCGATCAATCCTTACGGTGAATCAAAATTGATGTTTGAAAAGGCGCTGCTGTGGTACCGCGAGATCTACAAACTGGACTTCATCGCATTCCGCTATTTCAACGCCGCCGGCGCGAGCGAAAAGTTTGGCGAGCATCACCGGATCGAGACGCATCTGATCCCCAACGTGCTGTTCGTGGCGCTCGGCAAGAAGCCGCACGTGGAAATTTACGGTACGGATTATCCCACGCCCGACGGCACGTGCATCCGCGATTACATCCACATCAAGGACCTTGCGCAGGCGCATATCCTTGGATTGCAGCCGGGCAAGAGCGGTTTTTTCAACCTGGGCAACGGCGACGGCTATTCAGTGAAGGAAGTCATCTCGATGTGCGAAAAGGTGGCCGGCAAAAAAATTCCGGTGATTGAGAAACCGCGCCGGGCCGGCGACCCGCCCAAACTGATCGCCGCCGCGCACAAGGCGTTTACCGAACTCGGCTGGAAACCGAAGTATCCCAAGCTGGAAGATATCGTGAAAACTGCGTGGGCGTGGCACGTGAAAAATCCGGACGGCTATGCGGATTGATTTTTCTTGCCAGCGGCGGCGCGTAACAGGCATTTTCTGACATGGCAGCGATGCGCACTTCCCATCCCGACGATACGTTCTATAAAAGCGCTGATGCCTTCTTTGGTGCGAACGACAGGATCGGCCTTACGTACGACGATATCACGCTGGCGACGCTTTATTCGGACATCCTCCCGCGTAATACGCAGCTGGACACTCAACTGGCGGAAACGTTGCAGCTAAACATCCCCGTCGTCTCCGCCGACATGGATACCGTCACGGAGTCGCGGATGGCCATCGCGATGGCGCTCAACGGCGGCCTCGGCCTGATCCATTACAACATGAGCGAGCGGCAGCAGCTTTCGGAGGTCAGCCGCGTGAAATTCCATGTGCAGGGTCTGATCCAGGAGCCGATCAAGGTTTCGCCCGACCAGCTCATCGGCGATGTGCTCGCGCTCATCGAGGAACGAAAATTCGGTTTCAGTACTTTCCCGGTCGTTGATGAGAAAGGAAAACTTAACGGCCTGCTGCCCAGCCACGTGGTGAAGCCCCGTTACGCCGCGAAAAAAGTTTCCGCTGCGCTCACACCGCGCAAACAGGTCCATACAATCACGCAAAAGGAACTCGGCAAGGACCCGATTGCGCGCGCTGACAAGTTTTTTACCGAACATCTCGGCATCCACAAGCTGCTGGTCGTGGACGAAGACGACCGGTTGCTCGGCCTGATCACGTTGAGCGACGTGGAACGCATCACGCAGGAGCGCAAGGCGCAGTTCAAACCGGCGCGCGACGGTCATTTCCGCCTGGTCTGCGGGGCGGCGGTTTCGGCCACCCGCAATGCCTTTGGCGAGCTGGACAAAAAACGCATCCTCGACCACGTCAGCGGACTTGTGGAACGCGGCATGGATTGTGTCGCCGTTTCCACGGCGCACGGGCACAGCGCCGGTGTGGGTGACACGGTGAAAGTTTTGCGCGATGCGTTTCCCAAGCTGCCCATCATCGCGGGCAATGTGACGAGCGCGGCGGCGGTGGAATATCTTGCCGATTGCGGCGCGAACGTCATCAAGATCGGGCAGGGGCCGGGCTCCATTTGCACCACGCGCATTGTCGCGGGCGTAGGCATCCCGCAAATGACCGCGCTTTATGTGTGTTCGCTGGCGGCGAAAAAGAAAAAAGTTTCCATCCTGGCCGATGGCGGCATCACGAAATCCGGTGACATCGTGAAGGCGCTCACGCTCGCCCAGGGCGTGATCTGCGGCGGCATGCTGGCCGGCTGCATCGAGGCTCCGGGCGACGTCATGGAGATCAGCGGCAAGTATTACAAACAATACCGGGGCATGGGCAGCTTCGCGGCGATGAAGGCCGGCAGCGCGGCGCGTTATGGTCATGAGAAGAACGATTCCACGCGCAAGGTCGCAGCCGAGGGCATTGAAGCGCTCAAGGAAGCCTGCGGCCCGGTGGATCGTGTGCTGGCGAATCTGATCGGCGGCATCCAGAGCGGCATGGGATATCTCGGCGCGAAGAACCTGGAACAACTGCGGTCCAGGGCGCGTTACATACGGGTGAGCCCCGCCGGCCAGCGCGAAGCCGCGCCGCACGACGTGGTGGAATTGAAGACGGGAAATTAGTAGATCACCGGCTCGTTCAGTTTGCCGCATTGCGTGCAACGGGAACGCTCCACATCGGCGTCATCGGTGTAAACATTGCCGCATTTTGTGCAACGGAACACCGCATCTTCCGGATGCGCCGGGCCGAAACGCCGGCGGCGAAGTTCGGACATGATGCCGGTGACGCAAATGGCGCCAAGGGCGAAGGCCACATAAAGAAAGATGAGCCAGTCGCTGCTCATGAATTTTTCCAAAGCCGTTCACCGCCGATGAAGGCATTCGTGTTTTTTCCAGCGATCACGCCTTCAGGAAATTTTTTAACGAGCCGCGCGTTGCCGCCGCCCAGCACCACCGTGTCCGCCAGCAACGCATTGCGCAACAATTCCACCACGTCGGCGACGTCCTTGCGCCATCTTTTTTTGCCGGATTTTTTCAGCGCGGCTTCGCCGAGGTATTGTTCGTAGGTTTTATTCTTTTTGTAGGGCAGATGTGCCAGTTCCAGCGGCAGCAACGCGCCGTCGATCACGATCGCCGAGCCCAGCCCGGTGCCGAGGCCGAGAAAGAGCGTGCGTCCGCCAACGTGGCTGCCGAGCGCCTGCATCGCGGCGTCGTTGATCATCTTCACCGGCCGGCCGAAATTTTTTTTAAAGTCGAATTTCATCCAGCCGCCGCCGAGGTTGTGCGGCTCGCGCATCGGCCGGTTGTTCTTCACCGGTCCGGGAAAACCGATGCTCACGGCGTCAAACTGCCAGCCGCTGGAAATTTTTTTCACGGCGGCCGCCATCCGCGCGGCGGTCATTCGCGGGCCGGACGGCACCTTTACCGGCTGACGCAGGCCGGTGACATGAATTTTTAAATTCGTGCCGCCAACATCGACGACGAGGATTTTTTTGATTTTGGATTTCATGGCGGGTTTGTGGCCGTCACGGGGATCGTGTACCAGCGGAAAATGGCCTGCCCCGTCGTCAGCTCGGGTGCGGGGGAGAACTTTAACTTAAGCGCAAGGGCGACGGCATTTGTGTCGGCAATGGCCGCGCGTCCGGCGGCTTCAATCGAATTTTCCGGAGGCAACAGGACCACGGAAACGACATTTCCAACCTGGTCCACCAACAGTTGAACCTTGCTTGGTGCAATGATGTCATTCAATGGCAGCGAGGGCAGGGCGGGGGAAGAAATCAAATTGCGCCGGGTGAGCGCGCCCAAAATTTGGAGTGTGGAATTTCGCGGCAGGTCCGCCGTCAAATCCACGACTGGCGCGGCAAATTGCGGCGCGGGTTTGAAATCCAGGACGAAACGGCCAAACTC
Organism: Candidatus Sulfotelmatobacter sp.; assembly: GCA_035485115.1. Lineage (GTDB taxonomy): Bacteria > Verrucomicrobiota > Verrucomicrobiia > Limisphaerales > UBA11358 > UBA11358. The sequence continues at coordinate 582 of DATHOG010000009.1, read as the reverse complement.
GTTGGTTTGCATGAACTGCGCGAACGTTGTGCCGAGATTTTCCGTTGTCAGCGGCAGCCAGCGCGGGTTCTCGTGATAGCGGAACCGCGGTTGTGTGATGGCGGGCGCTTTCTGCCAGACGGTCGATGAAAAATCACGCGCATTCGGCAATGCGAACAGGACGGGATTGTCCAGCTCCATCAATTCATCCGCATTGTTCGCAAATTGCAGTTGGGGCACGTTGACCGGCGGCCGGACTGCGATTTGTTTTTTTGCGCCAAACACAAAGATGAGCGCCAGGTGCGCGGCGATGGCCAGCGCGACGAACAATAGAAATTTTTTATACAGTCCGCTGGAATTTTGCGGCGCGTCCAATGGCGGGCTGGCGCTGGCGTCGTTCATTGCTTGAGGTCGGTCACGCGCGGCAGCGTGGCGAGCACGGCGTTGGTGATGCCCGCGCCGCGCGCCAGCAAAGTGATGTGCGCGAGCTGGTCATAGGTCGCGGCGCGGTCGGCATGGATGATGAGCGTGGGCGGCTTGGAGAAACGTTTGGTGGCGACGATCAGGTCGGTCTTCAACACACGTTCGCTCACCGGCTGGTTT